>JBBSUJ010000058.1:0-19981 GCA_038235025.1 Burkholderiales bacterium
ACAACGTTTTGCAGGTGCAGCAAATCGAAATTTCTTTGCTGGAGAAGTATCTTACTGCTAGCATCCAAGTGAAATGTGAGGTTTTGTTGCCTCATCCATATAACTACAAGGGGGCATCTTGAACTCTACGGGTTCCTTGTTCGGTCGCCAGGCCGCGCCGCTTTTAGGTATCGACATCAGCTCTTCCAGTGTGAAGCTCGTCGAACTAGGGCGCGACAAATCTGGTGGTTTCGTCCTCGAGCGGTGCGCTATCGAGCCCTTGGAGCGCGGCTGGATCACCGACGGTAACATCGAGAAGTTCGATGAAGTCGCGGAAGCGGTACGGCGCGTTGTCAAAAAAAGTGGCACGCGTACCAAAACAGCGGCACTCGCGTTGCCGCCCTCTGCGGTTATCACCAAAAAAATCACGCTGCCCGCTGGCATGACGGATCAAGAACTTGAGGTTCAGGTCGAATCAGAGGCGAACCAGTACATTCCTTTTTCGTTAGACGAAGTGAGTCTGGATTTTTGCGTGGTTGGTCCAAGCAAGACCGCCCCGGGCGATGTTGATGTGCTAATCGCAGCATCAAGACGAGAAAAAGTTCAGGATCGACAAGGCCTAGCCGAGGCGGCTGGGCTGAAGGCGGTCATTCTCGACATCGAATCTTATGCCTCCCGTCTTGCTGCCAGTCGCCTCATTGAAGCAATGCCCAATGGCGGGAAAGACGCAATGGTCGCCTTGTTTGAAGTAGGCGCTATGACAACAAGCATGCAAGTTATACGCAATGAAGAAGTTCTGTATGACCGGGATCAAGCCTTCGGCGGAGCGCAGCTCACGCAATTGATCGTTCGGCAATATGGCTTTTCTGTGGAAGAGGCAGAAAGCAAAAAAAGAAGCGGTGATTTGCCTGACGACTATGCCTCATCAGTTCTGAAGCCCTTTGTCGAAAGCATGGCTCAGGAAATTGGCCGCGCCTTGCAGTTTTTCTTTACCAGCACTCCACATAACCGTGTCGATCGAATCATGATCGCAGGCGGGTCCGCGCCGCTGCAAGGTTTGGCTGATTCCGTAACTCAGCACACAGGGTTTGCTGCAGCGATAGCAAATCCGTTTGAGAATATGGAAATTTCCGGAGCTGTCCGAATCAAAAAAATGGCACGTGAAGCACCATCGTATTTGACCTCTTGCGGTTTAGCAATGCGGAGGTTTCTTCAGTGATTTTAATTAACTTATTGCCTCATCGAGAGGTTGCTAGAAAGCGTCGCCGCGAAACATTTCAAGCGACGATGTTTGGATCGTTTCTGCTTGGTCTGTTGGTCGCAGGTGCTATCTATTGGTGGTTTCAAATGGTGATCGAGCAGCAGCAGGCGCGTAACGCGTTTTTGACAAGCGAAATTGCCGTGCTTGAAAAGCAAATCGTTGAAATTGCAGATATAGAGAAAGAGATTGCGTCGTTGCGCGCTAGGCAGAAAGCCGTAGAGGACCTTCAGGCTGACCGCAATCTTCCCGTTCACTTGTTGAGCGAGTTAGCCAAGCAGCTGCCAGACGGTGT
Source organism: Burkholderiales bacterium (assembly GCA_038235025.1). Lineage (GTDB taxonomy): Bacteria > Pseudomonadota > Gammaproteobacteria > Burkholderiales > Burkholderiaceae_C > Simplicispira. The sequence goes on from JBBSUJ010000058.1 coordinate 1,533, forward strand.
GTATATCACCGCGCTGAAACAAACCAATCAACAAATTGCCATACAGGGTGTCGCGCAGTCGAACGAGCGAGTGTCGGAAATGCTGCGCAACCTTGCTGACAACACGCCCTGGTTGTCGAAGCCTCAGCTTGTAGAAATTGTGGCAAGCAGCGTATCACTCACGCCTAACGACAAACGCAGGGTCAACTCTTTTAATATTAGCTTCACGCTGAAGAGGTCCAGCGAAGCCAAGGACGAAAAAAATTCGGATAGTGCAGAAGTTCCGAACGGGAATTGATATATGGCCAAGAAAAATACAACGTCTATAGATCATGTGTCTTGGCAGGAATCGGTTCAAAGACAATTTCGCAATCTGGACACCAAAGACCCGTCTTTATGGCCGCGGATCCCCAAGATACTGCTGTGTTCATTAATCGTTATTGCTGTAGCGGTGGTCTTGTGGTTCGCTAAATTGCAAGACTACCGAGATGAGCTAGAGGCAGTTCAGGCCAAAGAAATAAGTCTGCGTGCTGATTACGTAACCAAAATGAACAAGGCGGTAAGCCTTGAATTGCTCAAGAATCAGCGGGAGCAGGTGCAGCAATATGTTATTCAGCTTGAGAAGCAATTGCCTAGTAAGGCTGAAATGGCAGCGCTACTCTCTGATATCAACCAAGCCGGCGTAGGCCGTAGTTTGCAGTTTGAGCTTTTCAGACCATCATCAGAAATTGCTCGTCCCTACTATATAGAATTACCAATAGCTATTAGGGTTACTGGAAGCTACAGCGACATGGGTGCTTTCGCAGCTGACATTGCGAATCTATCGAGAATCGTTACCTTAAATGATATCGCAATCGCTGCCAAAGATAAAAGTAACGATGGGTTAACCCTAGATGCGACTGCCAGAACCTTTCGATATCTAGATGCTGATGAAATCGAAGCGCAACGTATAGCTACCCAAGGAGCAGAGAAATGATTTTTGCTCGTATTGTGCTCGGAGCTTTAGCGCCGCTGGTTATATTAGGATGCAGTGATTCTGGGGAGGCTGAGCTCCGCGATTGGATGGCGCAAGAGCGGGCGCAAGCGCAGCCTCGCGTCACACCCATAACCGAGCCTAAGAAATTCTATCCCCAGCAATACGTTGTCAACGGTGTTCTTGAGCCGTTTGATCCTCAGAGGCTGACGTTGGCTTTGAGGCGCGATTCCTCTCAAACCGCTTCGAACGCGGCGCTGATTGCTCCTGAGTTGTCCCGACGTAAAGAGCCCCTCGAAGCTTTTCCTTTAGACGCGATGTCTATGGTTGGTTTTTTAAGCAAGTCAGGCAAACCTACCGCTTTGCTGGATGTCGATAAACTGATTTACCAGGTGCGCGTGGGTGATCATCTGGGCCTCAATTATGGGCGAATTGAAAAAATAACCGAAACCGCCATTCAGTTGCGTGAGATTGCGCAAGATGCGACTGGTGATTGGATCGAACGAGCAGCTTCGCTCGAGTTGCAAGAGGGAGTTAAGAAATGACTTGTAAGAATATCAACATGAAAAAAACTATTCAATTTTTTTCTGTGACGACCGCCCTTGCTTTTGCATCCGCTGGTGCGTTAGCTGCAGGTGCAATTAAATCGGTGACGGCGTCTATGCAGGGAGGCTCTGAGGTGCTCCGCATTGAATTTACACAGCCCCTTTCTGCTCCTCCCACGGGTTTTGCTATCCAGTCACCAGCGAGAATAGCGCTTGATTTTCCTGACACTACAAGTGCTCTGGGAAAGCCAGCTGTTGTCGTCAATCAAGGAAATTTGAAGTCCGTTAACGTGGTTGAAGCCGACGGACGTGCGCGCGTTGTCCTAAATCTCAAGCAAGCTACGGCTTACCGTACAGAAGTTCAAGGCGACGCGCTTCTGGTGTTGCTCGATCCCGCAGCATCGGTTAGTAATTCTGGTGCATCGGCCGACGTATTTGCGCAAGCCGGAAGCACTGACACTCTGCCCGTTAAAGATATCGATTTTCGGCGAGGCCCAGATGGATCTGGACGGATAGTCGTGTCTTTGGCTAGCAGCCAAGTGGGGGTAGATCTTCAGCAACAAGGTAAAAACCTCAAAGTCGAGTTCTTGCATTCTTCTCTATCGGAGGGGCTTCGTCGGCGTCTTGACGTGAGCGATTTCGGAACACCAGTCCAGCGCGTAACTACTACTGAAGACGGCAACAAAGTAAGCATGCTGATTGAGCCGATAGGGGACTGGGAGCACAGTGCATATCAAAGCGACAATCAATTTGTTGTTGAGGTTCGCCAGAAAAAGGTGGATCTCAGCAAACTGACGCAGGGCCCGGGCTACAGCGGTGAAAAATTATCTTTAAACTTTCAGAATATTGAAGTTCGATCACTTTTACAGGTGATTGCCGACTTCACAAATTTCAACATCGTCACGTCAGACACCGTTGCTGGATCTTTAACACTCCGGCTAAAAGACGTGCCGTGGGACCAGGCCTTGCAGATTATTATGGATGCCAAAGGTTTGGGCATGAGGAAAAATGGAACTGTGTTGTGGATCGCACCGAAAGATGAGATTGACGCAAGAACTCAGAAAGATTACGAAGCTGCACTGTCTATTCAAAAGCTTGAGCCTTTGCGTACGCAAGCCTTTCAATTGAACTACGCAAAGGCTGCGGATATGGTGGCTCAACTCACGTCGAGTCAAGGTGCAGTTTCTGGCACAGCCACACGTTTTCTTTCAGAACGCGGTAGCGCTATTTCAGAGCCACGTACTAATCAGCTTTTTGTCACGGATACGCCAAATAAACTAGAAGAAGTCAGAAAGTTGCTCGCTTCACTTGACATTGCAGTACGCCAGGTTTTGATCGAAGCCAGAATTGTGGAGGCGCGTGACACGTTTGGACGTTCATTGGGCGTGCGACTTGGTGGCGCAGATCTTCGAGCAAACCGTGGTGGTGATGGAGGCTACAGTCTCGGCGGAAACAACAGGGTGGCATTTGGTAGTAGTTACAGCAACGGTGTTGCCAGCAGTGGTGCTGGTGGTACGACTGACCCGCTGGGGAGTTTTGTTAACCTACCCGCTCAATTATCCGGCGCAGATGCAGTGGGCAGTTTTGCACTCTCCATATTTAATTCTGCTGCCAATCGATTTTTGACTCTTGAATTGTCTGCGCTTGAGGCTGATGGGAAGGGAAAAGTTGTTTCTAGCCCCAGGATTATTACCGCAGATCAGACCAAGGCTTTGATTGAACAAGGAACAGAGTACCCGTACTCCGTGACAGCCCCCAACGGTGCTACTACTATCGCTTTCAAGAAGGCCGTTCTCAAGCTGGAGGTGACGCCTCAGATTACCCCTGAAGGTGACATTATCCTTGATCTCGATATTAATAAAGATAGCCGCGGTGAAACGACCACCCAAGGCGTGGCAATTGATACAAAGCACATCGTTACCCAGGTGCTGGTCGAAAATGGTGGCACTGTAGTTATCGGTGGTATATACGAAATGGAAGAAACGAACCAAGAGAATAAGATCCCTTTCCTGGGCGATGTACCTGTCGTAGGAAACCTCTTTAAAAATACGACTAAGGAAACTAGCAAGCGTGAAATGCTCGTTTTTATTACCCCCAAAGTAATTTCAGATCGTGGGCCAGTTCGCTAATTGTTGTCTCACTTAAGGTTAAAAAAATGAAAAAAGTTTTATGCGTGCTAGGCTGTTCATTGGCTTTTGCATTGGTGGGCTGCGGCGGTGGCGGTGGCAATTCTGGCTCGTCGGGGGATGGATCAACTGTTTCACCAATTGTGTCCAGTCTGATCTATCAACTTGATAAAATCGCCTTGAGTAATTCGGGGGCTGATGAGGCGACCTTGACTGTGACGGCTTTGGATTCTGCTAACAATCCTGTGCCTAATTCAAATGTATCTGTCTCCGTAGATTCTGGAGTTTATACACCAGATACCAGCATTTCTGACGCAGCTGGAAAATCGACCGGGAAAATATCGATTGGCGACAACAAAAGCAACCGAGAGATCGTCGCGACCATTGCAGCCGGGGGGCAAACCACAAAGGCGGTTCTTCCTGTGACAGGGAGTCAAATAGCTCTTTCTTTGGTCCCAGCAGCGCCAGCACCAGGAGCGTCTGTCAAGGTTTCTGTAAAGGTGACAGACGTAAACGGATCTGGCATACCGAAAACTGCTGTTAAATTAAGTGGCTCGTTAGGCTTCAGTCAAACCTTGAACACAGATGCGCTGGGAAACGCAATGGCTGAGTTGCGAGCTGCTCCGATTTCGCTGGGTATTTATACGGTGGATGCAGGAGGTTCAGGAGTGGTGGTAAGCGAAGAAGTTCAGGTTTTAAATCCCGATGGTTTGGGGATTCCAGACGCTATTGGAACTATAAGTTCAGCAAGCTTGGCTATTAATTCGAATACTATCGAGCCAAACGCTTCAGGTTTCACTACTCAGCGTGCGAGCCTGCGAGCAGTTTTCCAAAACGCATCAAATCAGGCTATCCAAAATGTACGCGCACGGTTTGAGATTGTCCCGCCTGTGCTGGGCAGTGGTGAGGCTATTTCTACGGCAGTCGGAACCGTATACAGCAATGGATCGGGGCAGGCTACGTCTGAGTACATTGCTGGGACCCGTTCAAGCCCTACTGATGGCGTAAGAATTCGCGTTTGTTACGGGATTTCTGATGTGGATATTGCAAACGGCGCTTGCCCGCGATTCGTGTCCGCAACGATGACCGTTGCGAAGCAGCCACTATCCATTACGTTGGGTGATAATAACAAGTTGGAGCGCGGTGCGAATGATCTTACTTATATTAAGAAATTTGACATCGCTGTTGCAGACGCCGCGGGTAATGCAGTAACTAATGCTCAAATTTCAGCAGTGGTCGATTTAACCGTATATCAGAAAGGTGAGTTTTCTGGTGTTCGAACATCTTGCATAAACGAAGATATCAATCGGAACGGCTTCCTAGATGCTGGGGAAGATATAGACGGCGATAATTCCGTCAATCCGCGTAAGGCTGATGTCGTATTGTCATTTGTAGGCGAGAGGGTAACGGGAAGTAACGGTCGTGCTACTGTTCAGGTTGAGTATCCGATGAACGTAGCTACGTGGCTTTTCTACACTGTTAAAGTAACGACTAACGTAGCCGGTTCCGAAGGGAGCGTTCAAAAGGCATATCGAACTAATTTCATCGAGGGCGATCAGATTAATGGATCTTTCTTAACTGCGCCATACGGGGTAAATGACTGTTCAACACCTAACTGATGAATAGAAATTTTATGGTGCATTGATCAATATCGCGCTTGTCGGTCTGCCCGGTACTGGAAAATCGACACTGGGCCGCAAGCTTTCGATTCGCTTGAACTTCAAGTTTTTGGATTCGGACTGTGTAATTGAGAAGCGAATCGGTTGCTCGATTCGTTCTTTTTTTGAGCTTGAGGGTGAAGATGCTTTTCGAGATGTCGAGCAACAGGTGATTTCACAGTTGTCCTCTTGCGACGGTCCATTCGTATTGTCTACAGGGGGTGGCGCTGTGCTCAGGCTCCCAAATAGAAGCTCGCTTAAGCAACATGCATGTGTTTTCTATCTGCATGGATTACCTGAGGATATTTACGGACGAGTACGTCATGACGCCACTCGCCCATTGCTCCAGGTCGCCGATCCGATGGATAGTTTGCGGGATTTGTACGCGGTGCGTGACCCGCTTTACCGTGAAGTCGCACACCACACTATTGAAATCGCACGTCAATCGACCTCAGAAGTGCTACTAGCCATCTTGACGAAAGTGCAGCGAGATGACTTTCTATCATAAGGGGGTAGCAATTCAATCTTTTTGCTTCCGAGGATAAACCGCACGCAAGCGTAAATAGGGCTTTGCCGGTTTTACAAATCTATGTACTTTACGATGTGTTCTATCTGCTTGAGTTACCTGCAACTGAGGTGATCGAGAATCTTTTTAGCCCAGCATTATTCACTGATTCCCGCGGTTTTTAATCTACGTTTATGCTTCCTTCCGATGTTCGGGACTCTTCGCTCTCTGGCTCGTCTACTGTTATTCCTGCTACGAAGTTCATCGGTCTTAGTGCGCAAGTCGTGACAATAGACTTAGGTGAGCGTAGTTATGAAATTGCGATTGGGGCCGATTTCATAGATTCAATATTCACTTCAGTAAATTTGCCCTCGGCACCGAAGGCGCTTATTGTCTCCAATACTGTTGTAGCACCCTTGTATGCCGACGCGTTGCGTAAAGCGATCATTGGTAGGTATTCCGAGGTCAACATGGTTGTGCTGCCAGACGGCGAGAAATACAAGAACTGGCAGACGTTAAATGTAATTTTTGACGCGCTGTTGGAGCTGCATTGCGATAGAAACACAATATTATTCGCACTCGGTGGAGGAGTCGTCGGAGACGTCACGGGATTTGCGGCAGCCAGTTACATGCGAGGAATACCTTTCGTTCAAGTACCGACAACGTTGCTGGCGCAAGTTGATTCGTCGGTGGGTGGAAAGACGGGTATCAATCACCCGTTAGGGAAAAATATGATTGGGGCTTTTCACCAGCCCGACCTAGTCGTATGCGACTTGGCCTGTTTGGATACTCTGCCGAAGCGCGAGCTAAGTGCCGGTCTGGCGGAAGTGATTAAATATGGTCCCATTTATGACGTCGCTTTTATGGAGTGGCTGGAAGTCCACATGGAAGCGCTGATGAAGCTGGACCGACATGCTTTGGCATTTGCAGTTCGGCGAAGTTGCGAAATTAAAGCGGAGGTTGTTGCGCAGGACGAACGAGAGTCAGGATTGCGGGCAATTCTCAATTTCGGTCACACGTTTGGTCACGCGATCGAGGCGGGGATGGGATATGGGGTTTGGTTGCATGGTGAAGGTGTGGGGGTGGGCATGCTGATGGCAGCTGACTTGTCCCAGCGATTAGGCATGGTGGATGCTGAGTTTTGCCGGCGTTTACGTAGCTTGGTCGAGCGCGCGCGGCTGCCGGTTATTGCGCCGGTGCTGGACGCCGGCGACAACGCAGGTCGCTACTTGGACCTGATGCGCGTTGACAAGAAGTCAAAGGGTGGGGAAATACGTTTCGTCTTGATCGACGGCCCGGGAAAGGCAGTTGTACGCGCTGCTCCAGAAAGCGCGGTTCGCGAAGTCATCGACGCTTTTTGTGCAGCTGCATAGCACCGGTTGGAGCCATTTTTTGCGCTCCTATTAGCATAGCTATGAATGTAAGCGAGTAAAGCGCAAGAGGCCTATTTGACTGATATTCTAGGGTTGGCTCCTTATGCGTGTCACGCGGCCGATAGCCGCGGTCGACGGCATGCCGAAGCTGCTGCTCCTACGCGGAGTGACTACCAGCGTGACCGCGATCGGATCGTGCATTCATCGGCATTTCGGCGGCTGGTTTATAAAACTCAGGTTTTCTTAAACCATGAAGGCGACTTGTACCGCACTCGGTTGACGCATTCTCTGGAAGTCGCGCAGCTCGGCCGTTCTATTGCCCGCTCTCTGAGATTGAATGAAGATTTGGTGGAGGCTATTGCGCTGGCCCATGATCTGGGGCACACCCCTTTTGGCCATGCTGGGCAGGATGCTTTGAATGAGTGCATGCACGGCTACGGTGGCTTTGAGCACAATTTGCAGAGTTTGCGTGTGGTCGATTCGTTAGAGTTGCGATACCCACGGTTCTCCGGGCTTAACCTGACTTTTGAAACGCGTGAAGGCATTCTCAAGCACTGCTCGCGGGCGCATGCGAAAGCGATGGAGCTTCAAGAGCCGGGCGGTGTCGCCGCGCGTTTTCTAGCGCAGCAACAACCGAGCCTTGAGGCTCAGCTTGCCAATCTTGCGGACGAAATCGCTTACAACGCGCACGATATTGACGACGGCGTACGCGCGGGGCTGATCACTCAAGAGCAGCTGATGGAATTGCCACTGTTCGCGCGCTATCGCACTGAAGCCATCGTTGCGTTTCCCGGTCTCAATACGCTGAAGCACCAGAGGCGTCTTCTGTACGAGGCGATACGTCGGATGTTGAGCGCGCAGGTTTACGACGTGATCGAAGCGACGCGCAGCGCTTTGATCGAGGCAACACTAAACAGCGTTCAGGATGTACGTTGCTCACAGCCGCTGGTTTGCTTCAGCGCCAGAATGCGCAGCGAATCGCACGGTCTTAAGCGGTTCCTGTTCGCGAATTTGTATAGACATCCGCAGGTCGTTGAAATCACGGGTCGGGCACAGGTGGTGGTGCGGGAACTCTTTGCGGCGTACCTCGCGTGTCCTCAAGAGATGAAGCCTGCGTATGCAAGCAGGGCCAGCGTCTTGGGGGCAGGCCGCCAGTGCAGGGTAATTGCAGATTTTGTTGCGGGTATGACGGATCGGTTTGCTGCTTCCGAACATGAGAGACTGACGGGATTGCAGTTGCTCGGTTGAGCTCCTGGGCTTAGCCTTCGCGCTATAACGATCAGTCGAGGGAAAGGGGTTCCTTCGCGAAGGTCACGACATGGTGCGCCTCCAGCCGAACACCAATCCACTCGCCTACTGCGTGGTTGTGGTGACTGGGTACGTGGGCCTGAACGGTCTGGCCGCCGGCCGTCTCCAGCGTGTAGAGAAACTCGGAACCCCGAAAAAGCTTTCTTAAAACGCGCGCTTTGGTCGGAGATGCATCGTCGTGGACCACATCGTCCGCACGCAGCAGTACATCGCACTGCGTGCCGGCGCTGGGAGGTTGAGCAGACGCCGCTGCAGCCGAGAGCGGCATGTCGCCGACCGGTGTCCGCACCACAAGTCCTGAACCCTCCTCAACATAGGTCGCAGGCAGAAGTACACCGTGACCAATAAAGCTTGCGACAAACCTTGTTGCGGGGCGATGGTACAAAGTGTAGGGATCGTCCCACTGCTGGAGTTGGCCTGCGCGTATAACGCCAATGAGATCGCCAATAGCGAAGGCTTCGAGTTGGTCGTGCGTGACAAAGAGAGCCGTAACGCCGGCAGTTTTGAGGATTGTGCGCATTTCCTGAGCCAGACGCGTGCGTAGTTCAACGTCCAAATTGGAAAACGGCTCGTCCAACAACATCAGGCGAGGGCGCGGTGCCATTGCGCGTGCCAAAGCAACACGCTGTTGCTGCCCTCCGGACATCTCATGCGGGTAGCGATTTTGGGAGTCCGGCAAACCTACCAGTTCGAGCACTTCCTGCACACGCTCGACCTGGCCGCGTTTGTCCATTCCGTGCAAGCCAAACGCAATGTTTCTCGCTACGCTCAAATGTGGAAACAGCGCGTAGTCTTGAAATACCATTCCGATGCGCCGGGCCTCGGCTGGCACATGACGCCCGGGGCTGCTTAGGCACTGGTCGCCCAAACGCACTTCTCCCGCTTCAACCTCAGACAAGCCCGCGACGGCCCGCAATAGCGTGGTCTTACCGCATCCCGAGGGCCCGATCAACACACCAATACTCCCCGCCGGTAGTTCTAGGTTGACGTCGACGACCGTGGGGCTGGTTTGACCGGGATATTTAACGTCCAGATGAGTGAGCTTTAAAAGCATGCTGCATTTTAAGTTTGTAAATGCTTAGAATTCTCATTTGCATGTTTGTACTCGTTTGATCGCAGCTGTGCGGCACGCATTTCCGGTCTATCCCATAGCTTTCCTTTGATGTTCCGGTCCGTCTTGCACCGCTTTCCCCTGCTGCTCATTGCGGGCTTACTCAGTTTGCCGGTGCTCGCACTCTTGGGCGCATGGTTGCCTGGCGCTGGCTCGCAGGCACCTTTGCCAATACTTACGGCAATGGCGCAGACTGTGCTGCCCGGTTATTTGTGGACCACGCTGTGGCTGGCGCTTGGCGTAGGTGTGGGTACGGCGTTGGTGGGTACTGCTGCTGCGGTAGCGGTCACACTTTTTGATTTTCGCGGGCGACGCAGTTTTGAATGGCTGCTTTTGCTACCGCTTGCGATGCCTGCATATGTGACAGCGTATGCGTACACCGATTTCCTCCAATTCAGTGGGCCGGTGCAAACCTGGGTGCGTGCGCTCCTCGGCATTGAAGGGCGAGTGTTGCCCGAAGTGCGCAGCCTGGGCGGTGCTGTGTGGGTTTTTGTGGTGGCGCTCTATCCCTACGTGTATCTCCTAGCGCGCACAGCGTTGGCGGACCGCACGCCTCAGCTAATGGACGCAGCACGCATGCTGGGAGCCCCCCTGAGGCACCGAATTCTGGCCGTCGCTTTGCCGCTCGCGCGCCCCGCGGTGGCGGCGGGGGTGGCATTGGCGTTAATGGAGACCTTGGCGGATTTTGGCGTGACGAGCTATTTCGGAATTCAGACGTTCGGTACCGCAATCATCAAGGCGTGGCTTTCGATGGACAGCCGTCAGGTGGCGGCTCAGCTTTCCACCATGCTGTTGGGGTTCGTTTTGCTGCTGCTGTGGCTGGAGCGTAAGTTCCAACACCGGGTCCGTTTTGCTTCCCGCGCCTCGGGCTCTGCCGTTGCTGCCGCACCAGCATTGCTCAGCGGGCGTGGGCAGGTTCTCGCGTGGGCGGTCTGTGGGTTGCCTCTGCTACTGGGCTTCGTGGCACCCGTGCTGTTCATGTTGCGCCCACTGGCTGCAGACTGGTCGGTGTTGCCGTGGCATCGCTTTTTGGAGTGGGCTTGGAACAGTGTACGACTCGGAGGCCTTACAGCAGTATTGGCATTACTCGTCGCTCTAGGCCTTGGCTTTGCTTTACGCCGGCAGCCCATTGGGCTGATTCGGGCGGTGGTGCGTTTGGTCGGGGTGGGTTACGCAGTGCCAGGAGCGGTTGTCGTCGTGGGCATTTTGCTGCCCGTGGGCTGGTTGCAGCAGCATTTTCCGCAACTGGGTGTTGCCGCAATCGTCACAACCACAGCAACGGGCATCATTTGGGCGTACTTGGTGCGCTTTAGCGCCGTGGCTCTTCAGAGCGTGGAAAGCGGCTACACCCGCCTTCCGGCAAGTCTTGACGAAAGCGCAAGAATGCTGGGCGCTGGAAGCCTGCGTTTGGCGCGCGATGTCCACTGGCCATTGCTTCAAAAGGCCGCATTGGCTGGAGCTTTGTTGGTTTTTGTGGATGTGATGAAGGAGCTCCCAGCTACGATGGTGCTGCGTCCCTTCAACAGTGACACCTTGGCCGTGGTGGCCTATCAACTTGCTCGTGATGAGCGATTGGGAGAAGCAGCATTGCCATCTTTGGCGCTGGTGCTGGTCGGTTTGGTGCCCGTTATGCTACTGAGCGCCGCGCTGCGCAGGCGGTGAACGCCGGGTACGCCGCTGCAGCGGTACATCTTGGGCTTTCTGTCAAGTTTGAACTTTGATGCGAATAGCGCTAACCTCCCACCCCCTGCTGCGCAGATGCGCTTGCAGAGCGGGCAGTAGTTGACGCAGCTTTGCGGCAGCAGAGTTGCCCCGTACCAAAAGACACCACGACGCTTCGTCGACCGGCCCAGCCCGAAGACAGGCATAAAGAGGTGCCGGTACCAGCGCCTCGATAGCGCGCAGGCGCGCGGCGGAGTCCTTTACGCGAGCGGTCAGTTGAGAAAGCACCGGGGCTTCGTCAGCCGCTTGTTGGAACGTAATGGAATGGTGGCGGCGATGCATGTGCGGAGCTTGCCACGGAGAGGACAAAAATATGCAACTCATTATCATGGACGTAAGTTGGGTGCGCAGTCGTACCGTTACGCTTTCCGGTGCCGTTCTGGCGCTGGCGTCAGTGCTAATCGGGCTGTTTCTGGCGGTGGCGGGGGTGGCGCTGTACCAATTGGCAGCGGGGCCTCAAGGGTTTTTCAAAGGCCCCGAGCGAGCGAGCGACAATTTTCCCGTCGCCGCACAAAGCGATGCGCAGCGCGAATTGTTCATGCGCCAAAACGTTGATGCAATGGCGCGCAAGGTGGGCGAAATCCAGGCGCGTATGGTTCAAATGGAGTCACTGAGCGAGCGCGTCTCTGCAATGGCGGGTGTTGTCATGCCGGGCGCGGCCGACAAAAAAACTGGCAAAGCGCCTGGCCAGGGCGGGCTGCTGGTGGGTAACCGGCCGCTCAGCATGCTGGAGCTTCAGGACACTTTAAACCAACTAGATCGGATTAGCGGGCAGCGCACCGATTTACTGACGGTACTTGAGTCGCGCCTGATGGATCAAAGATTGAGCAAGCACATGATTCCCACCCAGGCACCTGTTCCGGGTCATGTGGTTGGTTCCGGCTTCGGTTGGCGAATCGATCCAATCACGGGGGGGGCGGCGCTGCATACCGGACTGGATTTCGCGACACCTGTCGGAACGTCGATCTTAGCGGCCGCAGGCGGGATCGTTGTTACCCAGGAATTTCATCCGGCATACGGAAACATGGTGGAAATTGACCACGGAAACCAAGTTGTGACGAGGTACGCGCATTCTTCACGCGTGTTGGTAGCGCGCGGCGATGTGGTTCGCAGGGGGCAAGAGATCGCAAAAGTCGGAACGACGGGCAGATCCACCGGGCCTCATTTGCACTTTGAGGTGTGGGTCGAGGGCGTGCTGCAGGATCCGGGCAAGTTCCTTGCAATGGGCGATGCAGCTGCCAAATTGGCGAAAGCGGCCTCGTCAAATGCCGCTCGAGGGGGGGGCTCGTCCTTGGCTGCTGCACAAAGGTAAAATTTGACGTTCACCGTGTTGCGGTGCCGCAAAGAATGGCCAGCTTGCAATTCTCACTTTCGGCATCGTTTGACCCACTTACTTACAGGATTACTGACCTGCGCCGCGCACTAACGCGGCAGCGGGTTCACGTCTGATGGCCATCAACTTCCTCACCAAAATTTTCGGCAGTCGCAATGATCGCCTTCTTAAGCAATACCGCAAAACGGTAGTGCGCATCAATGCGCTGGAGCCAACCTATGAGGCGCTGAGCGACGACGGTCTGCGTGCCAAAACGGAAGAGTTCAAAGCGCGAGTGGCTGGTGGCGAGGACCTTGATGCATTGCTCGAAGACTCCTTCGCTGTGGTTCGCGAGGGTTCGAAGCGCGTGATGAAGATGCGCCATTTCGATGTGCAGCTGGTCGGCGGAATGGGTTTGCACTTTGGCAAGATCGCCGAGATGCGGACGGGCGAGGGCAAAACCTTGACGGCCACGTTACCGGTTTACCTCAACGCACTCACTGGCAAAGGCGTGCACGTGGTGACGGTGAACGACTACCTGGCCAATCGAGACGCGCAGTGGATGGCGCGGCTGTACAACTTTCTTGGCCTCACTGTTGGTATCAATCTGCCCAACATGCCGCGCGAGGAAAAGCAGGCGGCGTACGCAGCGGATATTACCTACGGGACCAATAACGAGTACGGTTTCGACTATTTGCGGGACAACATGGTGTACGAATCGGGCGACCGCGTTCAGCGTTCGTTGAACTTCGCCATCGTGGACGAAGTGGACTCGATTCTGATTGATGAGGCCCGTACGCCCCTCATCATCAGTGGCCAGGCTGAAGACCACACAGCGATGTATATCGCCATGAACAAGGTGATTCCAGCGCTGGTACGGCAAGAGGGCGAGGAGGACGTGCGTACCGGCGAGGGCGTCATCAGGGCGGGCGACTTTACGGTGGACGAAAAATCACACCAGGTGTTTTTGACAGAACAGGGCCATGAAACGGCTGAGCGTGTTCTGGCTGACGCTGGACTAATTCCGGCAGACGCTTCCCTTTATGACCCGGCCAACATTGCGCTAATGCACCACTTGTATGCAGCGCTTCGGGCCAATCATTTGTACAACCGCGATCAGCATTACGTCGTTCAAGACGGCGAGATTGTCATCGTCGATGAGTTCACCGGGCGCCTAATGTCTGGCCGTCGCTGGAGCGAGGGCCTGCACCAGGCAGTGGAAGCGAAAGAAGGCGTGAACATTCAGGCGGAAAACCAGACGCTCGCCTCAATAACCTTCCAGAACTATTTCCGCCTATACACCAAGCTTGGGGGTATGACGGGCACGGCTGACACGGAAGCCTACGAATTCCAGGAAATTTACGGCCTTGAAACCATGGTCGTGCCGCCGAACCGGCCAAGCCGGCGCGAGGACCAGCTGGACCGCGTCTACAAGACTACGGATGAAAAATACGAGGCCGCAATCACCGATATCCGCGAGTGCTACGAACGCGGTCAGCCTGTGCTGGTGGGCACCACGTCCATTGAGAACTCTGAAATCATTGATGCCCTGCTGATCAAGGCCGGTCTTCCCCACCAGGTGCTCAACGCCAAGCAGCATGCCCGCGAAGCGGACATCGTGGCGCAAGCGGGCAGTGCGGGCATGGTCACCATCGCCACGAACATGGCCGGCCGGGGCACCGATATCGTGCTCGGCGGCAACATTGAAAAAACCATTTCCGAGCTGGAATCTGACGAGTCGCTCGACGAGACGGCCCGCGCCGCACGTGCCGAGAAGCTGCGCGCGGAATGGGCGTTGGAGCACGATCGCGTCAAGGCGCTGGGCGGCTTGCGGATCATCGCCACCGAGCGGCATGAATCGCGCCGTATTGACAACCAGCTGCGTGGTCGCTCGGGCCGACAAGGTGACCCAGGTTCGTCGCGCTTTTATCTGAGTCTGGATGACTCTCTGATGCGCATATTCGCCGGCGAGCGGGTCAAGTCCATCATGGACAGACTCAAGATGCCCCCGGGCGAGGCTATTGAAGCCGGCATTGTCACGCGCAGTATTGAGTCGGCCCAGCGCAAAGTGGAAGCGCGCAACTTTGACGTGCGCAAGCAATTGCTCGAATACGACGATGTTGCCAACGACCAGCGCAGGGTTATCTACCAGCAGCGCAATGAAATTCTCGACGCGCAAACGCTTGGAGACATCATCGGCGCGATGCGAGAGGATTGCCTGACCGATGTGGTGCGCGCCCACGTTCCGGCCGAATCCGTAGAAGAGCAATGGGATCTTCCGGGTCTTGAGAAGGTGCTGGCAGAACAATGGCAATTGCCGCTCAGTCTGCAGCAGGAGGTAGAAGGCTCCAGCTCCATTACCGACGACGACATTCTTGAGCGTGTGCAAACAGCAGCGCGCACAAGCTTCGATGACAAGGTCGGAACGGCTGGAGACGATCAGTTCACGCAATTTGAGCGTGTGGTTTTGTTGCAGACTTTCGACTCCAACTGGCGAGACCATTTGAGCGCGCTCGATTATCTGCGCCAAGGCATTCACCTACGTGGCTATGCGCAGAAGCAGCCCAAACAAGAATACAAACGCGAAGCGTTCGAATTGTTTCGCCAGCTGATCGACGCGGTCAAGAGCGAGGTCACTCGCGTGCTTATGACCGTGCAGGTCCAGTCGCCAGATGCACTGGGTGCCGCTGCCGAGGACATGGAGCAGCGGGCAGAAAGCATTTCCAATGTCACGTACAGCGCGCCCAACGAAAGTGGCGATGCCGAGGTCACCATGGACGAAAGAACCCTGCGAGTGCAGGAAAAAGTCGCCTCAGGTGGCCGCGTGGGCCGCAACGACCCGTGCCCTTGCGGCAGCGGGAAAAAGTACAAGCAGTGCCACGGCAAGCTGGCCTGATAGTGCGCCTGCGCTAAGCTTCGGCAAGGGTAATCGCGGGCTGTGGCCCGCGTTTTTACGATGGCCCGATCAAGCATGTTGAGGTCGCTTATCCCCCCAAAGGAGTATTCATGCCCGTAAATTTGAGCGCGCCGCTAGCGCAAGATCTTTTTCCGATAGACGGCATTCGCATCGGTGTGGCAGAAGCAGGCATTAAAAAACCAGGCCGTAAAGACCTGACCGTGTTCCTGCTTGCTGAGGGCACTGCGGTCGCCAGCGTGTTTACGCAGAACCGCTTTTGCGCAGCGCCTGTGCAAGTCGCCCGTGAGCATCTTGCCGCGTCTTTCGGCGCTCGCGCACTGGTCATCAACACCGGTAACGCTAACGCCGGAACCGGTGTGGACGGGCTGGTGCGCGCTCGTCAGACCTGCAGCGCAGCGGCTGGGCTCTTAGGCGTTGCTGACACGCAGGTGCTTCCTTATTCCACCGGTGTGATCATGGAGTCGCTACCCGTTGAACGCATCGTGGCAAGCTTGCCAGCAGCCATCGCAAGCGCATCAGCTGACCAGTGGGGTCTGGCGGCCCAGGCCATTATGACCACAGACACGGTGCCCAAGGCATTTAGCCGGCAAGTCTCGCTTGCTGGAGCCACCGTGACGATCACTGGTATCTCTAAAGGCGCGGGAATGATTCGGCCCAACATGGCCACCATGCTCGGATTCCTGGCGACGGACGCGTGCATAGCGCCCACGTTGCTGCCAGCGTTGGTAAGTCAGTTGGCCGATCAATCGTTCAACCGCATCACCATTGACGGTGATACCTCCACCAACGACTGCTTCACGCTGATGGCGACGCAGCGGGCACGGCATGCAGAAATTGCATCACTGGACAGCCCGGAAGGCCGGGTATTGGTCGCCGCGCTGACAGAAGTCGCAAGCTTGCTGGCGCAGGCCATCGTGCGAGACGGCGAAGGGGCTACCAAATTCATCACCGTTCAGGTGGAAGAGGGCGGTACATTGGATGAATGCCGCAAGGTGGCGTATGCCATCGCCCATTCGCCGCTGGTCAAAACTGCCTTCTATGCCAGCGACCCGAACTTGGGGCGCATTCTGGCCGCAGTGGGATATGCAGGCATCGAAGATCTGGACCAGAAGCACATTGATTTGTACCTTGACGACGTGTGCGTGGCCCTTGATGGAGGCCGCAATCCCGGTTATCTGGAAGAGGACGGGCAGCGCGTTATGCAGCAACCAGAAATCACGGTGCGGGTGGTGCTCGGGCGCGGCGCATCGAGCGCTACTGTGTGGACTTGCGATCTGAGTCTCGATTACGTTCGCATCAACGCTGACTATCGCTCTTGAGCGCTTTGTGCCTTTTACTCCTAAAATAATAGCTGCTTACTCTTATGCGTTAAGCGAAAGAGGCATAAATGACTATAAATTTTGAGCGTCTTGTTGCGCGCGCCGAGCAGTTGATGGAACGCATTGAGCGGGCGCTTCCCCAGACGCTGGAGGCCCCCGACTGGAGCGAGGCCATCGCCTGGCGGTACCGCAAGCGCGGAAATGCAAGTGTGCGACTCGAACCCGTGCGCCACGTCGGCGCTATGCGGCTCGAAGATCTCAAGGAAATCGACGGGCAGAAGGAAAAAATCCAGCGCAACACCGAGCAATTTGTGCGTGGTGTGCCCGCGAACAACGTGCTGCTGACCGGTGCACGCGGTACAGGCAAGAGCTCGCTTATTAAAGCCTGCCTGAACGCATACGCCAGCGAGGGCCTCAGGCTGATTGAGGTCGACAAAGTCGATTTGACGGACTTGCCTGACATCGTGGACGTGGTGGCGGGACGGCCCGAAAAGTTTCTGGTGTTCTGCGATGACCTGAGCTTTGAGGAGGGCGAGCCGGGGTACAAAGCCCTCAAATCGATTCTGGATGGATCGGTTGCCGCTTCGACCCCGAACGTGCTGGTTTATGCCACGAGCAACCGCCGCCATCTTTTGCCTGAATACATGCGCGAGAACCTGACGTACACCCACACCGATGACGGCGAGGTACATCCTGGCGAGGGAGTGGAGGAAAAAATTTCCCTCTCCGAGCGGTTTGGTCTCTGGGTGAGCTTCTACCCGTTTAGCCAGGACGAATATTTGGCAATCACGTCCCAATGGCTCAGTTCTTTCGATGTTCCGGCGGCGGCCCTTGCTGGGGCCCGCCCGGAAGCGCTGGTGTGGGCGCTTGAACGTGGCTCGCGCAATGGCCGCGTCGCCTACCAGTTCGCGCGCGATTATGCGGGTCGACACGGTGGCTGAAGCAGCACGCAGTGCTGGCATGGGTGCGGTAGCTGCGGCTGGGCGCGCACACACCGAGGTGGCAGTCGGCATTCTGATCCGGCAGGACGGCGCGCTGCTGTTGACTAGTCGGCCCGAGGGCAAAGTCTATGCGGGCTACTGGGAGTTTCCGGGAGGAAAGCTGGAACGTGGAGAGACCGTGGAGCTGGCCTTGCGACGAGAATTGCAGGAAGAACTGGGGATCGTGATTGGCGCCGCCGACATCTGGAAAGTCACCGAACACAATTACCCACACGCCTTGGTGCGCCTGCACTGGTGCCGGGTGACCAAGTGGAGCGGCGCGCTAGAAATGCGCGAGCAGCAGCAGATGTCTTGGCAGCATTGGCCCATAGCCGTACGCCCGGTGTTGCCAGGTGCGTTACCCGTGTTGGCATGGCTTGCTCAAGAGCGCGGACTGGCTTTCGATCCCGCTATTTTTCAAGACTGAGCGGCACGGCAGCGGCTTTGCGAACTGCCTCGTCATTAAGGAGCTAATCAGTCGCCCCTGATTTATTCATTTCAGACTGCCACCAGTCTCATCCCTGACCCGTTGATCGTGGCAGAACCGATACCGCGCAGTATCCGCAGCCAGTTCGCCCGCACACCCGCTGCCTCGCACAGGCGCAAATAAAGGCGCCACAA
>JBBSUJ010000059.1:0-19723 GCA_038235025.1 Burkholderiales bacterium
GATGTGATAGTGCGGATCGGAATGGGCCGCAAGGCGTCTTTTTGCAGCTAATAGCCGTGCTATTGGCAAAAAAAGCAACGAAGCGGACCGCCCGAGACCGCGCTATCACAACCCGCAGGGAGTTATGCAGGATGTCCCTTGGTCGCATGACAGGTAATTGCTGACGCGGCATGGGTTGCATCAGGAAGCTGCGCAAGACCTTTTGGCTCGACGCGAAGGCCGCTGAACCGTCAGTCCACGCTGGTGGCGTTCATACCCTTCCGGCAGCGGGCGACCCGGACTTGCCGGCTTTTATAGAGCAATTGGGTTTGCTCCACGGCTCGGCTCGCCGAGCATGCAGCAGCTACGTCGCCCGCGGAGCAATGGACATCCGTGCGGCTGCACGCCTCGCACGCCTGGTGCATCTTTAAGAGTCTTGCGCGTCTGGGGGTGCGCACAGCGGCGCATTGACCGTTCTTGGCAGCTCAGCGGCCGCCACCCGTATTTTCGCCAGGCCGCTCGCCGTCTACAGTTTCGGTGCGAAGCACTTTTCCGTCGCCACGCGTGACCACGGTGAACACCATGGGACTACCAGGCTGCGGCAGGTAATGCCAGCTGATGTGCATTTCCCCTTGTCGATCAAAGCGCTTGGTACTGGCGGGCTTGCCGAGCAGGCGTCGCACCACGTCCATGCCCATTCCAGGTTCCACCTTGGCGAAGTTTGCGGGCGTTAACACCTGGCGCACGGCAACCAGCCTGCCGCTTGCATCGAGCTCAATCATGAAGTTTTCGGTGCCTGCGGGCTGGCGGTTGTATTCCAGCGTTTGCCCGCCACCGGGCTCGTTCCAGGTGTTCTCAGGCAGGCCAAAGCGGTCGCGAACATCTGCCTCGGTAGAGGTGCCGGGTTGCAGTTCGCTAATGCGCTGGGCATCGCATCCCACCAGAAAGGCCAGGCCACACAGGGCGGCAAATAACAGCTTAGAGATGTGCATAGGGTCACCCGGTAAAATTGCGGCCCGAGGTTAACCCACCCGGTGAACCCACCTTCACCACTTTGCGCCATGTCCATCTTTGCCCGCCCTCACTACCAGTCCGACACCACGCAGTTCATCAACCAGCTGAAAAAAGACAACCCTGAGCTCGAGGCACAGCAACGCGCCGGCCGCGCGCTGTTGTGGGACAAACCGGTGGACCGCAGCCTGTGGCAGCAATTTCGTGCCGCCCAGGTGGCGCAGCAACCGTACCCCTATCAAACCAAATCCGATCAAATTTAATGGTCAAAATGGGCTCTAGCGCTTATAAATCAAGGTCTTGTAGCTCATTAATTTATAGCAAAAAATGGTGATTCCCACCGTCCAGCTCTTGCCAGACGCTGCGGCCATGCCCGAGGTGGTTGACCAAGTGGCGCTGGCCCGCCTCTACGGTGAACCGCTGTTTACGCTGCCCACCGACCTCTACATTCCGCCCGACGCACTCGAGGTATTTTTAGAGGCTTTTGAGGGCCCGCTGGATTTACTGCTCTACCTGATCCGCAAGCAAAACTTCAACATTCTTGACATCCCCATGGCCGGGGTTACGCGCCAGTACCTGGTTTATGTTGAAGAAATCCGCACCCGCAACCTAGAGCTGGCGGCTGAATATTTGCTGATGGCGGCCATGTTGATCGAGATCAAATCGCGCATGTTGCTGCCCGCGCGCAAGGTGGAAGGCGAGCAAGAGGTCGAAGACCCTCGCGCCGCGTTGGTGCGCCGTTTGCTGGAATACGAACAAATGAAAGTGGCGGCAGCGCGCCTTTCGGCCGTACCGCAGCTTGGGCGCGACTTTCTGACAACCCGCGTCCACATCGAGCAAAGCCTGCAGCCGCGCTTTCCCGATGTAGCGCTGGTGGATTTGCAATCGGCCTGGCAAGACATTTTGAGACGCGCCAAGCTGGTGCAGCACCACAAGATATCGCGCGAAGAGCTCAGCGTGCGCGAGCACATGAGCCAGGTGCTCAAAGCCCTGCAAGGCCGGCGTTTTGTCGAGTTTGAAGCGCTGTTTGACCCGTCGCGCGGCAGCACCGTGCTAGTGGTTACGTTTATCGCCCTGCTGGAACTGGCCAAAGAGACGTTGATTGAAATTACACAGGCCGAAGCCTTTGCACCCATCTATGTGCGGCTGGCTTACACACCCACATGACGCGGTTGCGCGCCTCCTTTTTGTCATCTACCGCTTTGCCCCCGCAAGCCTGTTGCCATGCCTTCACATGATTTTGATGTTCTGATTGTCGGCAGCGGCCTGGCGGGCTTGTCTGCCGCGCTGCACCTGGCACCCACGCACCGGGTGGCCGTGATTACCAAGCGGCAGATGCAGGATGGCTCCAGCGCTTGGGCACAAGGCGGCATTGCCGCTGTGCTGGCCGACGACGACACCTTTGAAGACCACATTCAAGACACCTTAGTGGCCGGCGCGGGCCTGTGTGACCTGGCCACCACCCGCTTTGTGGTGGAGAACGCGCCTGATGCTATTGCTTGGCTGCGCGGCTTGGGCGTGCCGTTCACTGAAGAAAACGGCGACCTGCACCTCACGCGCGAAGGCGGCCACAGCGCGCGCCGCATTGCCCACGTCACCGATGCCACCGGCGCTGCCGTGCAGCGCACGCTGATCGACGTGGTACGCGGAACGCCCGGAATCACGGCTTTTGAGCACCACACGCTGGTGGATGTCATCACCAGCGCCAAGTTAGGCCTGCCTGGGCAGCGCTGCCTGGGTCTGTATGCGCTCGATGAAGACACCGACGAAGTTGTCACCTTCCGCGCGCCGCACACCATTTTGGCAACCGGCGGTGCAGGCAAGGTTTACCTCTACACCACCAACCCCGACACCGCCACGGGCGACGGCATTGCCGCCGCCTGGCGCGCGGGCTGCCGCGTGGGCAACATGGAGTTCATTCAGTTCCACCCCACCGGGCTGTACCACCCACACGCCAAATCCTTTCTGATTAGCGAAGCGGTGCGCGGCGAGGGAGGCAAGCTGCTTTTGCCGGACGGTACCCGCTTCATGCCCGAGCACGACGAGCGCGCCGAGCTGGCCCCGCGCGATGTCGTCGCCCGCGCCATTGACTATGAAATGAAAAAGCATGGGCTCGACTGCGTGCTGCTGGACATCTCTCACCAAAGCCCAGAATTTCTGCACGAGCATTTCCCCAACATCCTGGCGCACTGCGCCGAGCTGGGCATCGACATAACCAAGGAGCCGATTCCCGTGGTGCCCACCGCGCACTTCACCTGCGGCGGCGTACTGAGTGATTTAGCGGGCCGCACCGATGTTCCCGGTCTTTATGCGGTCGGCGAAGTAGCCTGTACCGGCCTGCATGGGGCGAATCGACTGGCCAGCAATTCGCTGCTGGAATGCATGGTGTTTGCCCGCGCAGCTGCGCAGTACATCGCTGCTGCCGAATGCGCGCCAGTGCCTGCTGTGCCCGCGTGGGACGACAGCCGCGTCACCGACCCGGATGAATGCGTGGTCATCTCCCACAACTGGGATGAGCTGCGCCGCTTTATGTGGGACTACGTGGGCATCGTGCGCACCAACAAGCGCCTGGAGCGCGCCACGCACCGCATTACGCTGCTGCTGGCCGAGATTGACGAGTTCTATGCCAACTTTCATGTCACGCGCGACCTGCTGGAGCTGCGCAACCTGGTGCAAGTGGCCGAGCTGATCGTGCGCTCGGCGCAAATGCGTCGCGAGAGCCGCGGCTTGCACTACAGCCGCGATTACCCCGAAAAAGCGGCCCCCGCCGCGCCCACGATTTTGGTGCCGCCCGTCGCGAACTGATGGCCATCATCCACTCAAGACTACGCTCCAACCATGCTCCGTACCCTGCTTAGCTCCAAAATCCATCGCGTGCGCACCACGCACTGCGAACTACATTACGAGGGCTCCTGCGCCATAGACGAAGACCTTCTGGACGCGGCTGGCATGGTGGAGAACGAGCAGGTACACATCTGGAACATCAACAACGGCGAGCGCTTTGTGACCTACGCCATCAAGGGCCAACGCGGCAGCGGCATGATTTCTGTGAACGGCTCCGCTGCGCGCCGCGCCGCCGTAGGAGACCTGCTCATCATTGCCGCGTTTGCCCAGGTGAACGAGGCCGAACTGACCACACACCGCCCCCAGCTCGTGTTCGTGGATGCGCGCAACCGCCAATGCGGTGCGCGCGACCACGTGCCCACCCAAACTGTTTAACAGGAAGCGCTATGCCTCACTTGACCATTGAATATTCAGCCAACCTGGCACCTTTTCCAGAACGCAAAGCGCTGGCGGAATTGAACGATGCGGTGTGCGCCAGCCCGGAAGTGCAAGCCGAAGCCGATTTGAAGACCAGGTTTGCACCGCACAACAGCTTTTGTATTGGCACAGCGGCCGAACCGCGCGGCTTTGTGCATGCGCAACTGCGGCTCCTGAGTGGCCGCAGCGCTGAGGCCAAGAAAGACCTGGCCGAGCGCATTGCGGTAGTTTTGCGCAAATACACGCCGAAGCCAAGCGGCATGCTGGTACAGCTGAGCGTGGAAATCGTGGATATGGACCGGCCGTCCTATATCAAAGAGCGCCTCTGAAACAGTCCAGCGCACAGGCGGTGCATTGCCTCGAACAGGACCGGTATCGCCGGACCTATTCGTGACATCAACGGCTAATGAAAAATCGCACCATCCGCAAGTTGCCGCTATGCCTTCAACCACCACATCCCCCGCTTACAACCTTGCGTCACTGAACGTTGTCGATTTGCTGCTGGACGCCCTGTGCATCGTGGAGCCCGACAGCACAGTGGTGTTTGTGAGCCCCGCATTCGAACGCATCTTCGGGTACGCGCCGCAGGAGGCCGTAGGCCTTCGTATGCTGGACTTGGTGCACCCGGACGACCGTTTGACTACCCAGAACGAAGTGCAAAAAATCATGCAGGGCGACCTGCAGTTGGAATTTGAAAACCGCTACCTGAGCAAAGACGGGCGCACCGTCCACATTCGCTGGACTGCGCGCAAGGCGCACGATTGCAATCTGCGCGTGGCACTGGCGCACGACATCACCGACCGCAAAAACCTTGAGTCCATGCAGGCTGCCATGTATGCCATTTCCGAAGCGGCACATGCGACTGACGATCTCTCTTGCCTGTTCGCCCGCGTGCACGCCATTGTTGGTGAACTGCTGGCATCGCAAGATTTGGCTGTGGTGCTGTATGAAAGAGCCAGTGGGCAGCTGACATATCCCTACCCCCGCCGCAGCCCGCGCGTCTCCTGCCACATCGATGAAGACCCGCTGTGCGCACGCGTGCTGCGCAGCGCGGAAACGGTGCTGGAGCACCAAGTCATGGACTCGCATTCACACACATCGCCACCACTCACCGCTGGCGCTAGTGAGCGGCCGGCCGGCGACGCCCGCTACTGGCTGGGCGTGCCTCTTACAGGTGCCCAAGGCCCCATCGGCGTACTGGTATTGCAGGGAGACAGCCTCAACGCGCACTACACCCAGCATGACAAAGCACTGCTGCAGTTTCTGTCCACCCAAGTGGCGAGTGCCATCGAATCCACCCGTATGCGCGCCCGCCTGGTGCATTTGGCCCAGTTCGACTCGCTGACAGGCTTGCCCAACCGTCAGCTGCTGCAAGACCGTATGGCGGTCGCTCTGGCACGAGCACGCCGAGGCGACAGTGGCGTGTGCGTGCTTTTTGTCGATTTGGACAGCTTCAAACATGTGAACGACACGATGGGGCACGCCGCCGGCGATGCGCTGCTCAAGCAAGTGGGCGAGCGCCTGGTGGCCTGCTTGCGCAGCTGTGACACGGTGGCGCGCATTGGCGGCGACGAGTTCGTGGTGCTGATCGAGGGAAGCCACGTGCGCGCAGAGCCCCCTTGCGCTGTAGCGCGAAAAATCGCCCAGTCGTTTGACTTGCCGTTCATGCTAGGCGAGCCGCCGGCGCCCGTGGCGGTGCAAGCCAGTCTGGGGCTGGCACGCTTCCCGGACGACGGCGCAGACCAGCACGCGCTGCTGCACCACGCCGACGCCGCGATGTACGCAAGCAAAAAAGCAAAGCAGACCGGGCAAGCCGGGCAATAGCGCTGGCCAAGAAGACGGCGTGAAGCGCACGCCGCCTGATCGTTGAACGCTGATCCAAGCGAGTTAGGTTTGCCGCGTGCCTTTCAGGAAAAATAGCAAAAATATTTAGTGGACTCACTCATAAAGATCAGGTGTGACCCGGCGGCACTGGCACAAATCCACACAGCCCCCGCTAAATTCGTTTAGTCCTTTATACTTTTACAGTGGTTCAATTTCGCACTTTCCTACTGTGGCTCATGATGTTTGCGGTGCCTTTCCAGGCCGTCGCGGCGGCTGCCATGGCGGCGTGCGGCCCCGTGTCAAGCCAGGCGGCTAAAACGACGCCATTTCCCGCCAACGTGCACCACGATCAGCACACCGCGGGGGCCAGCGTCGACCAGCACAAAGTATCTGCCGAGATGCACCACGGCGGCGCGGCGTCCGATCAGGACGACGCTGTCCACACCTGCGGTAACTGCGCTCCGTGCCATGGCGTGGGGCTCACGCCTGCCATCGCTGCACATCGCACGGACGACCTACCGCAAGCGGATCTGGCAGAGCCCCTTTCCCCAGTGGCTATCGTCTCGCCACGGGTACTTCAAAAACCTCCTCGCGCTTAAACGCGTTCAACGCTTGGCAGCGGCGCTGTTCAAGCGTGAACGCACATGTTTCGTTTTGGCCATTGCTGCCCCTTCAGGGCCAGTAATCCCCTTTCATTCATGAGCCTCGCGAGGAAACCATGTTCACTTCATTCCCAGTCCCTTGGCTGGTTGGCCTGACCGCCTTTATATCGCTGGCCGCAGGAGCTCAAAACACACCCGCACCCGCCACCACAACCGCGCCGAGCACACAGACAGCGCTGGCCCACCAGTCAGCCATGGAGGGCTACAAGTCCTTTGCAGACGAAAAGCCGATTCCTTGGGCCGCTGCCAACGCCCTGGTCGAGCAACGCGGCGGCTGGCGCGCATACGCCCAGGAGGCAAGCGAAGGTGCACAGGGCGAAAACTCGGAACCGGTACCCCATTCGACGCATTCGGGCCACGCCATGCCTGCAATGTCTAACAAGGAGAAGCCATGATTCCATCACTTCGCATGACTTTCGTGGCCGCAGCAACAGCCATCTTGACGGGATGCGCCTCCTTGGAAATTGACGACGCCGTCCAGTCAAGCAACGCTTCTGCCGCCGAATTTACGAGCGGCAAACTGGAGCTCAGCAGGACCAAGGAGCAGCGTGACGCGCGTGTTGCGCTATCCGAAGACTTGCTGAACCAGCCCCTGTCACAGGACGCTGCCGTGCAGCTTGCGCTCGCCAATAGTCCTGCGCTGCAGGCGATGATCGCCCAGAGCTGGGCCGACATTGCAGCCGCCAATCAGGCGGGCCGTATCCCAAACCCGATCTTGAGCTTTGAGCGCGTGCGTATGGGGGACGAACTTGAGATCGGCAGGCTCTTGTCGTTTGGCTTGGTAGACCTCTTGCTGCTTCCGCAGCGTCTCTCGATTTCGCGCAGCCAGACCGCGAAGGCGCAAATTCAACTGACCGCCACCGTGGTCGATCAAGTCACTCAAGTGCGCCAAACCTGGGTACGAGCGGTTGCGGCGCAGCAAACGGTGCAGTACGCCGAGCAAGTGAAGCAGTCTGCCGAGGCGAGCGCCGAGCTGGCGCGGCGCATGCAGCTGGTCGGCAATTTCAGCAAACTGCAGCGCGCGCGCCAGCAGGTGTTCTACGCAGACGCCACCACGCAGCTTGCGTCTGCTCGCCATGCGGCCCTGGCCGCGCGTGAAGAGCTCGTTCGGGCGCTCGGCCTGGACGACGCACAAGCCGCCAAGCTCACGCTGCCCGAGCGACTGCCTGATTTGCCCACGTCTCCAAAAGAGGGCAAATCGATTGCTGCTGCGGCAATGTCGCAAAGACTGGACGTGCAGCAAGCGCGTGCCCAGCTCGATTTGGCAAGCAAGTCACAGGGAATCAATTTGCTGGCGACCTTCGTTGATGTAGAGGTAGGCATTCGGCGCGACACGGTGTTTGATAACGCCGAGGGCACGCGCAGCACCGGCCGCGGGTTTGAGCTGGACATGCGCTTGCCGTTGTTCGACTGGGGTTCGGCGCAGCGCGAAGCGCTCAACGCTCAATCGCTGGCTGCCGCGAACCGCTATGACGCAACTTTGCGCGGCGCGGCATCGCAACTGCGGCAGGGCTATTCCGGATACCGAACCGCCTACGACATCGCGCGCCACTACCGCGACGAAATTTTGCCGCTTCGGCAAGCAATGTCCGATGAAAACGTGCTGCGCTACAACGGGATGCTGATCGGCGTATTCGAGCTGCTGGCCGATGCGCGCGACCAGGTGGGAGTCGTGACCAGCGCTATCGACGCGCAGCAAGACTTCTGGCTTGCCGATGCCGCGTTGGCGGCATCCCTGATTGGCAGGCCAGTCGATAGCGCGTCACCCGCCGCCAGCGCCGAGTCACAGCCAGCTGCAGATCCAGCCCATTAAGTCCATTCCAAAAGAACACCCATGAACAATAGACGCAACTTTCTCAGCGGTGCAGGTGCCATCACAGGCGCCATTGCAGCCGCAACGGTGAGCCGGGTGGCCATGGCCGCCTTGCCGGAGCCGGTGATCCAGACCAAGCCGGACACCATGCCTCCTCTCATGCCTTCGACAGGCCGCCCCTACAACCCGGTGGTCACGCTGAACGGCTGGACGCTGCCGTGGCGCGTGAACAATGGCGTGAAGGAATTCCATTTGGTGGCCGAACCCGTTGTGCG
The DNA here is from genome assembly GCA_038235025.1 of Burkholderiales bacterium. Classification (GTDB taxonomy): domain Bacteria; phylum Pseudomonadota; class Gammaproteobacteria; order Burkholderiales; family Burkholderiaceae_C; genus Simplicispira. Next base: position 8,826 of record JBBSUJ010000059.1, read on the forward strand.
CGAGATGTCGCCGGGCTTCAAGGCGCACCTGTGGGGCTACAACGGCCAATCGCCCGGCCCGACGATTGAAGTTGTCGAGGGCGACCGAGTGCGGGTTTTCGTGACCAACAAGCTGCCTGAACACACCAGTGTTCACTGGCACGGCCAACGATTGCCCAATGGCATGGATGGCGTCACGGGTCTGAACCAACCCGCAATCAAGCCCGGTAAGACATTCGTGTACGAGTTCGTGGCGCGCCGCCCCGGCACCTTCATGTACCACCCGCACGCAGACGAGATGACGCAAATGGCCATGGGAATGATGGGCTTCTGGGTCACGCATCCCAAGGGCCGGCACCCGCTCATTGCCGAAGTCGACCGCGATTTTGTGTTTTTGCTGAACGCCTACGATATCGAGCCGGGCAGCGCCACACCCAAGATCATGACCATGCTGGACTTCAACCTTTGGTCATGGAACAGCCGTATCTTCCCGGGCATTGATTCGCTCAATGTGCGGCTAAACGACAAGGTACGGATCCGTGTCGGCAACCTGACGATGACGAACCACCCGATGCACTTGCACGGGCATGAGTTTGAGGTCACCGGCACCGATGGGGGGCCAACACCAAAAGGCTCACGCTGGCCCGAAGTCACAGCCGACGTGGCTGTGGGGCAAATGCGCCAGTTTGAGTTCCTGGCCAATGAGGAAGGCGACTGGGCATTTCATTGCCACAAGAGCCACCACACCATGAACGCCATGGGCCACGACGTGCCCACGATGATCGGCGTAGACCACAAGGACATCGCCCGGAAAATCACCAAGCTCGTTCCCGATTACATGGTGATGGGTGAGCGGGGAATGGCCGACATGACCGAGATGCAGATGCCACTGCCCGACAACACCGCCCCCATGATGTCGGGGGAAGGGCCGTTCGGATCGGTCGAGATGGGCGGTATGTTCAGCGTGGTCAAGGTCCGCAAAGACCAAAAGCCGGGCGACTACGCCAACCCGGGGTGGTTCCAGCACCCCAAAGGCACGGTTGCCTACGAGCTGGAGACTTCGCCGGCGGAGCCCGCCAGATCCAGTAACGCCGGTGCCGCGGCAATGCCAGCGCGCAACATGCCCGCCAAAAATATTGAAGTGCAGGTGCGCAAGCCCGCCAAAAGTGGCCACGCAGGCCACTGAACGTTTTATCTTTTGCCAAGGAGCCCTTTATGAAAAACCACTCCATTCGCCACGCAGTAGCGGCAACCCTTTTCGCCCTCGCTTCCAGCGCATCATTTGCATCCGGCACGCACGCCGGCGGACATGGCGATGCCGAGCCCGGAGCCGCCGTGGGCAAGCCCGGAATTGCAGCGAAGGCCACGCGCACTATTAAGGTGGACATGACCGACGCCATGCGTTTCACGCCGACCAGCATCAGCGTCCAGCAAAACGAGACGGTTCGCTTTGTCGTCACCAACTCAGGAAAGACCAGACATGAGCTGGTGCTCGGCACCGAGCAGGAACTCAAAGACCACTACGAGGTGATGATGAAAAATCCGGAAATGGAGCACGACGATCCGAACATGATCACGCTGGCACCAGGCAAGACGGGTGAAGTCGTCTGGCAGTTCACCAAGGCCGGAAAGGTGGACTTTGCATGCCTGCAGCCCGGCCACTACGACGCTGGCATGAAAGGCGTCGTGAACGTCGCCAAGAAATCTGCCAAAGCAGCAGGCAAATAAGCCATCGGGCTCACCGGCCCATGCATTCAGAACACATCACCCTTTGGAGAAGAACGATGAAATCAAATTACAAAATCCTAGCTGCCCTCTTCTGTGCAGCCGCCTTAACTTCTTTCTCTGGCCTCGCCAGCGCCCAAGCGACTACGAACGCCACATCCGCAAGTACAAGCACTGAAATGACGAGCGGGGAAGTGCGCAAGGTTGACAAGGAAAACAAAAAGCTGACCATCAAGCACGGCCCGCTCAAGAACCTGGATATGCCCGGCATGACCATGGTGTTTCAGGTCCGCGACCCTTCTATGGTGGACAAAATCCAGGTGGGCGACAAGGTGCAGTTTGTTGCTGACAAGCTGGAGGGGAAGTTCACAGTCATGCAGATCGAAGTGGCACGCTGATCTTGGTGACCGCCGTTGTAGACGTCCAGGTAAGTCCTCGCCAATATTGACGGCGGCAATTCGCGAGGAACGCAGGAGCTATGGCTAGTCGACATCCAGCCACAACTGGCACTGTGGCTTCTGATGATGCCCACGGCGAACGGTGAATCTGCGCTCCCCCGCTTCCGTTGATACTTTTCTAATAGCTACTAACGCTTACCCAATAAGCTCTAGAAGCCATTTCTATCAATTTTTTGTGCCAACCCAAGTTGACGGAAAAAAAGGGGCCGAAGCCCCTTTTTTTGTGTTGCAGCGCTCCCGTTTGAACGCAAGCTTTTCACGCGCATGGCTCTGCACGCTGCACGCATTCTTTGGCATTAACCCAATTGTTTGAGCAAAGCTTGCGCGCCTTTTTCAGAGGATGCAGGGTTTTGCCCTGTGATCAAGGTTCCATCGGTCAGCACGTAAGGAGCCCAGTCGTCTCCCTTGGAGTAATCACCTCCATTGGCTTTGAGCATGTCTTCCAGCAGGAACGGCACGACCTTGGTCAGCTGGACGCCTTCTTCTTCACTGTTGCTAAAACCGGTGACTTTCTTACCGCTCACCAGTGGCTTGCCATCTGGAGCCTTGGCGTGACGCAGAGCGCCGGGCGCGTGGCACACGAGAGCCAGTGGCTTGCCAGCTGCAAATGTTTTTTCGATGATGGCGATGGACTGCGCGTCTTCCGCCAAGTCCCACAAAGGGCCGTGACCGCCGGGGTAGAACACAGCGTCAAAACTGTCCACCTGCACGCTATCAAGGGTGACGGTGTGGGCAAGGTGCTTTTGGGCCTCAGCGTCGCCTTTGAACCTGCGCGTCGATTCGGTCTGCGCATCGGCCTCGTCACTCTTGGGGTCCAGCGGTGGCTGGCCACCATCGGGCGATGCGAGGGTGATCTCGGCACCGGCGTCCTTGAACACGTAGTACGGCGCGGCGAATTCCTCCAGCCAGAAGCCAGTTTTCTTGCCGGTGTCGCCAAGCTGGTCGTGGGAGGTCAGAACCATAAGAATGCGGGACATAACTTCTCTTTCTCAAATGGGTGTGAGGGGTAATCGCTCACCGTATCAGCATTCCGTCTGCTCTCCACCACGGCGCAATGGGGTCACGGCATTCGCTTACAACCAACAAACCAGACGCGGACCCTGGCAGCGCATTCAAAGAGGTGTGGCGAGTCAAATGCTCAGACAAGGCAATGCATAAAGCCACGCGACGCCGATTGGCGCTCCAATCCCTGCGCGCCACGTTAGAGCAGTTATGCCCCAGCGGCATCACAAGGGGGCGTGCGCAGTAAGTCTTGATCTATGCCCATCACTTCGCTGGCACGTTCCAGCGCTTGCCACAGAGACGATGGCATCTGCAAGATTTCGTCGGGCGAGCCGGCCTGCGCAATCCAGGCGCCGATTTGCACATGCTGCTCGGAAGTCAGCAAATCCAAGTGCAGCATTTCATCAATGATTTTCATGGTGGTCAGAATTCTTGTGAGCCTTAGCGCCGTGGCTGCTGAGCCCGTGAGTCGCCGCGTTCAACCAGCTCGGCCCCTACCCAGCCGCGCAGGCTGTTCACAAAGGCCCAGGCAGCCACTTGGCCCACGTCGTCGCGTCTGAGTACCGCTTCTTGCAGCCGTCCGTCCGCCACGGCCAATGCGCGGCCGACGCCAGGCAACAAACCGCAAGCCAGCGGCGGTGTAATCCAGCGGCCATCCACCAGCGCAGCGATATTGCCGCGTGTGCATTCAGTAATTTCGCCATCCTCGTTGTACAGAATGGTGTCAAACGCCCCTGCGCTGGTCGGCGCAAAAGCGTCGTAGTGCGCGCGCCGGGTGGTTTTGTGGCTTACGAAGGCACTGTGCGCTTGTACAAAAGCGCGATCGGCCAGTTGCAAGCCGAGAGGCTGCGTCATGGCATGTAGTGCAAAAGTTTGGGCGCGCACGCTTCCATCAGCGCCTGTCAGCAGACGCACGCGCCAATGGCCTGCCATGTGCTGAAGTGCGGTGATCTGCAGCTCGCCGCGCACCGCGTGCGCGTTCCATGGATAACCGAAATGCACCGCAGCAGCGGCCATACGCTCCAAATGCAGTTCCGCATGTTGAAAGCTGCCCTCTAGCAGCGCAAAAGTTTCCAGTAGTTCAAACGGTGCATTGGCGCGTTCCAGAAATGCGCGCTTGTGCTGCCATTCCTGCCATTCGGCGTCGGGCTGTGAACCTGAAGTGATGCCGCTGCCAATGCCGCAGCGCGCTACTGCGCCGCGCAGCTCCAGGGTGCGGATCGGCACGTTGAACGTGGCGTGAATGCCGCCGCTTGCGCCCGGCCGCACGACGCCCAAAGCGCCGCAGTAGACGCCGCGCGGAGACATCTCCAGCGCTGCAATCGCCTGCATGGCAGCGGCCTTGGGCGCGCCTGTCACCGAGCCGCAAGGAAACAGCGCGGCGAACACATCGGCGAGCTGGACATCGGCGCGTGTGGTGGCGCATACATCAGAAGTCATTTGCCACACACTGGGCAATGCTTCGGCATGGAACAGGCGCGGCACCTGCACGCTTCCTGGTTGCGCAATGCGCGAGAGGTCGTTGCGCAGAAGGTCGACCACCATCACGTTTTCGGCCCGCTCTTTGGGCGATTCGCGCAGCGCCTGAGCTGCAGCGGCGTCTTCAACGGGCGATACGCCGCGCGCCGCCGTGCCTTTCATGGGCCGGGTCAGGATGTCACCCGTGTGGCTATTCCAGTCAAAGAACAACTCTGGCGAGACCGACAGCACGCTTGTAGCGTCCATGGGTAGCAGCGCGGCATATCCGCCCGGTTGCGCAGCTTGCAGGGCATCGAAGCAGGCACGGGCGTCAGCACCAGCCTTCCCGTCGGTTGATTCAGGCAAGGCCGCCTGCAACGCTGCGGTGAAATTGACCTGGTAGTACTCCCCTGCGGCAATGGCAGTGGCCAGGTGCTGCAGAGCCCCGTCAAAGTCGGCGCGGGTCAAAGTCGGCTGCCACTCCAGTTGCGGAGCGGCGTGGTGTTCCGCCGCTTCCTGCGGCCAAGGCAATGGCGCATCGTGGACGGAAAACCAAACCAGTGGCGCGTGGCAATTGTCAGCGGCATCGACAGTGTGCAGCGCACTGTCAAACGCCGGGGCGGCTTCATACGCCACCATGCCCACGCACCATTTGCCTGCCTTTGCCGCAGCCTGAACCTGCGCCAGTACTGCAGGCACCTGTGCCAGTGTGTGCGCCGCCAGCACCGCGAGCGGCTCGCCGAATGCCACGCGCAGACGCGGCGCGGCGCTGTCATGCGGGCTAGCAAAGTCCAGAAGAGTTTTAGGAGTAAAAGCTGCCATTAGCGCTCTACTTGGGCCATAGTTAGCTATTGAAAGAGGAGCAATTGGTGTCAATCAACAGGTGCGTTCAGGAATCACGTCGCACCCAAATGCGGCACCAGGTGCGACACCGAATCACCCCTTTTGAGAGCTGCGGTGAACGCCAGCATGCGGTCAATCGGTTGGCGCGCGCGCGGGATGATCGCGGGGTCCACCTGAATCTCGTTGCCCCCCGTCTCTAGCACCTGCGCCACGCCCGCTAGGCCGTTCATAGCCATCCAAGGGCACTGCGCGCAGCTTTTGCAGGTGGCGCTACTGCCGGAAGTGGGAGCTTCCATAAAGTGCTTGCCGGGGTTCAAAGTGCGCAGCTTGTGCATCATGCCGGCGTCAGTAGCGACGATAAATTCGCGCGCCTCCATGTCGTGCGCTGCTTTCAAAATGGCCGATGTGGAGCCCACCGCATCGGCAAGCGCAATGACATCTTCCGGTGACTCGGGGTGCACCAGTACCTTGGCACTGGGGTGTTCTTTTTTCAGCGCCGCCAGCTCAAAGGCCTTGAACTCGTCGTGCACGATGCAGGCGCCGTTCCACATCACCATGTCAGCACCGGTTTCGCGCTGGATATAGCCGCCCAGATGTCGGTCGGGGGCCCACAGAATTTTTTGCCCCGCTTCTTTCAGTGCCCGAACGATGTCCAGTGCGCAGCTGGACGTCACCAGCCAGTCGGCCCGCGCCTTGACCGCCGCGCTGGTGTTGGCGTAGACCACCACGGTGCGGTCGGGGTGTTGGTCACAAAAGGCGCTAAATTCGTCTATCGGGCAACCCAGGTCAAGCGAACAATTGGCATCCAGGTCTGGCATCAGCACGGTTTTCTCGGGGGACAGAATTTTGGCTGACTCACCCATGAACCGCACGCCGGACACCACCAAGGTCTGCGCTGCGTGATCGCGCCCAAAGCGCGCCATTTCCAAGGAATCGCTGACGATGCCACCAGTCTCCTCGGCCAAGTCTTGCAGGTCCGGGTGCACGTAATAGTGCGACACCATCACCGCATTTTTCTCCTTGAGCAAGCGGCGCACCTTGTCTTTGGTGGCGGCGCGTTCGGCCTGCGATAACTCTGCCGGAACGCGCGCCCAGGCAAATTTGGTGGAGCACGCCGAGGCGCCGTGGGGCTGCTCGTATTCCACTTCCTTGATGGCGATGGTGGTGTTCATGTGAGGCTTTCCAGTCGCATGGAGAAGTCGGTGGCCTTCACATCTTTGGTGATGGCTCCCGTAGAAATACGATCAACCCCGGTTTCTGCAAGGGCGCGCAAGCCGTCCAGCGTGACGCCGCCGGAAATTTCCAAAATCGCACGTCCCGCATTGACGTGCACCGCTTCACGCAGCGTAGGCAAATCCATGTTGTCGAGCAGCACCATGGCGGCGCCGGCGTCGAGCGCCTCGCGCAACTGGGCCAGCGTTTCTACTTCGATCTCCACGAAGCTGGCCCGCGCTGCCACTGCAGCCGCAGCGCTCAGCACCTGAGTGACACCACCCGCCGCAGTAATGTGGTTTTCTTTGATCAGCACCGCGTCATACAGGCCAATGCGGTGGTTGGTTCCGCCGCCGATACGCACCGCATACTTTTGCGCAATGCGCAGGCCGGGCAAGGTCTTGCGCGTATCCACGATCTGCGCGCGAGTGCCCTGCACGGCATGCACGTAGCTCGCAGTTTTGGTCGCTACCGCCGACATCATCTGCATAAAGTTCAGCGCGGTGCGCTCGGCACTGAGCAGCGCCCGGGCATCGCCGTGCATGTACAGCACGACTTGGTCGGGCGTGCAGTGACCGCCCTCCTGCACGTGCCACTGCAGTTCCACATGAGGGTCCAGGACCCGCAGTGCGGCTTCAACCCAGGGGGCACCGCAGAGCACAGCAGCTTCACGCACGAGAATGCGGCCCTTGACACGCCGGTTCGCGGGTACCAGTGCGGCAGTCAAGTCGCCAGCGCCCAAGTCTTCTTGCAAGGCGCGGCCTACGTCCAGCAAGACTTGCGCGCGCAGTGGCGCGTCCAGAGAATCGAGGGGAGATGCAGGCGTGAATGTCATGGGGCTCAAGCATAGCGTTTGCACCACACCCGGTACGCTGTAGGGCTTGCGTGGCAAGCGGCGCGTAAAACCGCCGACTACACTCGTGAGTCCTTCGTTTCTGAGCGTTCTGCCATGACCGAAATTACATCGTCCAAAGTTGTTCAGCCCGCGCCCGCAGGCACACCCTACGGCACTTTGCCGCCTGCGTCGCCTCTTCCGCATCGCCGCCCGGTCAGCCTGCCGCGCTTGCAGCAAATGCGCGAATCTGGTGAAAAAATCACCATGCTCACCGCTTACGACGCCACCTTTGCTGCCGTGGCCGATGCGGCGGGGATTGAATGCCTGCTCGTGGGCGATTCGCTTGGCATGGTGTGCCAGGGCCTTCCCAGCACAGTGGGCGTAACGCTTGAAACCATGGTCTATCACACGCAAAGTGTGGCGCGAGGGTTGCACCGCGTTCAGGGAACCGCGTGGCTCATCGCTGATCTGCCCTTTGGCAGCTACGCCGAAAGCCGCGAGCAAGCACTGCGCAGCGCCTGCGCCTTGATGAGCGCTGGCGCGCACATGGTCAAGCTAGAGGGCGGTGGCTGGACGGCTCCCACCGTGCATTTTTTGGTCGAGCGTGGTGTACCGGTGTGTGCCCACTTGGGCCTTACACCGCAAACCGTGCACGCATTGGGCGGCTACCGCGTGCAAGGCAAAACCGATCAATCGGCCCAAGCCCTGCGCCGCCACGCACGCGAATTGCAGGACGCTGGCGCCGCCATGCTGGTGCTGGAAATGGTGCCCGCACAGCTGTCGGCCGAATTAACAACCGAGCTGACGCACTGCGCCACCATCGGCATTGGTGCGGGCAGCGGCACAGCCGGCCAAGTGCTGGTGTTGCACGACATGTTGGGAATGAACCTGGGCAAAATGGCGCGCTTTGTCCGCAACTTTATGGGGGATGCCGGCAGTGTGCGCGGCGCCATGGAGGCTTATGTGGCCGCCGTGAAGCAACAGACCTTTCCCGACGACACGCTGCATGCCTGGTAGCCACTTGCTGCCCAAGATCCGCGTGTTTTTTTGATGTCTTTCGTTTTCCGATTTCATGCACATTTGCCAGAGCATTCCCGAACTGCGCGCCGTATTGGCACCCCTGGGTCGGCCCGCTTTTGTTCCTACGATGGGCAATCTGCACGAAGGGCACATGGCGCTGATGCGCGGTGCTGCCGCGCGCGATGAGGTGGCCGTTGCCAGCATCTTCGTCAACCGCCTGCAGTTTTTACCGCACGAGGACTTTGACAGTTACCCCCGCACCTGGGAGCGCGACTGTGAGCGCCTGTCTGCCGCAGGCTGCCAAGTGCTGTTCGCGCCGCGCGAAAATGACCTTTACTCGGAACCGCAAACGTTCACCGTGCAACCGGACCCGGCGCTTGCGAATTTGCTTGAAGGGACGTTCCGCCCCGGCTTCTTCACAGGCGTCTGCACCGTGGTGATGAAACTGTTTTCCGCAGTGTTTGCTGGCAAGCTCGGCGGCACGGCATTCTTCGGGCAAAAGGACTACCAGCAGCTGATGGTGGTGCGGCGCATGGTGCAGCAGTTTGCGCTGCCCATTGATATCGTGGCATTACCCATCGAACGCGCCGCCGATGGCTTGGCGCTGAGTTCTCGCAATGGCTATTTGAGCCCAGAAGAACGCGCAGAGGCGGTGCAACTGCACCAGGCACTGCGCACCTTGGGCGCGGCCGCCTTGCAAGCGGAGTCGACCCGTCCAGCCGACTCGGCGTTTGCGCAGCACGTAGAAATGCTTGAACAGCAAGCGCTTTCGCAGCTGGACGCGCGCGGCTGGAAGACCGATTACCTCACCGTACGCAGCCGTGCCGATTTGCTCACGCCGCATAACAACGCACCCTTGGTGGTCCTGGGCGCAGCGCGCCTGGGCGCTACCCGCCTGATCGACAACCTAGAAATTTGACCTCACCGCATGGACCCGTTTCTCACCGTATCGTTGCTCGCCACCGGCTTTTTGTTCGCCGTGAACGGCTACCAGCAGCGCAAGCGTATATTTTTGCTGGCGCGCCTCCTCTCGCCGCTCCACATCGAAAAACTGATGGAGACCCTCACCCAGGGCTACTTGCGAGCACTGGGTGAGAAAGACACGCAACGCCAAGTCCAGGTGTTTGCAGTGCTGGAGCCTAGCGAGACTCAACTGGCCACCCAGTTTGCAGAGTTCGCCAGGCAATTCTCCAAGGTACCCGCTGACGAAGCACTAGCCAGTAACTTGCCGGTGTGCCTGCCGTTTGCCACCACCTTGCTACCTGACGCGTCTTTCGATATGCGCAAGTTACTTGCAGTGCATGCCGCGGGCTTGGCACGCGCTCTGGAGCCAGCACCCGACACCTCAGCGCGCGACCGGGCGTTCAGGGCGTCGGCCGAGATCTTCCTGATGCAGCACAGCTGCCACTGGTTTTGCAAATCGCGCACCATCGCATCGGCCCGCATGCAGGCGCGCCACCACACTTCCTACGAGCAAGTCATTCAGGCCGTGGGGCCAGAAACACGCAAAGCTTATTTGGCCCTGGTACGCAGCTAACAGCGCTTCAACCGATTTCGGTATGGCCGCTGCCCCACCCCGCTACCGCGTCAAGTCAAGCTCAACTGCGCCAAGCCGCCTGCGCCCCGAGCCTGCCGCTCGGCGCCTGATCCTGCTTAACAAGCCCTTCGACGTCCTGACCCAATTCAGCGGCAAGGACGGCCGCAAGACCCTCAAAGATTATGTAGATGCACAGGGCGTCTATCCCGCCGGTCGACTTGACCGCGACAGCGAGGGACTGCTACTGCTCACCAACGACGGCGTCCTGCAAGCACGAATCGCCGACCCGCGCCACAAGCTCCCCAAAACCTACTGGGTGCAAGTGGAAGGCAAGCCCGAGCTGGAGCAGCTACAACGCCTGCGTGACGGCGTGGTGCTGAGTGATGGCGTCACTCTACCCGCCCACGCCGGTGCGCTCACCCCACCTGATCTGTGGATACGGCAACCGCCCGTGCGGTTTCGTGCCCATATTCCGACCGCTTGGCTGACGCTCACTATTCGCGAGGGCCGTAATCGCCAAGTACGCCGCATGACGGCCGCCGTCGGCCTACCCACGCTGCGGCTAGTGCGCGTGCAAGTCGGTCCGTGGGGCCTGCAAACGCTGCAGCCTGGCCAATGGCGCGACGCACAACCGCCTCACGATTATGCTGCTTTGCTACTGAATAAATAGCTGACTTCCTAATACAGACTTAGAACTTATCCGTAAATAATGTTTATGTTCAGCTTGACTTTACGGAGCGCCATGATTGACGCAGCCAAGTGGTTCAATGCCATGAAGCTGCGATCAAGCTTCTCGTATCGCACCAGTAGCTTGCGAAATCGGTTGAAC
>JBBSUJ010000060.1:0-19395 GCA_038235025.1 Burkholderiales bacterium
ATGTGATAGTGCGGATCGGAATGGGCCGCAAGGCGTCTTTTTGCAGCTAATAGCCGTGCTATTGGCAAAAAAAGCAACGAAGCGGACCGCCCGAGACCGCGCTATCACAACCCGCAGGGAGTTATGCAGGATGTCCCTAGGTTGCGCATAGCCAACGATGGATGGCTGCTTCTTGCCCTCGTTAGATCCTCGGCCTGACGTTCATGGACCGCATCAGGGAACCAACTCAGCGGATCAACGCCGCCATCCACGCAGCATCACCCATTTGCACGTAGCAGCCGCGCACACCAAAGCGGCGTAGGTCGTCATCTTCCCGTCACGTCCCAACAACACCAACCCTGCCAGCAGCACCGCCAGTCCGACCACGAACTGCACAGCCCACTGGTGCAAAAAGCCCGGCGATTTGGCGGCCTTGCCGAATGCCAAACGCACCAGCGGCCACAGCAGCACGGGCATCACAGCAGCGGGTGCCATGAAGTTGGCAAGGTGAAGAGCGAAGGCGATGAAATCCATGAACTTGACGTAGATCAAGGCTGCTACACGGCGTGCAAGCCTTTTGACGCCCGCGATTTTATAATCGGCGCATGTCTGTATGGGCCCTAGGCATCAACCACAACACCGCGCCGCTCGATCTGCGCGGTCGATTCGCGTTTGCGCTCGACCAAATCGCGCCCACGCTGAGCGGCTTGCGCGAGGCGCTGGGGGCGACGAACCCGCACCGGGGCATTGAGTCCGCCATCATTTCCACCTGCAACCGCACCGAGGTGTACTGCGCTGGCGAGCACAGTGCGCTGGACCGCACGATCGGTTGGCTTGCCCAAAGCGGTGGCGTGAGTGTGGACGTGCTGCGCTCCCATTCGTATGTGCTTGAAGAAGGCCCCGTAGCCCGTCATGCGTTCCGTGTGGCCAGCGGGCTCGACTCCATGGTGCTGGGTGAGCCGCAAATTTTGGGACAGATGAAAGATGCCGTGCGTGCAGCCGAGAGCGCCGGCGCACTGGGCTCCACGCTCAACCAGTTGTTTCAGCGCAGTTTTTCGGTGGCCAAAGAAGTGCGCAGCTCCACCGAAATTGGCGCGCACAGTATCAGCATGGCAGCGGCAGCCGTGCGGCTGGCCAGTCAAATTTTTGAAGACCTGGGCAGCACGAAGGTGCTGTTCATTGGCGCGGGCGAGATGGTGGAGCTCACCGCCACGCACTTTGCTGCCCACAAACCCAAATCCATGGCCATCGCCAACCGCACGCTAGAGCGCGGCGAGCGCCTGGCCGCACGTTTTGGCGGCGAAGTGATGCGCTTGGCCGAGCTGCCCGACCGCCTGCACGAATTTGACATTGTGGTGAGCTGCACCGCCAGCACCCTGCCCATCGTGGGCTTGGGCGCCGTAGAAAGCGCGCTTAAAAAACGCCGCCACCGCCCCATGTTCATGGTGGATTTGGCCGTACCACGCGATATTGAGCCGGAAGTGAAAGGCCTGCAGGACGTATACCTGTACACCGTCGATGACTTGGCCAGCGTGGTGCAAACCGCACAGGCCAGCCGCCAAGCCGCTGTTCAACAGGCGGAGGTCATCATCGACGCAGGTGTGCAAAGCTTTATGCATTGGCTCGATCAACGCGACCCGCAGCGCGGCGTGGTGCCGCTGATCCAGCAGATCCACCAGCAGACCGATGAATGGCGGGCGCTGGAGATCGCCCGCGCCCGCCGCCGGCTAGCACGGGGTGACGATGTGCAAGAAGTGCTGGAGGCCTTCTCGCGCGGGCTGTCGCGCAAAATGCTGCACGGCACGATGGCCGAGTTGCGTGCGGGCGATGCCGAGGCGCGTGATAAAACAGCGCGCACTGCTTCGCGGCTGTTTCTTCGCTCGCTAGCCAAAAAACCCCTCTAGGGCAGACCCTGTCTGCACTAATAGCTATTGAATGAATAGCTAAACACCTCCACGCGCATGCAAACTTTTCTCAGGAACCAGCTCGAGCGCTATGCACGCCGATTGGAAGAACTCGACTTTTTACTGTCTCGCCAAGACATCATGACCGACATGGCGCAGTACCGCGCGCTGTCGCGCGAGCACGCCGAAGTGACGCAGATTGCCGGCCGTTTTGCACGCTACCGCCAACTGGAAAGCGACCGCGACGCCGCCACCGCCATGCTGGAAGATGCCGAAATGGCGGAAATGGCGCAGGAAGAAATCGACGCGGCCGTGGCCGAGTTACCCGGCCTCGAAGACCAGCTTCAGCGCCTGCTGCTCCCCAAAGACCCGGACGACGCGCGCAATGCGTTTCTGGAAATCCGCGCCGGCGCTGGCGGCGATGAATCCGCCTTGTTCGCAGGAGACCTAGCGCGCATGTACATGCGTTATGCGACCACCGTGGGCTGGAAAGTAGAGGTGGTCAGCGAGAGCATGTCTGAGCTGGGCGGCTACAAAGAACTCGTTTTGCGAATTGAAAATGGCGAAAGCGCGAACGGTGTGTATGGCGCACTGCGCTTTGAATCGGGCGGCCACCGCGTGCAACGCGTGCCCGCCACTGAAACGCAAGGCCGCATCCACACCAGCGCCTGCACCGTAGCAGTCATGCCCGAACCTGACGAGCACGAGGCCATCAAGCTCAACCCGTCTGACCTGCGCATCGACACCTTTCGCGCCAGCGGCGCAGGCGGCCAGCACATCAACAAAACCGACTCCGCCGTGCGCGTGGTGCACTTGCCCACGGGCATTGTGGCCGAGTGCCAGGACGGGCGCAGCCAACACGCCAACAAGGCCAAAGCGCTGCAAGTACTGCAGGCGCGCATTCAGGAAAAAGAACGCAGCGAGCGCGCCGCCAAGGAGGCCGCCCAGCGCAAGGGCTTGATCGGCAGCGGCGACCGCAGCGACCGCATCCGCACTTACAACTTTCCGCAGGGTCGGCTCACTGATCACCGCATCAACCTCACGCTGTACAAGTTGCTCGGCGTGATGGAAGGCGATTTGGGCGATGTTCTGCAAGCGCTGGCCTACGCGCGCGAGGCCGAGTTACTGGCCGAGTTTGAAGTCGGTGCGCTGTGATTAAAATTTATGCCAGATAGGCCTCTAGCGCTTATTTTTGAAGGGCTAGTAGCTACTAATACAGTAGCATCTTGCCTAACGGCGGCGCAAGCGCACGGCCTGGAGCGCATCGATGGTCAGCTGTTGCTGCTGCACGCGCTGAAGAAGCCTGATGCGGGGCGTGCCTGGCTGCTAACCCATGACGATGCCGCCGTGCCCCCTGACACAGCGGCATCGTTTGATCTGTTGTGCACACGCCGTGCAGCAGGCGAACCGGTGGCCTACCTCACTGGCCGCAAATCGTTTTACGGCCTTGATCTACAAGTCGATGCCCGGGTTTTAGACCCCCGGCCCGACACGGAAACCCTGGTGGATTGGGCGCTGGAACTGTTGGCCGGGCAGGCAAGTCCCCGTGTTTTGGACTTGGGGACCGGCAGCGGCGCCATTGCGCTGGCCTTGGCCCATGCCAAGCCGGACGCACTCGTCACGGCGGTAGATTTCAGCGCGGACGCACTGGCCGTAGCGCAGGCCAACGCGCGTCGACTTCAGCTGAACGTGAACTTTGCGCAGTCCGACTGGCTGGATAACGTGACCGGCACATTCGACCTCATCGTCTCCAACCCCCCGTATATTGCCGAAGGCGATCCCCACCTCCCCACCCTGCACCATGAGCCACGCGCCGCGCTGGTAGCAGGCTCCGATGGACTTGTGGACCTGCGCAGCATCGTGGCGCAAGCGCCCCGCTATGTGGCGCCTGGTGGCTGGCTGCTGCTGGAGCACGGCTGGGACCAAAGCGACGCCGTGCAAAGCGTGCTGCGCGCGCGCAGCTTTGTGGAGGTCCAAGGACGCAATGACCTCTCTGGCACAGGGCGATGCTCGGGCGGACAATGGTCTTCGGTGAAATAATGTCCTTATTGCCAACGGCCGCATGCGGCCTCTTTTCTGGAGCCCCCCATGAGCGATCCCCAAAAACGCATCGACGACCTCGTCAAATCAAGCCCCGTGCTGCTCTTCATGAAAGGCAACGCCAGCTTTCCCATGTGCGGCTTTTCCGGTCGCGCCATCCAAATCCTGAAGGCTTGCGACGTGGACCCCAAGGCCATCACCACCGTCAATGTGCTGGAAGACGAAGAGATTCGCCAAGGCATCAAGGAATACAGCCAGTGGCCGACGATTCCGCAGCTGTATGTGAATGGCGAGTTTGTAGGCGGCTCAGACATCATGATGGAGATGTACGAGTCGGGCGAGCTCAAGCAAACGCTGGGCACCTAACCTACTGAGCCCCACTAGCGGGCACAGTCAGCACAAGCCGCCGCAGGGCGGCTTTTTTGCGCCTGCTGCTGCGTGCAGCAACGCAGCCAAGCCGTGCGGCTCTGCGCCCTAAACTTGGCGGCTGCGCAAACCGCGTTCAACTCTCATGCTGCAAGATCTTTTTTACATCGCCCTTCTCATCGCTGCCAGCGCGTTTTTCTCGGCGGCCGAAATCTCGCTGGCCGCTTCGCGCCGCCTGCGACTTCGCCAATTAGCCGACGATGGGGACGCCCGCGCCGCGCGCGTCATGCGGTTGCAGGAGCACCCCGGGGACTATTTCACCGTGGTGCAAATTGGGCAAAACGCAGTGGCCATCTTGGGCGGTATCGTGGGGGAAAGCGCGCTCAGCCCCACCTTCACCCGTATCGTGAGCCAATGGGCCTCCCCCGGTACGGCCGATACCTTGGGGTTTCTCGCCTCCTTTTTGCTCGTCACTTCGCTGTTCATTTTGTTTGCCGACTTGGTTCCCAAACGCCTCGGCATGGCGGACCCGGAGCCCATGGCGGTGCGGTTGATCCGGCCCATGTCGTTTTGCATGGCCGTGCTCACACCGCTGGTGTGGCTCTACAGCCGATGCGCCGATGCGCTGTTCCGTTTGATGGGTTTGTCTTCCCTGCGGGACGACCGCATCACCTCAGACGATGTACTCGCCATGATGGAAGCCGGCGCACGCGCCGGGGTACTGGCTGCGCGCGAGCAGCGGGTGATTACCAATGTGTTTGAGCTGGACACCCGAACTGTTTCAAGCGCCATGTCGCAGCGCGAACGAGTGGCTTTTTTCTTGCGCGACGATGCGGACGCGGTGATTCGCCTGCGCATTGCGGCCGAGCCTTTCTCCACCTACCCTGTGTGCGAGGGCGATATTGACCATGTGGTCGGTTATGTGGACGCCAAAGACCTGTTCCAGCGCGTACTCAACAGCCAACCTATCTCCCTCGCAGACGACAGTCTGGTACGCAAGGTGCTGATCGTGCCGGACAGGCTCACCTTGTCAGAAGTACTGGAGCAATTTCAACAGGCACACGAAGACTTCGCGGTGATCGTCAACGAATACAGCTTGGTGGTGGGTGTGGTCACGCTCAACGACGTGATGAGCACGGTAATGGGCGATCTGGTGTCACCTTTCGACGAGGAGCAAATCGTCAGGCGTGACCAGGATTCGTGGCTGATTGATGGCATCACACCCATTGAGGACGTTCGCCACGCGCTGAGCCTCGACGAATTGCCGCACGAGACCGAATACGAAACTTTGGCCGGCTTCCTGATGGTGATGCTGCGCCGCGTGCCGCGCAGGACCGACAGCGTGCTGTGGGGCGGCTACAAGTTTGAGGTGATGGATGTGGACAGCTACCGCATCGACCAGGTGTTGGTTTCACGGACGGGGAGCGATGCTGTGGGTATCGTTCCGGCCGGCAGCGCGTCCGCCATATTTACAGCGCTTGTTGCTCCGCCGGATTCTCGTCGATAGCTTCGTTCGGCCCGTCAGCGCGCCAGTCAATTAGCTCGTCAACAGCCCATCAAACGCCCAGTTGCGCTGCGCACCAAAGACTGCGCTAGGATACGGGGAGCGGCCGCGGCTACCGTTGTAACGTCCTAGCGTCATGTACAAGTCGCCTTTTTCACGGTCAAGGTAATGACGCAGGATGACGCAGCCAAAGCGTAAATTGGTCTGCATGTGAAAAAGTTTGGAAGGGTCGCCATCGCCGATCACCCGCGTCCAAAACGGCATCACTTGCATAAAGCCGCGCGCACCCACACTGGACACGGCATACCGGCGGAAAGCGCTCTCAACCTGAATCAAGCCCAGTACAAGTGAAACGTCGAGCCCAGCGCGCCGGCTTTCGTACCAAACGGTCTGGAGCAAATCACGCCGAAATTCCCAGTCACGCTGGCGTTTGCGCAGCCGATCACTCATGGTGCCCAACCAGCGCAAATACACAATGCGCTCTTGCGTGCTGGCAAATTTCGGCTCAGGCGGCGCGCTGTTGGCCACGGCGGACCGTAGTGCGCCGCGAACAGAATCGGCCAACGGCTCTTCTAATTGACCATTGGCGTAGGCACTGCTCGGTAACAAACAGGCGGTCGAGGCAAAGGCTGGCAAAGCGCCTAAGCAGGCTCGGCGTGAAATTCCCCCGCTCATGCGGCGAGCCGGCCTTTGACGTGGGCCAGAATGCCAGCGACAGGAACCTTGGTAGATGTTTCGTCGCGCCGGTGCTGGTATTCCACCTCGCCCTGTTTGAGGCCTCGGTCGCCGATGGTGATGCGATGGGGCACCCCAATCAGTTCCCAATCTGCAAACATGGCACCAGGGCGCTCGCCGCGGTCATCCAAAATCACATCCACGCCAGCCTGCAGTAACTCTTGGTAAAGGTCCTCGGCAGCGGTTTTTACTTCCGGAAACCGGTCGGGCGTAATAGCGCAAATCACCACCGTAAACGGCGCAATCGCGTCTGGCCAAATGATGCCCTTGGCATCGTGGTTTTGCTCAACGGCTGCTGCTGGCAAGCGGGTTATGCCAATGCCATAGCACCCCATTTCAAAGAACGCCGGTTTGCCATCCTCGCCCAGAAATGTCGCGTTCATCGCGCGGCTGTACTTATTGCCCAGGTAGAACACATGCCCTACTTCGATGCCGCGCTCAATGGCCAACGGCCCCGCTCCGTCGGGAGACGCATCGCCTGCGACCACGTTGCGGATGTCAGCCACCAATTCAGGCTCTGGCAAATCACGACCGAAGTTCACCCCGATGTAATGAAAGTCTGACGCGTTGGCACCGCAAATCCAGTCGCCCATGACAGCCACTTCCCGGTCCACCACCACACGCACAGGCGCGAGCAGACCGATGGGCCCCAGGTAGCCGGGCTCACAGCCAAAATGCGCTTTGATCTCTGGCACAGTGGCGAAACGAAAGCTGGCGTCAAGGCCGGGTAGCTTGCCCACCTTGATCTCGTTCATGTCGTGGTCGCCGCGCAGTAAGAGCAGCCAAATGTCGGTCTTGACTACAACGCCCGCCTCATTGGTTTTCTCAGTCGCCAAGACCAGCGACTTGACTGTGCTCTGAAGTGGCACGTTCAACAGCGCTGCGACATCTGCACATGTGCTCGCGCCCGGCGTGGACGTCTTTTCCATAGGCGCAACCGCAGCAGGACGCTCGGCGCTCGGAGCAAGCGCCTCAGCTTTTTCCATGTTGGCGGCATATTCGCTACCGGGGCAGTAAACGATCGCGTCTTCGCCCGTGGTGGCAATCACTTGAAACTCTTCGCTCAGGTCACCACCAATAGCACCGCTGTCGGCGACCACGGCCCGGTAACGCAAACCGAAGCGGTCAAAAATGCGCCGGTAGGCTGCGGCCATTACCTGATAACTGGCTTTGGCGGCTTCTGGATCACGGTCGAAGCTATAGGCGTCCTTCATGGTGAACTCGCGTCCGCGCATCAGGCCGAAACGCGGGCGGCGCTCGTCGCGAAATTTGGTCTGTATCTGGTAAAAATTGCGCGGCAACTGCTTGTAGCTGCGCAATTCCTGGCGCGCAATGTCAGTGACCACTTCTTCGCTGGTAGGCTGCACCACGTAATCGCGCCCATGGCGGTCTTGAATACGCAACAGTTCAGGCCCCATGGTCTCAAACCGCTTGGTCTCCTGCCAAAGCTCTGCCGGCTGAACCACCGGCATGGCCATCTCAACAGCTCCCGCCCGGTTCATTTCGTCACGTACGATGGCTTCGACCTTTCGTACTACTCGAAGCCCCATGGGCATGTAGGTATAAATACCCGCGCCCAATTTTTTGATCAGCCCCGCGCGGGTCATTAGCTTGTGGCTGGCCACCTCAGCGTCGGCGGGCGCTTCCTTGAGCGTGGAAATAAAGAACTGGGAGGCTTTCATCAGGGCATAACAGACTGCGCGCGCACTAGCCGTCGCAGCAGGCAATGGCCATGCATAATGGACGCAGTTTAAAGATTTTGGGGTTTGATTATGCTTGACCGGGACGGCTTTCGGCCGAACGTCGGCATCATCCTGCTCAACCAGAGAAACCAAGTGTTCTGGGGCAAGCGCATTCGCACTCACAGCTGGCAGTTTCCTCAAGGCGGCATAGACCGCGGCGAATCGCCAGAACAAGCGATGTTCCGGGAACTCCATGAGGAAGTCGGCTTGCATCCCAACCACGTTCGCGTGGTGGCCCGAACCCGAGACTGGTTGCGTTACGAGGTGCCTGATCGGTATATCCGCCGCGACGCGCGCGGTCACTATAAGGGTCAGAAACAAATTTGGTATTTACTCCAGCTGGTAGGCCACGACTGGGATTTAAATCTGCGTGCCACCAGCCATCCAGAATTTGACGCCTGGCGCTGGAACGAATATTGGGTTCCTCTTGATGCAGTTGTGGAATTTAAGCGTGGTGTCTACCAGATGGCGCTCACCGAGCTCTCGCGCTTCATTCCACGCCAAGAACAGCGAAATCGTTATCTGCGCAGCGGCATGCGGTCCCGTGACTCTGAGCATGGCCACTCCGCTTTGCACCGCTGCAGCACTCTGCTGGTACACCCGGGAGTAGAACTCCCGCCGGGAGCCACGTTTGATCCAGACCCTCAAGCGGGGCATGCGTTTGGGCAAGCTGCAGATCAAAGGGATGCGGAAAATTTACCGCCCAGCACATTGCCCGACTAATCGAAAGCTCCGCGCCCAATCGCGGACGCAGACGCAAGCGCGGTGCGCCACTGGCTTTTGGGGTGCGCAGGATTAACTGCCAGTCAATACCATGTTGTCCCGATGCAGCATTTCGGGTTCAGCCGAGTAGCCCAGAATATCTGAATAAACATTGGACGGCTTGCGGCACAGTCTGCGCGCTTCGCCGCTGGCGTAATTCGCCAAGCCCCGCGCTACCTCGCGGCCTTCGGGCCCGTGAACTGCAATAACATCGCCGCGTGCAAAAGTCCCATCCACGGACGTCATTCCAATCGGAAGCAAACTTTTCCCCTCACTCGCAATTTTGGATACTGCACCCGCATCGACGTGCACCACGCCTCGTACTTGCAGGTGGTCAGCGATCCATTGCTTGCGAGCCTGCATCTTCGCGGTCTGCGAAACCAACAACGTACCGATGGGTTCACCGGCCGCCAGACGAATCAGCACATCGCGCTCGCGGCCCCAAGCGATGACGGTGGAGGCACCTGACCCGGCGGCGCGTTTCGCAGCGAGAATTTTGGTCAACATTCCGCCCCTGCCTATGCTGGTACCCGCGCCACCTGCCATGGCCTCAAGCGCTGGATCTCCCGCTCGGCCTTGGTGGACAAACTGCGCTTGCGGATCGCGCCTAGGGTCCGCGGTGTAGAGGCCCGGCTGGTCCGTCAGAATGATCAAAGCGTCCGCCTCGACCAAATTCGCCACTAATGCACCCAGCGTATCGTTGTCTCCGAACTTGATCTCGTCGTTCACGACCGTGTCGTTTTCGTTGATGACCGGCACCACACCAAGACTCAGCAGGGTTAGAAGCGTCGAGCGAGCGTTCAGATACCGCTCTCGGTCCGCCAGATCGGCATGGGTGAGCAGTACTTGCGCGCTGCCAATGCCGTTTTCACGCAGCTTGGTTTCGTACATCTGAGCAAGCCCCATCTGTCCGACCGCCGCCGCCGCCTGCAACTCGTGCACCTGCTGCGGCCGAACCGCCCAGCCTAGCCGTTTCATTCCCTCAGCGACCGCGCCGCTAGAGACCATGATGACCTCACGTTTGGCACCGGTGACCCCCGCCACCAAGGCCGCGAGCTGCCGGGACCACTCGCCTATCGCTTGAGCGTCGAGACCGCGACCTTCGTTCGTCACCAAGCTGGAGCCAACTTTGACGACGATACGCCGTGCACGCTGCAACACATTCTTGCATTCAACAGTCATTTTGGCCTCTGGCGCTTGTCTTGCAAGAAGTACAAGCTATATATTCAATAGCAATTGCATCAATCGGCGTTCGGGGCGAACCGCTGATCCGCCTCGGCTTCAGGCGCGAATCGCGGATCGACCACCTCCGCCGGCGCTTGCTCTGCCACCTGCTGCGCCTTAACGTGCGCGTAGATCGCATGTATCAAAGGCTCGCACCCCTCTCGGGTGAGTGCGGAAATTTGAAAAACGGGGCCCTTCCATTTGAACCGCTTTACGAAGTCGGCCACCCGCGCCGGGCGCTCATCCGCAGGCACCATATCAAGCTTGTTCAACACTAACCAACGAGGCTTCTTAAACAACGCCGCGTCGTATTTTTTTAGCTCGCCCACAATCGCTTTGGCTTGCACCACCGGATCAACTGAATCGTCAAATGGGGCCATGTCCACTACGTGCAGCAACAGACGGGTCCGCTGCAAATGGCGCAGAAAGAGGTGGCCCAAGCCAGCGCCCTCTGAAGCACCCTCAATCAGACCAGGCAAGTCCGCAACGACGAAACTTTGCTCGGGTGCCACACGCACGACGCCAAGGTTGGGGTGCAGAGTCGTGAACGGGTAGTCAGCAATCCGCGGGCGGGCATTTGAAACTGCGGAAATGAAGGTTGATTTGCCCGCATTCGGCATACCCAACAAGCCCACATCTGCGAGCACCTTCAATTCGAGTTTGAGGCTTTTACTGTCGCCCGGCCAACCTGGTGTTTTCTGACGAGGCGCGCGGTTGATGGCACTCTTGAAGCGCATATTGCCGAAACCACCATCACCGCCTTTCGCAATGGTGAGTACTTCGCCCGGCTCCAACAACTCGTACAGCACCTCGCCAGTTTCGGCGTCGGTGATGACGGTACCCACCGGCATCTTGAGGGTGATGTCGCTACCTGCCGCGCCAAACATGTCGGAGCCCATGCCGTGTTCCCCGCGCTTGGCTTCATGACGACGCGCGTAGCGAAAGTCGACCAAAGTATTGAGATTGGAGTCTGCTACCGCGAACACATGCCCCCCTCGGCCCCCGTCTCCACCGTTCGGACCACCAAACTCTTTGTACTTTTCGTGCCGAAAGGACACGCAGCCATTGCCGCCGTCGCCAGCGGCAATGTCAATGAAAGCTTCGTCAACGAATTTCATGAACAAGTCCCTTCAAAACACAAACCCATCACCAAAATCGTTTGCGTCCAAAACACAAAAAACAAAGCCCCGACAAAGCGGGGCTCAGGGGCGACTCAAGCGCTGTCGCTTAGGCTGCGGTCACGTTGATTGTGTGCTTGGACAAAGCGCCTTTAATGGCGAACGACACATGTCCGTCGACCAAAGCAAATAGCGTGTGATCTTTGCCGCAACCGACGTTCACACCGGGATGAAACCGGGTGCCGCGTTGGCGCACAATGATGGACCCAGCGCTGACCAATTCACCGCCAAACGCTTTCACGCCTAGCATTTTTGGATTGGAATCACGCCCGTTTCGCGTAGAGCCGCCGCCTTTTTTCTGTGCCATGACATCTACTCCTAATTAGCCGGCGATTGCGCCAATTTGCAGTTCGGTGAACTGCTGTCGGTGGCCTTGGCGCTTTTGGTAGTGCTTCCGGCGACGCATTTTGAAGATGTGCACTTTATCGTGCTTGCCATGGGCTACAACCGTCACCGTGACGGTTGCACCAGACACCAAGGGAGTGCCCACCTTCAATTCAGTGCCGTTTCCGACAGCCAAAACTTGGTCGATCACAATCTCTTGGCCTACGTCCGCAGCAATCTGTTCTACTTTAATTTTTTCACCGGAAGCAACGCGATACTGCTTGCCTCCGGTTTTTATGACCGCGTACATGTTGACCTCTTGAATCTGAAAGCGTGAACGGCAAAGCAACCCACGCAGAGATTTCCGCAAAAGAATTTCTACGGAGCTTAATATTTTAGCATGCAGCTTTGCTTCTTGATTGCAGCATTGCCCTGATGGCTGCGGCAATGCCGCCAAATTTTTTCCGGGCGATCAATCTTCGCGGAGCCATTTTCAGTAGGGCGTTTCTATAATCCTGCTCCCAGCACATGAGCACTATGCCGAACCCTCTCCACTACGCCCCTGATTCCCAACCGACACCGCTTACTTTGATCGCTGAGGACTTGCGCAGGGTGGACGTTGTGATTGATGACCGCCTAAAGTCTGGGGTTCCATTGGTGGCGCAGGTTTCGCGGTACATCATTTCGGCAGGAGGCAAACGGCTTCGGCCATCGCTTTTGCTAATGATTTGCGGCGCGCTCGGGGTGCGCAGTTCCGAACGTTTTACGCTAGCAGCCGTAGTGGAATTTATCCATACCGCCACCTTGCTTCACGATGACGTGGTTGACGATTCCACGCTACGGCGGGGAAACCCCACAGCCAACGAAACCTTTGGCAATCCGGCAAGTGTGCTCGTGGGAGATTTTCTTTACTCTCGGGCCTTTCAAATGATGGTGGAGGTCGGGAACATGCGGGTAATGGAGGTGCTATCCGATGCAACCAATGTCATTGCCGAAGGCGAGGTGCTGCAATTGATGAACATGCATGACGCCTCGCTTAGCGAGGCCGCGTACCTGCATGTCATTCGCTCCAAAACGGCGAAACTATTTGAGGCCAGCGCCCGGCTCGCGGCGATCTTAGCTTGTGCCGACGCTGCAACCGAAGAAGCTTGCGCGACCTACGGCCAGGCACTTGGAACCGCTTTTCAAATAATTGACGACGTTCTCGACTACACCGGAACAGCCGAGGAGATGGGCAAGAACTTAGGAGATGATCTACGTGAAGGCAAGGCCACCCTCCCGCTGATCGCAGCCATGCAGCGAGCTGGGGCAGCTGACGCTCTCGAGATAAAAACTGCGATAGAAAACGGCAGTGCTGAGCAGCTGGAGCGCATCGCCGCAATTGTTCGTCGAACCGGGTCGTTGGAGGTTGCAAAGGCCAGCGCTTCAGCTGAAGTGCATCGCGCTATGACATCCATCACGAATTTCCCTGCGAATGTTTACAAAACCGCTTTGATGGAGCTGGGATCGCAGTTGCTGTTGCGCAAAACATAACGCTTTGGCAAAAGAGAGCTCTCCCGTAAGTGAAAAGTCGACGGAAGACACGTAGGCGAGAGCAAGCCCCTTCACACACGATGATCGACGGCGCACGCGCAGCAATTTCGCAGATTAGCAACCTGTATCTTTCGGTGAGGTGGGACAACGCGCTTGTCTGTGACGGTGGAAAACCCTGTGTTCCAGATCGACACACTTTGGAACTTCACATTTACAGCCTCTCTGGTATCAGAGATGATGGACACCCAACTACTTTGCTACCAAAAATTTGTTTATGGCCGCTGTAGACACTGCGCAACGAGACGCATCTTCAGTGACCCTGCCTGGTCTTGGCAGGGCGCTTATATCTGCCGGCAAGCTAGACCAAAAAGCTGCTGAGGCTATTTTTCTAAAAGCAAAAGCGGCCAGAACCAGCTTCATTGCCGAAGTGACTGGCTCCGGCGCGGTGTCCGCCAGTGATTTGGCACACACGGTGGCATCGATATTTGGTGCACCTCTGCTTGACCTCAACGCCGTCGATCCTTTGCGCCTGCCGGCAGACCTGCTCGATTCAAAAATCTGCAAGGCCTACAGAGTGTTGGTGCTTAGCAAAAGAAATAACCGACTAATAGTTGCAACGGCTGATCCCACTGATCAAGAGGCGGCCGAAAAAATAAAATTTACCACCCAGATGGGTGTGGATTGGATCATTACTGAGTACGACAAGCTCGTTAAATTGACTGACGATGCGACCAAGAGTGCATCCGATACAGTAGATTCTTACGCTAACGCAGGTGACTTCGAATTTGAAGATGTACCTGTTGAAGATGCTGCCACTCCTGAAGACACCACCGATGTGGAAGACGCGCCTATTGTTAAGTTTTTGCACAAAATGCTGCTCGACGCCTTCAACATGCGAGCGTCAGATTTGCACTTTGAACCTTACGAGCATCATTATCGAGTTAGGTTTCGTGTAGACGGTGAGCTTCGGGAAATTGCATCTCCTCCAGTCGCGATCAAAGACAAGCTTGCATCCAGAATAAAAGTTATCTCGAGGCTGGATATATCGGAAAAAAGAGTGCCGCAAGATGGGCGCATGAAACTCAAAGTTGGGCCTGACCGGGTGATTGACTTTCGCGTGAGCACTCTGCCCACGCTGTTTGGTGAGAAAATCGTGATCCGTATTTTGGATCCTAGTAGCGCGAAAATGGGGATCGAAGCGCTTGGTTACGAACCTATCGAAAAAGAACGCTTACTTCGCGCGATCGAACGTCCTTACGGGATGATCCTCGTGACTGGGCCCACCGGTTCTGGCAAAACGGTGTCGCTTTATACGTGCTTAAACCTACTTAACAAACCGGGCGTTAACATTGCAACGGCGGAAGATCCGTCTGAGATAAATTTGCCGGGCGTTAATCAGGTTAACGTAAACGAGAAGGCGGGAATGACATTTGCTGTCGCGCTGAAGTCATTTTTGAGACAGGATCCAGATATTATTATGGTTGGTGAGATTCGCGATCTCGAAACAGCAGACATTTCGATCAAGGCCGCGCAGACCGGCCACCTCGTTTTGTCAACCCTCCATACCAATGATGCACCCACCACCTTAACGCGTATGCGCAATATGGGGATCGCGCCTTTCAATATTGCGTCCAGCGTTATTTTGATAACTGCGCAACGTTTAGCCAGGCGTTTGTGCCCGGTATGTAAAGAGCCTGCTGATATACCGCATGAAGCCCTGATTGACGCCGGGTACCCTGAGGAAGACGTAGACGGCACTTGGGTTCCTTACAAACCAATAGGGTGCTCTGCTTGCAATAACGGATACAAAGGCCGCCTCGGCATATACCAAGTTATGCCGATCACAGAAGAGCTTCAGCGAATTATTCTTCGTGATGGCAGCGCCTTGGAGATCGCCGCACAGGCAAAAGTAGAAGGCGTGAGATCGTTGCGCGACTCAGGGCTCTACAAAGCCAAGCTGGGCATGACTTCCATTGAGGAAGTACTTGCCGTGACAAATCTTTAAATTAATTTTCAGGAAACGCCATGGCGACCGCAGCAACTGCACGAACCGTAAAAGATTTTGTCTTTGAATGGGAGGGCAAGGACCGAAACGGAAGAATTGTCCGAGGTGAGACACGCGCCTTGGGCGAGAACCAGGTCAAGGCGACACTTCGCCGCCAAGGCGTTTTGCCGATAAAAATTAAAAAGAGAAAAATTCGTTCTGGCCGAAAAATAAAGCCCAAAGACATCGCTCTGTTCACCAGGCAAATGGCAACCATGATGAAGGCAGGAGTGCCTCTGCTGCAGGCCTTTGATATTGTTGGACGCGGAAACGCGAACCCCAGCGTTGGAAAACTTCTGAATGACGTCCGAAGTGATGTTGAGACAGGAACATCGCTAAATGGTGCATTTCGTAAATACCCTATGTATTTCGATGCTCTCTATTGCAACTTGGTCGAAGCCGGCGAGTCGGCGGGTATCCTCGAGGCGCTTTTAGACCGTTTGGCGCTTTATATGGAGAAAACCGAGGCAATAAAATCAAAGATACGTTCAGCCCTGATGTACCCTATCTCGGTGGTCATTGTCGCTTTCGTAGTCGTCACTGTCATTATGATTTTTGTGATTCCTGCTTTCAAAGAGGTTTTCTCCTCATTTGGCGCCGATCTTCCTGCGCCCACTTTATTTGTGATGGCAATCAGTGAGGTTTTTGTGCAGTGGTGGTGGTTGATTTTTGGTATTCTCGGCGGCGGCTTTTATTTTTTTATGCAAGCATGGCGCCGCAGCGAAAAAATGCAGATATTCATGGACAGGGTCATGCTGAAAATTCCTATTTTTGGTGTCCTCATTGAAAAATCGGCTATCGCGCGCTGGACACGAACGCTCTCAACTATGTTTGCTGCCGGCGTTCCTCTGGTAGAGGCGCTCGACTCCGTCGGTGGGGCGTCGGGTAACGCCGTGTATTCAATCGCTACAGATAAAATTCAGCAAGAAGTTGCGACCGGCACCAGCCTCACGGCTGCTATGACGAATACCAACGTGTTTCCATCGATGGTTTTGCAAATGTGCGCCATTGGCGAGGAGTCAGGCTCCATTGATCACATGCTAGGAAAAGCAGCAGACTTTTATGAAAGTGAAGTCGATGACATGGTGGCGGGCCTCTCCAGTCTGATGGAACCTATTATTATTGTGATACTAGGTACCTTGATCGGGGGAATCGTTGTCTCTATGTACCTTCCTATTTTCAAACTTGGTCAAGTGGTTTAATGGAAAACTTCGCTGGTCTAAATGCCACGCTCGCTGGAATTTTCGGCCTTCTGATCGGTAGCTTTTTGAACGTAGTGATTTACCGCTTCCCTCGCATGCTTGAGATGCAGTGGCAAGCAGAGGCCACAGAGTTCATCGCTGCTACGGCCGAAAACAGCGGAGCCGGGGTGCAAGAGCCTATACAGCCGCGGTTCAATTTGGCACAGCCGCGGTCTCGTTGCCAGTCCTGTGATCACCAGTTGCGCTGGTTTGAAAATCTTCCGTTGTTGAGCTACGTTGCACTGCGAGGCAAATGCAGCGTCTGCAAGGCGGCTATTAGCGTGCGTTACCCTTTGGTCGAGCTGTTAACGGGCGCACTGTTCGCTTACTGTGCTTACCGTTTTGATCTTTCTACCACTGGCGTTGCATGGGCGTTCTTCTGCGCCATGTTGCTCGCGATGGCATTCATCGATTGGGATACCACCCTCCTGCCAGACGATCTGACCCTGCCGCTGATGTGGGCTGGATTGGTTGCCTCTGCGGTTCACGTGATTGAGGTCCCACTTTTCGACTCTGTCATTGGTGCCGCCGCTGGTTACTTGTCTTTGTGGCTGATCTACTGGGCGTTCAAGCTTGCAACTGGCAAGGAGGGCATGGGCTACGGAGATTTCAAGCTGTTCGCTGCACTCGGTGCATGGTTTGGTTGGCCGGCACTGATTACGCTGATCCTCCTTTCCTCGGTTGTGGGAGCGATAGTTGGGCTGGCCATGAAGTTCACCAGTCGCCTGCGTGAAGGCGGCTACATACCCTTTGGACCTTTCCTTGTGGGGGCCGGTCTGCTCGCATTTTTTATGGGTCCCCAAAATTTGCAAGTGGCTCTTTTTGGTGCGATGGGGTTTTGAGCGCGGATTCCTCGAATGCCGTTCGGCAGATCGGATTGACCGGAGGCATTGGCAGCGGCAAGACGACTGTAGGCAAGGTGTTAGCAGCTAGAGGTGGCGCGCTGTTGATGGACGCAGACGCAGTATCCCGTGCCAGTACGACAAGCCACGGGGAAGCCATTAGCGCTATCGCTGCTCAGTTTGGTCCGCAGTTCATTGATGCAAACGGGAGCATGTACCGCCCTGTCATGCGCGACCTGGTTTTTAGAGATGCTAATGCTCGGTCGAAGCTTGAAGCAATCGTGCACCCGATTGTCCAGCGCGAGTTTCAACGTTGCTTGCAAATTGCGCGGGCCACCCATCTATCGGCGGTGCTGCTCGACGTACCGTTACTGGTGGAGTCCAAGCGCTGGCTGAGTAGCCTTGACGCGATTTTGGTGGTTGATTGCTTACCCGAGACGCAAATCTCACGCGTGATACTGCGCAACTCGATGGATCGCGTTCAGGTTCGCTCCATCATTGCCGCGCAGGCCTCGCGTGCGGAGCGACGGGCCGCTGCCGACGCGGTGTTCTGGAATGAAGGACTTGCGCTTTCCGGCCTGGAGAGCGCAGTCGGCGAGTGGGGACGAGCGTTCGGGCTATGATCCTCGGGCTTTTCGGCACCGGAACGCGGCGGCCATTTAAGGCGTGTCAGTACCGGTGCTCCACCAGGAGCCTGCCCGCGTGATTCTGTACGAATATCCTTTTAACGAGCGCATCCGCACCTATTTGCGACTTGAGCATTTATTTCTCAGGCTTGGGATGTTGATTTCGCGTGAGCATCCGCTCGACCATCACTTTGCTATTGCTACGATTTTCGAGGTGATGGATGTAGCCGCTCGCGCAGACCTCAAATCGGATGTGATGAAGGATTTGGAAAAGCAAAAGCATTTGCTCGCCGGGTACCGTGGTAATCCGTCTATTTCAGAGATTGCGCTCGATGGCATGGTGACCCAGTTGGATCAGTGCTTTTCTGCGCTGAATGCCCAAGCCGGCAAAGCAGGTCAGTCGCTGACCGAAAACGAATGGCTGATGGCGATACGCAGCCGGATCGGCATCCCTGGAGGAACCTGTGGCTTCGATTTGCCAGGGTATTTTGCCTGGCAACACCGCCCGCCCCATGAACGCCAGCAAGCGTTGGGTGGATGGTCTGAAGCCCTGGCACCGTTGGCCGACGCTGTCCTTTTGTTGCTCAAGCTGCTGCGCAATTCAGGCGTACCGCAGAGAGTAGTCGCCGACCGTGGCCAGCTTCAGCAAACCTTGCCGCAAGGCCGCACGTTTCAGCTGTTGCGACTGCGGATGGACTCGGCGTGCGGTGTGGTACCTGAGATCAGCGGCAACCGCTTGATGGTTTCGGTTCGCCTCATGCACATTCAGCCAGGTGAACACGCCAAGGCGAGTACGCAGGATGCCAGCTTTGAGCTCACTCTCTGTTCATGAGGACTCAGCGTGTCTGATCAAAAGAAACCGTCAACCTTGACGAATCCCTTTGTTCGGTGCGTGACCTGCCCAGCGTGTGGCGGCTCAAGCGTTTACGGCACGAGCAACCCATCGCGTCCTTTCTGCAGTGAAAGGTGCAAGCAGCACGATTTTGGTGCCTGGGCTAGCGAAGCATTCCGCATGCCGACGGAGGCGCCGCCCGACAACGCGCCGTACGGCGACCCCCGAACCGATACTGATACCGAGACAGGGCATTAGCCTTACGCCTCACTTTCGCGCAAGCGGAGCTCGTCTCCGCTGCCCACGGCGCAAAGGATTTGGCTGATTAGTCGTCCCTGGAAAACCCCTGCACCCCGCATGAATGCTAGCTTTATGGGGTGACCACGGATACCCAGAACTCCCATTTTGAATTCCAATAGGGTTCAGTTTCTGGGAGGTTTTGAGGTTTGCCGACGCTGCCGCCGCCGACTTTTTCCGCGCCCGCCTGGACCACATGATTGACCCGCGCCAGCCGCTCGC
>JBBSUJ010000061.1:0-19323 GCA_038235025.1 Burkholderiales bacterium
AAAGGGGTCAAGAGAACCTGAATCGGGCGGAAATGACTGGAAAGAGTCGGCGATCAGCCTAAAAAATAGGCCGTTTGGGCAGCGGCAGGCTTTCGCTCTTCACCGTTTGTTCTGGAGGCGCTGTTTTTAGAGGTTCCCGATATTGGGCCTCGTTGTAAATGGGAAAACGCTGAATATACCGCCGTACCGAATAGGCGTGCCATAACTCGCGCTGTGCCAAACCAAAGCTCTGCCGCGCATGAACAGGACGGGACCAGCCGGTGTTTGGCTCACGCGGCTGTATTAGGCAGTGAAACTTTTCGCTTTTCGTGCTGGGCTCGGCGTTGCCTTTGCAGCGGTTTGGCCCAGATCCTTTAGCGCATCTGCGCTTAATAAGGCTTGAGCAGCGCGACAACAACCCCTGCTGCGCTAAGGGTCGCGACCTGAAATCGATCAGTTGCGCAGACTGTGCAAGAAGTCACTCAACTGAGTTGCGGCCTGTGCTGCGCCTGGTTGCGACCGAGCGGCTGTTGATATGGCCAAGCTCGAAAGAAAGAGGGCGTTGAGAAAAGCTGTCGCGCCGTGCCCGCTACAAACCTCGCGATGAGGTAGCCCGAGCGACGCTCATCCGGGTTCAGATGTGGGGATTTAGAGTTGTGTGATAACTGATTTGACGATTTGGCACCCGTAGGTTCAAAAGCACACGCCTAAGTAAATAATAAAAAGCCGCGCAGCCTTTCAAGGGGCTGCGCGGCTAGCTATCAAACGGATGGCGTTGCTGCCTATTTCCGCGCTGGCGGCACATCCGTACAGCTGCCATGCGCAATCTCCGCCGCCATGCCGATGCTCTCGCCCAGCGTGGGGTGTGGGTGGATCGTTTTGCCAATGTCCACCGCATCTGCGCCCATTTCAATAGCAAGCGCCACTTCGCCAATCATGTCGCCCGCGTGCGTGCCGACCATGCCGCCGCCGAGTATCTTGCCGTGGCCGTGAGCCTCAGGTGAATCGTCGAATAGCAGTTTGGTGACGCCTTCGTCGCGGCCGTTAGCAATGGCGCGGCCCGATGCCGACCAGGGGAACAGGCCCTTTTTGACCTTGATGCCTTGTGCCTTGGCCTGGTCTTCGGTGAGGCCCACCCATGCCACTTCGGGGTCGGTGTAAGCGACGCTGGGGATGACGCGGGCGTTGAACGCAGCTGCGGCAAGTTCTTTGTTGCCCTGGATTTCGCCCGCGATGACTTCCGCTGCCACATGCGCTTCGTGCACGGCTTTGTGGGCCAGCATGGGCTGGCCGATGATGTCGCCGATGGCGAAGATGTGCGGCACGTTGGTGCGCATCTGAATGTCGACTTCGATAAAGCCGCGGTCTGTCACGGCAACGCCGGCTTTTTCGGCGCCGATCTTCTTGCCGTTGGGCGAGCGGCCCACGGCTTGCAGCACGAGATCGTATGTTTGCGGCTCGGGCGCTGTACCGCCCTCTTCCGCTGCGGCGAAGGTGACTTTGATGCCTTCGGTCGTGGCTTCAGCACCTACGGTTTTGGTTTTCAACATGATGTTGTCGAAACGCTTGGCATTCATCTTTTGCCAGATTTTGACCAAATCGCGGTCAGCACCTTGCATCAGGCCATCGAGCATTTCCACCACATCCAGGCGT
The DNA here is from genome assembly GCA_038235025.1 of Burkholderiales bacterium. GTDB lineage: Bacteria > Pseudomonadota > Gammaproteobacteria > Burkholderiales > Burkholderiaceae_C > Simplicispira. Next base: position 1,633 of record JBBSUJ010000061.1, read on the forward strand.
GCACCCAGCGTGCTGTAGACGGTGCCCATTTCCAGGCCGATGATGCCGCCGCCCAGGATCAGCATGCGCTTGGGAACATCTTTCAGCTCCAGCGCGCCGGTGGAATCGACCACGCGTGGATCGTCCAGCATGAAAGGCAAACGTACCGCCTGGCTACCGGCGGCGATGATGGCGTTTTTGAACGTAATCACTTTTTTGCTGCCGGTGGTCTGCTGCGCTGTGCCTTCGGTCTCGTTCACTTCCAAATGGTGCGCGCCGACAAAGCGGCCCAGACCGCGCACGGTGGTGACCTTGCGCATTTTGGCCATGGCAGCCAAGCCGCCGGTGAGCTTGCCGATGACTTTTTCTTTGTGGGTACGCAGCTTGTTGATGTCCACCGTGGGCGCGCCAAAGTCAACGCCTAAATCGGCCATGTGGCTGACTTCGTCCATCACGGATGCCACGTGTAGCAGCGCTTTGGAAGGAATGCAGCCCACGTTCAGGCACACGCCGCCAAGCGTGGCGTAGCGTTCCACGATGATGACTTTGAGGCCCAAATCGGCCGCTCGGAAGGCTGCGCTGTAGCCGCCGGGGCCGGCGCCAAGCACCAGCAAGTCACAGTCCAGATCGGCTGTGCCGGCAAACTCTGACGCTGCAGCGACTGCTACGGTATTGCTAGCTGCTTGCGCTTGCTGCGCCTGCTCTGGAGCCTGTTTTGACTCTACAACGGGAGCGGATGCAGGCGCTGGGGATGGAGTTGAAGAAGGAGATGCCGAAGGCGCGGGCGCAGCGTCCTCGCCGATTGTCTCCAGCGTCAGCAGCACGCTGCCCTGCTTGACCTTGTCGCCCAGCTTTACTTTCAGCTCTTTGATGACGCCGGCGTGGCTGGACGGAATCTCCATGGAGGCTTTGTCAGACTCCACGGTGATCAGGCTTTGCTCGGCGCGAATGGTCTGGCCCGGCTGGACCAGCACTTCAATCACGACGACTTCGTCAAAGTCGCCGATGTCGGGGGTTTGAATATCAATGATGGGCATGTTCAGTAACCTCCCTTGCGGTTAGAGAAGCACACGGCGGAAATCCGAAAGGATTTCGCCCAGGTACACGTTAAAGCGCGCGGCGCTGGCACCGTCGATCACGCGGTGATCCCAAGTGAGCGACAGCGGCAGCATGAGGCGCGGCGCAAACGCTGTGCCGTTCCACACCGGTTCCATCTGGCTTTTACAGACACCCAGAATCGCCACTTCTGGCGCATTGATGATGGGCGTGAAATACCGCCCCCCAATACCGCCCAAGCTGGAAATGGTGAAGGTGGCACCGGTCATCTCGGCCGGGCCCAGCTTGCCATCGCGTGCCTTCTTGGCCAACTCGCCCATTTCCTGGCTGATCTGGTAAACGCCTTTTTTGTCCGCATCGCGCAGCACCGGCACCATCAAACCGTTCGGCGTATCAGCGGCAAAGCCGATGTGCCAGTACTGCTTCATGACCATGGCGTCGCCATCGAGGCTGCTATTGAAGTCGGGGAACTTTTTGAGCGCAGAGACACAGGCCTTGATGAGGAAAGCCAGCATGGTCACCTTGACGCCGCTCTTGGACTTTTCAGCCTCTTTATTGAGCTGTACGCGGAAGGCTTCCAGCTCGGTGATGTCGGCGTCGTCGTGATTGGTGACGGCCGGAATCATCACGGCGTTGCGCAGCAGGTTGGCGCCGCTGATCTTCTTGATGCGGCCCATTTCCTTGCGTTCGACGGGGCCGAACTTGGAAAAATCGACTTTTGGCCATGGGATCAAGCCCAGTTCACTGCCGCCTCCGCCGCTGGACGCCGCTGGTGCAGCGCCTTGCGCTTGCGTGCGCTGGCTGCCGGCCATGACGGCGCGGGTGAAGTTCTGAACATCGTCTTGCGTAATTCGGCCTTTGCCGCCGCTGCCTTTGACTTCAGCCAGCGGAACGCCCAGCTCGCGTGCGAACTTGCGGACCGACGGAGAGGCGTGCGGCAAGCCTTGGGCAACGGCCGTAGGGTTGTGCGACGGTACGGCGGGCGCAGGGCTTGCCGAAGATGAAGGCGCCGGCGCGGGTGCAGGCGTCTGGGAATGACTGACGCCTGCCGGAGCAGAAGCTGCGGCCGGTGAAGCCACAGGTGCAGGTGCAGGGACAGGTGCTGCCGTCGCCGGGGCAGTGGTGTCTCCTTCGGCGTCCATCACAGCGATCAGATCGCCCACGTTGACGGTGTCGCCTACCTTGATCTTGAGCTCGCGAATCACGCCAGCAGCTGGCGATGGAATTTCCATCGATGCCTTGTCGGATTCCACGGTGAACAGCGACTGCTCGGCAGTAACCGTGTCGCCTACTTTCACCAGCAGTTCGATCACGGCCACGTCTTTGAAATCGCCAATATTGGGGACCAATACATCGCGCTTACCAGCAGCAGCCGCTGGAGCAGCCGGTGCAGGCGCTGGCGTGGATGCAGCAGGCGATACAGTTTGTGTAGCTGCTGGCGCAGATGGGGCCTGCGCTGGAGCCGTATTTGACTCTGATTTTTCAGCAGCGCCGCCGCCCTCGCCTTCCAGCACCAGCACTACCGAGCCTTGCTTGACCTTGTCGCCTATCTGCACCCGCAGCTCTTTGACCACGCCGCCGCTCGACGCGGGGATTTCCATCGATGCCTTGTCGGATTCGACGGTGATGAGCGACTGCTCGGGCTGGACCGTGTCGCCGGGCTTGACCAGCAGTTCGATCACGGTGACTTCATCGAAATCCCCAATGTCGGGGACCTTCACTTCATTGAGTGCCATGTTGTTTGTCTCCGGTTTCCTGGATCAGGCCAGCAGCGGGTTGGTTTTTTCGGTGTCGATGCCGTACTTGGCAATCGCATCAGCCACTTTTTGAACGGGCACCTTGCCTTCCTCGGCAAGCGCCTTAAGTGCAGCCACTACGATGTAGTGGCGGTCGATCTCAAAGTGGGCGCGCAGCTTGCGGCGGAAATCACTGCGACCAAAGCCGTCGGTGCCCAGCACTTTGTAGACGCGGCCCTCCGGAATAAACGGTCGAATCTGCTCGGCGTACGCCTTCATATAGTCGGTCGAGGCCACCACCGGCCCTTCGTGCGACGAGAGCTGCTGTGCGACAAAGGAGGTTCGCGGGGTTTCCAGTGGGTGCAGCAGGTTCCAGCGGTCCACGTCCTGGCCTTCGCGGGTCAGTTCGTTAAAGCTGGTGCAGCTCCAGATATCGGACTGCACGCCAAAGTCGTTTACCAGTAGCTCCTGAGCAAAGAAGGATTCTCGCAGGATAGTGCCCGAACCCAGCAGTTGCACGCGCGGCGCGCCGGCAGCGGCTTCGCCTGCCTTGCACAGGTACATGCCCTTGATGATTTGCTCCTCCGTACCGGCGGTGAGGCCGGGCATGGAGTAGTTTTCATTGAGCAGGGTGATGTAGTAATAGACGTTTTCCTGCCGTTCGACCATGCGTTGCAGGCCGTTGTGGAGGATAACGCCGACTTCGTGCGCAAAAGTAGGGTCGTACGAGACGCAGTTAGGGATCGTGCCGGCCAAAATATGGCTGTGGCCATCTTCGTGCTGCAAACCTTCGCCGTTGAGTGTGGTGCGCCCGGAAGTGCCGCCCAGCAAGAATCCACGCGACTGCATGTCACCCGCCGCCCAGGCCAGGTCGCCCACGCGTTGAAAGCCAAACATGGAGTAGTACACGTAGAACGGAATCATGATCCGGTTGCTCGTGCTGTAGCTGGTAGCAGCAGCGATCCAGCTACTCATGCCGCCGGCCTCGTTGATGCCCTCTTGCAAAATCTGGCCCTTCTTGTCTTCCTTGTAGTACATGACCTGGTCCTTGTCGACCGGGGTGTACTGCTGACCAGCAGGGTTGTAGATACCAATTTGGCGGAACAGGCCTTCCATTCCGAAAGTGCGAGCTTCGTCGACAAGAATAGGAACGACACGCGGGCCGAGTTGCTGGTCGCGCAGCAACTGAGTCAAAAAGCGTACATACGCCTGGGTGGTGGAAATCTCGCGGCCTTCAGCGGTGGGTTCCAGCACGGCCTTGAAAGTGTCGAGTGGCGGCACTGCAAACTGCTCGTCCGCCTTGGTACGCCGGTGGGGCAGATAGCCGCCCAGTGCCTTGCGCCGCTCGTGCAGATAGCGCATTTCGGGCGTGTCATCGGCCGGCTTGTAAAACGGAATGTCGTGAATCTGGCTGTCTGGAATCGGAATGTTGAAGCGGTCGCGGAAAGCCTTGATGTCTTCGTCGCTGAGCTTCTTAGTCTGGTGAACGGTGTTCTTGCCTTCGCCAATCTTGCCCATGCCAAACCCTTTGACGGTTTTGACGAGCAGCAGCGTCGGCTGGCCCTTGGTCTCGTTGGCGGCATGAAAAGCTGCGTAGACTTTTTGCGAGTCGTGGCCACCGCGGCGCAGGTTCCAGATTTCGTCGTCGCTCAAGTGCTCCACCATTTTGAGCGTGCGAGGGTCGCGACCAAAGAAGTTCTTGCGCACGTAGGCACCATCGTTGGCCTTGAACGACTGGTAGTCCCCGTCGTTGCACTCCATCATGATCTTCTTGAGTGCACCGTCTTTGTCTTTGGCGAGCAGCGCATCCCAACCGCTGCCCCACAGCAGTTTGATGACATTCCAGCCAGCGCCGCGGAACTCGCCTTCGAGTTCCTGAACAATCTTGCCGTTGCCGCGCACCGGGCCATCAAGGCGCTGCAAGTTGCAATTGATGACGAAGATCAGGTTGTCAAGGTTCTCGCGCGAGGCCAAGCCAATAGCGCCCAGCGACTCGACCTCATCCATCTCACCATCGCCCAAAAATACCCAGACCTTGCGATTGGCCGTGTTGGCAATACCACGGGCGTGCAAGTATTTAAGGAAGCGCGCCTGGTAGATCGCCATCAGCGGGCCGAGGCCCATCGACACCGTGGGGAACTGCCAAAACTCTGGCATCAGCTTGGGGTGCGGGTAGCTCGACAAGCCTTTTCCGTCGACTTCTTGTCGGAAATTGAGCAGCTGCTCTTCCGTCAGGCGTCCTTCCATAAAGGCGCGAGCGTAAATACCCGGCGATACGTGGCCCTGGATGTAAAGGCAATCACCGCCGTGCTCTTTACCCGGTTCGTTGTTTTCGGCATGCCAGAAATGGTTGAAGCCCGCGGCAAACATGTTGGCAAGCGATGCAAACGAGCCAATGTGGCCGCCTAGGTCGCCTCCTTCGGGCGGGTTGTGCTTATTGGCCTTGACCACCATGGCCATAGCGTTCCAGCGCATGTAGGCGCGTAGGCGGCCTTCAAGCTCCAGGTTGCCGGGACAGCGAGCTTCCTGATCGGGCTCCAAGGTGTTGACGTAGCCAGTATTAGCGGAAAACGGCATGTCCATGCTGTTTTGGCGCGCGTGCTCCAAGAGCTGCTCCAGCAGAAAGTGGGCGCGTTCCGGGCCTTCTTTTTCGATGACTGCGGACAACGCATCCATCCACTCGCGCGTCTCCTGGTGGTCGGTATCCGGATTCGCGCTTGTTGCTGCGACTGCGGTCTTCTCGGGTGCGTCTGCCATGCTTGTCTCCTGCGGTTTTTTTACTATTTAGGGTGGTAAGTCTAGTTTCTCACAGAAACTATCTTTTCGAATAGTGCCAAGACTTTTCGTAATGCGAAATATAGAGGAGAACGCTGGGCATTTTTTCGACATACCGACTTATCTTCACGAGATGTTGGTGTCGTGGTACTTGTGGTGCTTGTCTTTGGCGGCACCAGCACGGTTCGCAAGAGTCTCGCCAATCGACCGCCGGTTCCCGCCTCTGAAGTGGATCGCCCCCGTTTTGTAAGTGTTCTGTGAGGCGCGGACGGGGTGACCCTAAACTTGCGCTATGTCCAATTCGCCCCCGCCTCAGCTCTCTCGACAGGCAAGAGGCGCACGCTGGATGACCGGACGCCGCTGGCGGTCGTGGTGGCGCAGCTTGACTCCCCACCGGCAAGATCGATTCGCGGCACTCGCGCCGTTGGCTGCAGTGTTATTGTTTATGGCCGCTATCGTGGCGGCGTTCTGGTACCTGCGCGTTGAGGAGGCTGATCGTGAGCAAGAAGCGCTGCGCCGGGACGTGGAATACGCCCAGCAGCGCGTACGCCTTCGCCTTTTAGAGCGCCAGGAGCAAATCATGCGCATCGCGCGCGACCTGGCGAACCAGGACATGGGTCTGGCGCAGTTTCATCAGCGTGCGGAAGTGTTGATTGGGCAGTATCCCGAGTTGCAGGCTATTTCATGGATTGACCAAGACGGTCGCATTACGGCCAGCCACGCCACGCCGACGATTTCTAGTGCCCAGCTGCGGGTTCAAGGGGAGGTTCTGGCTCCGGGCACCACCGCTTCAGTGTTTGCCATCTCCCGAAAAACGCAGCAACCCGTTTACGACCAGCCCTCACAGGAAAGAGGTGCCCCTGCTCCCTTGCTTCAGCTACAAGTTCCGTTGAACGCCCAAGGTAACTTTGGCGGGGTTGTGCTGGCGGAATATTCAGTCGAAAACTTGCTGCGATATGGCACGCCCAGCGATCTGTTGGCGCGCTATGCCCTCACGCTTTTGGACGGAAGCGGTGATGTGCTGGCGGGCGTACCCCTTGCCCCGCGTCCGGTGTCGAAGTGGATTCCCTGGTCGAGCACCGCCAAAGCTTTTGAGGTACCCGTATCCCTGGTGGGCGATGGTCTTGTCTTTCGTGCTCAGGCCTACCGCACATCGCTCGGGGTGGTGGGCAGCGGCTTGTTCTGGCTGGTCGGCGCACTGAGCGCAATGACGGTGTGGTTGCTTATCGCCACTTGGCGTCACACCCGCCGGCGTATGCAGGCGCAGCAGGCGCTAATACAAGAGACCAGTTTTCGCCGGGCCATGGAAAATTCGGTACTCACCGGTATGCGCGCGCTGGACATGAACGGACGCATCACTTACGTGAATGCCGCCTTTTGCCAGATGACGGGCTGGAGTGAAGCCGAGCTGGTAGGCCTGATGCCACCCTTTCCCTATTGGCCCGAGCCCGATCACGACTCGTTGCATGCAAGGCTGCAAGACGAACTGTCTGGCAAAAGCATTGCTGGCGGCTTCCAAGTGCGCGTTAGGCGTAAAAGTGGCTCGATATTTGACGCTCGCCTGTATGTCTCGCCGTTGATCGACGGTCGAATGCGCCAAACCGGCTGGATGACGTCCATGACCGACATCACTGAGCCCAACCGTATTCGAGAACAGCTCTCGGCATCGCACGAGCGCTTCACCATCGTGCTGGAAGCGCTCGATGCATCCGTTTCGGTTGCACCGCTGGGCAGCGCCGAACTGCTGTTTGCCAACAAGTTGTACCGGCAATGGTTTGGATCCCAGACCGATGGTCACCTGCAGCTGGTTGCGCAGGCAGGCGTGGTGCCCGTTAGTAGCCAGGGAAGTGCTTCCGATGAGGATGGCCTGATGGGGTTGCCGACTGACAGCCTCACCAGCGCCAACTCTGAAAACGCCGAAATATTTCTGCCCGACCTGGGTAAATGGCTGGAAGTGCGCTCCCGCTACCTCAGCTGGGTGGACGGAAGACTCGCGCAAATGGTGATTGCTACCGACATTACGCCGCGCCGAGTTGCCGAAGAACAAGCGGCGCGCCATACCGAACGCGCGCAATCAGTCAGTGGTTTGATCACCATGGGCGAGATGGCGTCTAGCGTGGCGCACGAGCTCAATCAGCCTCTCACAGCGATCAGCAATTACTGCAGTGGCATTATCTCGCGCATCAAAAGCGGACAGCTTACCGAAGATGCATTGCTGACCGCACTGGAGAAAACAGCACACCAAGCACAACGCGCCGGGCAGATCATCCAGCGCATTCGTGATTTTGTGAAAAAGAGCGAGCCCAATCGTCAGTCGGCCGATGTGACGCAGATGGTCGCCGAAGCGGTCGAGCTGGCAGGCATTGAACTGCGGCGCAACAACGTGCGGCTTACCCAATACGTGGCGGCGCGCTTGCCGCCGGTGATGGCGGACTCAATATTGATCGAACAAGTGCTGGTGAACCTGATGAAAAACGGCGCCGAATCCATTGCCTTTGCAAACCGCCCGCCCGGTTATCGAAGTGTCGAGCTGCGAGTGGTACCGCGCCAGTTGAACGATATCGAGGGTATCGAGTTCGCCGTTCAGGACACCGGCCGCGGACTCGCACCTGAGGTGCTGGAGCGACTGTTTGAAGCGTTCTTTTCCACCAAATCCCAGGGAATGGGAATGGGCCTCAACCTGTGCCGCAGCATCGTCGAGGCTCACCAAGGACGAATGGAGGCACAGAACATTTACAATGGGCCAGAGATAACCGGCTGCCGATTCACCTTCTGGCTTCCTCTCGCCGCTCCCGCCATCGCACCTGCAAATATTGCAGCAGAGATAGATTCCCCAAGGACACCTGCATGAGTTTGATTCCCAAAAGAGGTACGGTTTACGTTGTCGATGACGACGAGGCAGTGCGCGATTCGTTGCAATGGCTACTGGAGGGAAAAGATTACCGCGTGCGTTGTTTTGATTCGGCCGAATCTTTTCTTGCGCGGTATGACCCGCGCGAAGTAGCGTGCCTGATCGTGGACATACGGATGGGCGGCATGACTGGCTTGGAACTGCAAGACCGCTTGCTTGAGCGCAGGTCCCCGCTGCCGGTGGTATTTATCACCGGTCACGGCGATGTGCCGATGGCGGTGGACACAATGAAAAAAGGCGCGCTTGACTTCATTCAGAAGCCTTTTGACGAAGACGCCCTCGTCACGCTTGTCGAACGCATGCTGGAACGGGCTCGCGAAGCTTTTGCCGACTATCAGCAGGCGGCCAGCAGAGACGCCTTGCTGGCAAAGCTGACAACGCGTGAATCGCAGGTACTTGAGCGGATCGTCGCAGGCCGGCTCAACAAACAAATTGCCGACGACTTGGGTATCAGCATCAAAACAGTGGAAGCGCACCGCGCCAACATCATGGAAAAGCTGGGCGCAAACACCGTCGCCGATTTGCTCAACATCGCGCTTGGACAAGCAACGCCCCGCGCCTAAACGCTCTTAATTCAATAGCTGCTAGCGCATACTGGGTAAGCGCTAGCAGCATTTTTTATGGAAATTTTATGGCAGCGAAACTGATTGACGGCAATGCCTTGGCTGCGCGCCTGCGTGCTGACATCGCGCGGCGCGCGGCCGACCTGACTACCCAGGGTACGCAGCCAGGCCTGGCGGTGGTGCTGGTTGGCGACGACCCTGCCAGCCGGGTTTATGTGGGGAAGAAGGTGCAGGCCTGCGCTGACGCAGGCCTGCATTCCGTGCTCGAGCGCTATGACGCCGACCTGTCCGAGTCTGCCCTGCTTCAGCGCATTGATGCGCTCAACGCGGACCCGGGCATTCACGGCATCCTGGTGCAGCTACCTTTGCCGCGCCACATTGATGCGCAGAAAGTGATTTCGGCCATTGCGCCGGAAAAGGACGTAGATGGCTTCCATGTCGCCAGCGCAGGAGCCCTGCTGACAGGCACCCCTGGGTTCTGGTCGTGCACGCCATATGGGTGCATGAAGCTGCTGGAGAGCACCGGTATCGAACTAGCGGGCCGCCACGCGGTGGTTATCGGTCGCAGTAACAACGTTGGCAAGCCCATGGCGCTGATGCTGCTGCAGAAGAATGCAACCGTCACCATCTGTCACAGCGCCACAGCCGATTTAAAGGCCCACACTTTACAGGCCGACGTAATCGTCGCCGCCGTGGGACGCCGCAACACGGTCACTGCTGACATGGTGAAACCGGGTGCGGTCGTCATTGATATCGGCATGAACCGCAATGACGCTGGAAAACTGTGCGGCGATGTCGACTTTGACGCCGTCAAAGATGTCGCCGGGTGGATCACGCCAGTGCCAGGCGGGGTGGGGCCTATGACCGTAACTATGCTGTTGGTTAACACGGTGCAGGCTGCACAAGCTACGCATGACGCATGACGCAAAAGCAAAACCACCGAGTTTTATGTAATGTCTGGAAATCTCGCTTCGAATTGGTATCTCTCTTGAACCCGCGCACCTCAGCGCAACCTAAGTCCGCATGAGCAATCCCCTTCTTGAAACTGCAGGCCTCCCCGCATTTGATCGCATCACCCCGGAACATGTGGCGCCGGCTTTGGACGCGTTGCTAAAACGTGCAAACGAAGCGTTAGAGACCGTTACATTGGATGACTTTCCGGCTCGGTGGAAAGACTTGTCACTTGGGCTCGACGTGCCGACCGAAGCACTGGGTCGTGCTTGGGGAGTAGTAAGCCACCTCAACAGCGTGGCCGACACGCCAGAAACTCGTGCCGCTTACAACGCTGCCTTGCCTAGGGTCACAGAGTTCTGGACGCGCCTTGGAGGCGACGAGCGGCTGTACGCCAAATACAAGGCGATAGACCCCGCCACGCTGAACGTCGAGCAGCTTCAGGCCTTGAAAAATGCAGTGCGGAACTTTGTTTTGTCAGGAGCCGAACTGACCGGTGATGCCAAGACGCGCTTTGCACTCATCCAGGAGCGCTTGGCGGAACTGCAGCAAAAGTTCAGTGAAAACGCGCTGGATGCTACCGACGCCTTTGCCTATTACGCCAGCGAAGAAGAAATGCAAGGCCTGCCTACCGACGTTCAGCAGGCCACTCGTGAAGCCGCTCAATCCGAGAGCATGTCGGGCTACAAATTGGGCCTAAAAATGCCCGTTTATCTGCCCGTGATGCAATTTGCAACCAGTAGCACTCTGCGCGAGCGCATGTACCGCGCATACGCCACGCGCGCGTCCGACCAGGCCGAGGGCGATGCCACGCGCTTTGACAATGGCGCGCTGATCCAGGAAATTTTGCAACTGCGCCAAGAAGAGGCACACCTGCTGGGGTACGAAAACTTCGGATCGGCGTCGGTGGCTCCGAAAATGGCCAAATCTACGGATGAGGTTATTGGTTTTCTGCGTGACCTGGCCCGCCGGGCGCGCCCATTTGCCGAGCAAGATGTTGCCGATTTGCGCAAATTTGCGGCGGAACATCTCTCGCTTAGCGATCCCCAGCCGTGGGACTGGCCCTATGTGGCGGAACAACTGAAGGAAAAGCGATACGCGTTTAGTGATCAAGAACTACGCCAGTATTTCCCGGCGCCTGCGGTCGTAGCGGGCCTTTTCAAAATAGTGGAAACCTTGTTTGAAGTGGCCATCCGCGCTGACGAGGCACCGGTGTGGAATCCAGCTGTAGAGTTTTACCGCATCGAACGCAATGGCCAGCTCATAGGGCAGTTTTACCTGGACATGCCCGCCCGTAGCGGAAAACGCGGCGGAGCCTGGATGGACGATGCACGCACCCGCTGGCTGCGACCCGATACGGGTACGGTGCAAACGCCCGTGGCTTATTTGGTGTGCAACTTCGCAAGTGGGATCGATGGCAAACCGCCGCTGCTGACCCACGATGATGTCACCACGCTTTTTCATGAGTTCGGTCATGGTTTGCATCACATGCTCACGCAGGTCAATGAGCGGGACGTCTCGGGTATTGGTGGCGTCGAATGGGACGCCGTGGAACTGCCCAGCCAATTTATGGAAAACTTCTGCTGGGAGTGGGACGTGCTGCGCCACATGACGCGCCATGTAGACACCGGCGAACCCCTACCGCGCAGCTTGTTCGACAAGATGATTTCCGCAAAGAATTTTCAAAGCGGTATGCAGACCCTGCGCCAGGTGGAGTTTTCCTTGTTCGACATGCTGTTGCACACCGAACATGATCCAGCCAAAAATTTTATGCCTCTGCTCGCTCAGGTGCGCGAAGAAGTGGCTGTACTCCAGTCGCCAGCGTTCAGTCGATCAGTCCACACTTTCAGCCATATTTTTGCGGGCGGTTATGCGGCCGGGTATTACAGCTACAAATGGGCTGAGGTGTTGAGTGCTGACGCTTATGCCGCGTTTGAAGAAACAGCCGGCTCTGACGGCCAGCCCAGCATCGAAACAGGCAGACGCTACCGCGAAGCCATTCTGGAAGCCGGCGGCAGCCGCCCTGCGATGGAGTCATTTATGGCATTTCGTGGCCGCGAGCCTGCCCTCGACGCACTGCTGCGACACCAGGGCATGGCGGAGTAGGCCGAAACGCTCAGCATCTACCGCTCCGGGCTGATTTCAGTGACAAAATGCCCCTTTTTTGCTACCAGGAGACCGATCCATGACGATTTCGCGCACCCTGCCTTTTTCTGCCTTCGTTGCAGCGGCTTTGTTGAGCTTCATCACTTTGGGAACGGCCCAAGCGCAACAGGTTTATCGAATCGTCGGGCCGGACGGAAAAATCAGTTTTTCTGACCGTGCCCCTGAAAAAATGCTCCCCGGAAGCCGGACCAGTACAGAGAGCACGACAGCCGCAAGCTCAGGCACCAACAGCTTGCCCTACGACCTGCGCCAAGTGGTGCAGCGTTTCCCGGTCACCCTCTACACAGGTGATAACTGCGCGCCCTGCGGCTCGGCACGCACCATGCTGCTGCAGCGCGGCATCCCGTTTACTGAACGCACAGTCAACACGAACGAAGATATTGACGCTTTACAGCGCTTGAGTGGAAATAGCAATTTACCGTTCGGAACCATTGGCTCACAGCAACTTTCGGGCTATTCGCAAACGGAGTGGACGCAGTACATTGACTTGGCTGGCTACCCCAAAAAGTCGAGCTTGCCAGCTAATTACGTGAGCCAAAAAGCAGCGCCTTTAGTGGCAATCAAGCAGGCCGAGGCAACGCGAAACGCGACTCAGCCTCGATCGCCAACCCAGGTGCCGCGCAGTACGGTTGTACCTAGCGGCCCAACGCCTTCTAACCCAGCAGGCATTCAGTTCTAAGATATTCGCCGTTCACAGCTCGCGGGGATACTCCAGCGTCTGCACCCCCTGCGCAGTGCCAAGCAGGCAAACATGGGCGCCTTGGTGGGCGAAAATACCCACTGTGACGACACCAGGCCATTGATTGATCTCGGTCTCCAGCTCAAGCGGATGACCAATCGACAGGCCATGGACATCCAGAATATATTGGCCGTTGTCGGTGATCAACGGTTTGCCGCTGTGCATTCGAATTTTTGCAACGCCGCCCAGTGCAGCAAATCGCCGTTCAATATGTGCCGAAGCCATTGGCACCACCTCTACCGGTAAAGGAAAAGTACCCAAACGCTCTACCCGCTTGGATACGTCTGCGATGCAAATGAAGCGTTCGGCCATAGCAGCCACGATCTTCTCGCGCGTAAGGGCTGCGCCACCGCCCTTTATCATGTAGCCGTGCGTGTCGATTTCATCAGCGCCATCCACGTAGACGGCTAGCCGCTCTACTGCGCTGGCATCGAACACTTCTATATCCAGTGCTCTTAGCCGCTCAGTGCTCGCAACCGAGCTCGACACAGCACCACGAATTTGGTCTTTGGTGCTGGCGAGCGCTTCAATAAACTTGTTGACTGTTGAGCCTGTTCCCACACCAATGATTTGTCCGGGCTTGACGTAATACAGTGCAGCTTGCGCCACTTGTCTCTTGAGTTCATCCTGGTTGGAAAGCTTGGGTGCATCGGACATGGTCATGGCAGAAAATACGCAAAGTACAAAGTCTAATTATCCTCATGCCGCTGATCCCTTACTCCCTCGCCCGTCCTCTGTTGTTTCGAATGGATCCTGAGGCAGCACACGAACTCACCATGGCTATGTTCGCCGGTGCGCAGGGGACGCCTTTGCAATGCGGCTGGAGCAATCCACTCGTTGATGATCAAGTCATGCTGGCGGGGCTTGCTTTTCCTAATCGCGTGGGACTTGCCGCTGGGCTGGATAAAAACGCCCGGTGTATAGACGCTCTGGAAGCCATGGGCTTTGGTTTTGTAGAAGTGGGGACTGTCACGCCACAACCACAGCAGGGAAACCCGAAGCCCCGCATGTTCAGGCTTCCAGCGTCACAGGCGCTCATTAACAGACTCGGCTTTAATAACGACGGGCTGTCTGCTTTTCTACGTAATGTGCAGCAGACTCGCTGTCGCCAAAAAGGGGCGCGCAGTCGTATGTTGCTAGGCCTGAACATCGGCAAAAACGCCAGCACGCCCATCGAACGCGCTACCGACGACTACCTTCAAGGGTTAGACGGCGTGTATCCGCACGCCGATTACGTAACGGTCAATATCAGCTCACCCAACACGCAAAATTTGCGTGCGCTTCAGTCTGACGATGCACTCGATGCCTTGCTTTCGGCCTTGTCGATTCGTCGCGAAGTACTGACCAAGCAACACGACGGCCGCAGAATCCCTATTTTTATAAAAATCGCTCCTGATTTAGAAGAATTACAGATTGCTGCGATCGCGCAAAGTCTGCTGCGACATGGCATGGACGGGGTAATCGCCACCAACACTACCGTCTCACGCGAGGCAGTGCTAGGCCAGCAGCACGCTTCTGAAACAGGAGGCCTCAGTGGCGCACCAGTACGAGAAGCCAGCAATATCGTGATTCGTATGCTGCGTGCGGAACTCGGCCCTGCGTATCCCATTATTGGAGTGGGCGGTATCTTGAGCGCGGCTGATGCCGTAGAAAAAATCCGGGCGGGCGCGGATGTCGTACAGATCTACACGGGTCTGATTTACGAAGGACCTGCACTAGTCGCGCAGTGCGCCGCAGCTATCAAAACTGCATCAAAAATAAGGCAACCGACATGAAAAAGCAGCCGTACCGACAACGGTAGAGGCTGCTCTTCGTAAAGTCTCGTATGGCGCTAACGTTGCCGGTACTTCATTACCAAAGGCATCGCCACGCCAACCCATCGGATCACTCTTTTGGGACCTACTATGAGCGCGGCGGCACCAGCCACCGCCACTGCGATGGGATGCAGTCGTGCAAACACTGCGGCGCGGGAAGCAAGCGAAGCATCCGGCCCCAGTCCCGCGACACGCTGCGCGTCCTGCTGAGAGGCGAGTGCCGCCAGGCGCCTTGCATGACGCTCGCGAAGGCGCAGCCGCTGCGCTTCGATGCGCTGCAAAATTTCGTCTTTTTCCGACAAGGCTTTATTGATCAAGGGGAGTTTTGGGGTGCTCATAACTGCTCCTTGATTTCTCGCCAATCTTGGGCCAATTCTTGCCGGGTGGACTGAAATCCGTCACCCGCCTTTTTGATAAGCGACCAAAGCCCAAAAGCTGCAATTGCCCACAACACAATCCAGACGCCGCTGACCGTCCACGCAGCCACCATACGATTGGGAGTTTCCCAAAATTCCATCAAAATCGCGGCCGACAACACAGTGAGCGCAACAACGGTCAGAGCAGCGAGCCCCAGCGCAAGCAAAGCAGCAGTGACGACACCGCGCTTGTACTCCCTCAGCTCAATGCGAAATAGCGTTGAACGGTCTTCAGCCGCAATGGCAGCCTCCATGGCATGCGAGCGCCAGCGGTCAACGAAGGCTCTGATGCCTAACAGGGATAGCCATTCCATGAGAAGCCGCTCTTCAACGGCGCGAAAACAGGAACCCGACCAAGGCGCCCACAGCGAGCGATGCACCTGCAACGCGCCATGGTTCGTCATGTGCGTATTGGTCAGCCGCGACGGCGGCATCCTTGGCTCGGTTTGCCGCATCCTGGGCGGCACGGCGGGTGCTTTCGCGAACCTGCTGCATGCCGTCATCCAGACGCTGACGCAACGCACGGATTTCGGGAACGGTGTCCAAGTCACGGTTCGAAATCAGGCTGCGCAAATCAGCGACCAGTTTCTCCAGTTCTTGCTGCGTCGTAGAAATAGTGTCGGATACGGAATGTGCCATGGTGGTCCCTTTGATTGGTTGTTAAACCGCCGCTGGGTAACAGTGGCGGAGCCCCGCAATGCCAGCGAAGCGTCAGTGCTATCTTAAAGGTGCATTACCCCCACCGCAGCCATTCGCGTCTCTGTCTGACACCCCTGTTTTATCCTCGCCCACACAACGATGCGACATACTCTCCAATCGCGAGAGCACTGGTGAGGCCGGGCGACTCGATACCAAACAGATTGATCAGGCCGGAGACGCCGTGTGTTTCGGGGCCCTGGATCACGAAGTCCGTGTATAGCCCGTCTACATACGAAAGTTTGGGCCTCATGCCAGCATATGCAGGCACCAGCGTGTCGTCCCGTAGGCCAGGCCAATACTTGCGTATTTCGGCGTAAAAAACTTCAGCGCGAGCCGGATCGACGTTGAGATCAAGAGGGCTCCGTCACCCACTCCACATCAGGACCGAAGCGCGCCTGCCCCGCCAAGTCCAAAGTCAGATGTACGCCCAAACCACCAGGCTCGGGCACCGGATAAACCAGGCGTGAAAACGGCGAGCGCCCGCGTAACGCGAAATAGCTGCCTTTGGCGTATAGCGGCTTCGGTATGAACCGGGTGGCCAGCGGTCCACACTGCTGCGCAATATGGGGGGCGTTAAGTCCGGTGGCGTTCACGACCACGCGGGCCTCTAAAGAAGTCCCGTCGGATGATTCTAAAACTATAGCATCATGCCTAACAGCGGTATGCGTTAGAGCCGTATTTGACACCAAGAACCCGCCTCGCTCCTGAACTTCTCCGAGCAGGGAGAGCATGAACGCGTGGCTGTCCACAATCCCAGTGCTGGGAGAATGTAACGCTGCATTGCACTGGAGTAACGGCTCCAAAAATCGGGCTTGCTCACCGCTCAGCCAGACGAGGTCATCAACGCCATTCGATTGCGCGTGCTGCAAAGTTAATTGCAAGGTTGAGATTTGATCCGGCGAAGTTGCGACTATCAATTTGCCCAACTGTTGGTGGGGCACCCCCCTGCTTCTGCAGTATTCATACAGCAGTTGTCGACCCTGCACACACAAGCGCGCCTTCAGCGAATCCTTGGGGTAGTAAATGCCCGCATGAATCACCTCGCTACTACGCGAACTGGTACCTGTTCCAAAGGCCGAGGTCGCTTCCAGTACCAGCACTTCACGCCCTTCGCGCGCTAAAGCGCGGGCGATAGCCAGCCCCACCACCCCTGCGCCAGCCACTACGCAATCAACCTTTTCCATATCGCACTCCTATCCGGTAGCTTCGCGTTTTCAATACCTTTACACGGTCCCACAGTGCTGTGGGCACCTTCCATCTAACGCTACACCTTGCCAACATGCAGCGTTCAGCAATCGTCACTAAACGTTGAAGAAAGCTTTACTCACCGTTCACAAAGAGGGTCAACGGGGCATGAAAGGAGCCCGTTGTTCATGCCAGGCTGGCAAATTTTTTGCCACCAAACCTGAGGAGTTCACAAAATGAACCGTACCCTGATTGCTGCAGCTCTGTCCTTTGCTTGTGTTGGCGCCTTTGCGCAAGCCACTGCAGCCAGCACCACGCAGCGCGATGTCAACCAACAGACCCGTATAGAAAATGGCCTGAAGGACGGCTCACTCACAACCCGCGAAGCAGGTCAGCTCGAGCGCGAACAAAGCCGGGTAGATGTCAAGTTCCGTGCGATTATGTCCCTCGTCGCAGTTGGCCGCTCTTTAGGGCGCGCGAGCTAATGCATGAGGTGATAGCGTCTTTTAAGCATAAGGAGCCCAAGCCGTGAGTCAAGTCCACCCCCTGGCACGTACAACACCACGCATTCGCACGGAGATCAAAACTCTGATGCCAGCGCCACTGCGCTGGCCCAGCTCTACAACATCAGCGTATCGACCGCTCGCAAGTGGAAGAAGCGTGAGGATGTGCTGGACCGCTCCCACCGTGCCCACAATCTG
>JBBSUJ010000062.1:0-19097 GCA_038235025.1 Burkholderiales bacterium
AACCCTCGCGAGGATGTGATAGTGCGGATCGGAATGGGCCGCAAGGCGTCTTTTTGCAGCTAATAGCCGTGCTATTGGCAAAAAAAGCAACGAAGCGGACCGCCCGAGACCGCGCCATCACAACCCGCAGGGAGTTATGCATGATGTCCTTAAGGGTCGCAAAATTTGCGCTGAAATAGATCGATGCGTTACTTACAGAGCTTGGAGAGTTTGTCGGAAAATAGGTGTAGAGCCGTTCCTGTCAGCGACGGCGGGTTTCACGGGTAATCGCCAATGATTTATCTTTTTGCCGTCGTGCTTTAACTCCCGTTCGCTTGTTCCATGGATACCCCCGCTACGCTTACTATCTCTGTTGATCGACTGTGTGTTGGTTTGTATGTTCATCTGGACATGAGCTGGCTCGACCACACGTTTGCCCGCAATAGTTTCATCTTAAAGAACGCTGAGCAAATTGCCGCTATCAAACGGCTTGGCCTTGATCAGATTCGGGTCGAACCAGGCCGTTGTTTAGCCCGGCCTTTACCCCTGCCTCCGGCAAGCGAGGCGTTGAAGCAGACCGAGGTGTTCGCGCCAAGCGACGAAGAAATCGCGTTGATTAATGAGAAGAAAGCGCGGATCGAAAAAATTCTGGCCGAGCGTGCTGCGATCGCTGAATGTGAAAAGGAATTTGCCAAGGCCGCCAGTACCTTAAAGAATATCGAGCGAAATTTGTTTTCTAAGCCGGTTGATGCTTTTGCCGACGCGGATAAATTGGTGCAGAAAATGCTCGATAGTTTGCTGGCCGACAAGAGCATCGCCATCCACCTCATGAATGACAAAATCGCTGGCGAGGATGCGTATTTTCATTCGCTTAACGTTTCTGTGCTTGCGATGATGTTGGCCAAAGACTTGGCATTGCCTGCTGAAGATATTAAGGCGATTGGCATTGGTTGCCTGTTTCACGATATCGGCAAGGTGGAAATTCCAGCGCGGATTGTGAACGCCACTACACCGCTCAGCCGAGCAGAAAAAAACTTGCTGCAGCTTCACTGTCAATATGGCTTTAATGTGGTCAGTAAACTTGGCCTGCCAAAGGGCGCACTCGATATCATTGAGCAGCACCACGAGTATATGGATGGAAGCGGTTATCCTCACCATTTGAGCGGGGAAAAAATTTCTGTTTTGGCGCGTATCGTCTGCATCATCAACACTTACGATAATCACTGCAACCGCCCCAACCCGGCCGATTCACTGACGCCTTTTGAGGCGTTATCGATGATGTTCAAACAGCAGCGCCATCTGTTTGACCCTGTCCCACTCAATATGTTTATTCGCTGCATGGGTGTTTATCCACCTGGCACGTTGGTGAAACTGTCGGATGATTCATTGGCTATGGTCATTTCGATTAATTCAGGCAAGCCCTTGCGGCCCAGTGTTTTGGTTTATGACGCGAGCGTGCCAAAAAGCGAGGCGATCATTCTGGACTTGAGCCAAGAGACCGACATCGAAATCAGCGCCAGCTTAAAGCCCAGTCAGCTAAGCCCGGAAGCCTACGACTACCTGAGTCCACGCAAACGGATGAGTTACTTTCTAGATGCGCCCAAGGTGGGAGCGAAGAAGTTTTAGAACTTCTGATTAAAAAACCTTTGAGGGTGAGGCCCCAACTCAGCGGGCCGGGCGTCGCCTACTCTTTGTGAAGAGGCTGAAAGCCACATCCTCGCCGAACTTTTTGCTGCGCCCATGTCTCATTACCTTGGTCGGTGAATGAATGCTCTGGCGAACATCGCGGCCTTGAGACAAGCGTTCTGTCGTGCCGCGGAGGGCCGGCTAGCGTGGCGATTCGCGGCAGTCCTACGCAATCATTTCGTCTACGCACCTCTTTGGCTATTTCGCCTGGTTGCAGTTCATCGAGCAACGCGATGCTCTTTCCCATCGTCTATGTTTCCTACGGTTTTTCCTGGGCAACCTTCGTCTAGATCGAAGCTACCGCACCAGTGCCGTTTCACTTGTATGAGTGGCCACTTGCGTTCACTCCACGGTGAAACCGAGCGCGCTCCGCAACCCTTTGTGCAGCAGTGGCGAGAGTTCCCATGCGTGCCGTAACGCAGCTGCCGCAGCAGCCACATGACGCCATGCTGGAGGCCATTCAACGCCAGGCATTCAACTATTTCACGCGTGAAGCCAATCCTTTGAATGGCTTGGTGCGGGACAAAACGGCAGACGGCTGGCCGTGCAGCATCGCGGCCGTGGGTATGGCGCTGAGTGCCTACACCGTGGGCGTCTCGCGGGCGTATATGAGCCGCGCAGATGCCTTGGCGCGAACGCTGACGGCACTGCGGTTTTTTACCGCCAGTGAGCAAAGTGAATCCCCGTCGGCCACCGGCTATCGCGGGTTCTACTACCACTTTCTCGATATGAAGACGGGTCAACGGGCGTCTCGCAGCGAGCTCTCCAGTATCGACACCGCGCTGCTTATCGCCGGCGTGCTGTGCGCAGCGGCATTCTTCGACGGTGCGGAAAACGACGAAGCGGAGGTACGCCAACTGGCCGATGCGTTGTACGAGCGCGTGGACTGGCGCTGGATGCTGGGCCGGCGGCCTAAGTCGGTGATTGCTACCAAAGGCCCCACGATCTGTCACGGCTGGAAGCCCGAGCGCGGGTTTCTGCCTTACTACTGGGAGGGCTACGACGAGGCGTTGATCCTCTACATCCTGGCGTTGGGTTCCAAGTCGCTGGGCATTGGCCCAGACTCGTACGCAGCGTGGACCAAGACCTATATATGGCAGACGGTGGAGGGCATTGAGTCCCTGCACGCGGGCTCGCTGTTCATACACCAGATGTCGCATGCCTGGATCGATTTTCGCGGCCTGCAGGACGATTTCATGCGTCAGCGCGGTAGCGACTATTTTGAGAACAGCACGAGAGGCACGCGCATTCAGCAGCGCTACGCCATACGCAACCCGCGCGGTTTTGAGGTGTACGGCGAGCACAGCTGGGGCATCTCCGCGAGCGACGGCCCCGGTGCCATCAAGCGCCGACCACGGGGCAGCGCGCACACCTACTTTGATTACATTTCGCGCGGCGTGCCGCATGGGCCGGACGACGGTACGTTGGCACCCTGGGCCGTGGCGGCTTCATTGCCGTTTGCGCCTGAAATCGTGCTGCCCACGCTAGAGGAGTACATGCGCCTGCAGTTGCACCTGAAAGACTGTTACGGGTTCAAGGCGTCGTTCAACGCCACCTATCCTGCAGGGCGCGAGCACCCCATTGGCTGGGTGTCCCCCTTTCACTTCGGCATCAACATAGGGCCGATCGTGCTGATGATCGAGAACTACCGCAGTGGGCTGGTGTGGCAGCGTTGCCGAACGATTCCCGCTATCGAGTGCGGGTTACGGGCAGCGGGGTTTCGCGGCGGGTGGCTGGAGGCCGCGTGCAGTCGGTTAGAGGGTGGCGGCTAAGGTGCGTCGGTCGCCTCCAACGGCGGTACCGGCTTTACGCCTCATCACTCCGGTGGCGCTGTCAACACCTCGTAGAGCCTGTTAATTATCTCGCGGGCTGTGATTGCGGGCAATATGCGGCGTTGGACCCGCACACCGCGCCTAGCATCCCCTCCCGCAAACACCACTGCGCGACTCCTGGCGGATAGTGAGCAGGCTCTTAACCTCATGCCTTATCGTACGGCCCGCAATCGCGCAAAGCTTCAGGACCCAAAGTGCCAACCTTCACATTCGATACAAGTTACTGGACAGTGAGCGCAAACATATGAAGATGCTAGGCGGGTTTCTCTTCTTTGTGGGTTTGTCTGCGATGTGGTTTGGTGCCTCCGTGCTGCTGTACGGTGCGCCAGATCCCGCAGTTGGTACAAGTTGCAAGGCGATTTGTGGTTTTGCGCTGCTCGCCTCCTCGTTGCTTGGGCCTGTCGCGGGGCAAGTAGTGGGTGGCGGTTTGACGTTGTTGGCCGGGCTGGGGCTTGCGCTCGTCGGGCGTGCCAGGTACGAGGGCTGACGCAGTGCCGCATTGGGCTGGCTTGCCAGCCTTCGTGATTGAGGGTCTATTCCTGGTGCTCCTGACGCCGAAACCGAGAAGCAGCGCCTGTGTGGGTAAAGGCAAAAAAAAGGACCCGAAGACCCCTTGAAAGAATAGGCTTTGTGGGTTTTTAGCGTTTGGTGTTCATTGATTTTTTGGCGGTTGCCTACCCTCATTGAGGTGGGCGAACCGCCCCGTTTCACCCCAGCTGCATTTGACTCGGTGTCCCCGTCAAATACCTTACCACTGCGCCGAACTTGTTCTTGTAGTTGGCATTCACCAGCGGACACAGCGTGCCCTTCACCACGCTGTGAATGCCGCCCCAGTCGCCGGGGTGCTGGAAGTTGCTCATGATGTACATCCAGCCGTTCACATCGTCGGCCACGTGCAGACCGGTTGCTTCCCCGCCAGATGGCATGGACATCAGGCGCGACAGCACTTTGGTGTCGACGTTGTAGGCCCACAGAAAGTTGTTGACGTGCTGGCTGCTGTCTTAGCCAATGAACAAGGTGCGCAGTTTTTCTGAAAACTTCAGGTTATCTGGGTTGCCGATGCGGTTGGGGTTGGCGGTGTTGCCAAGTGCGTCGGAAGGGATGTCTTCGCCCGTAATGAGGGCATGCGTGTCGACGGGAATCCAGTCGCTGCCGATGGTATTGCCGCTCAAATCCTTCTGGCCACCGCGAAGGTTCAGCGCCATCACCGCACCGGCTTTGAGCGCTTTGTTCAGCGCGATTCCGTTGCCTTCGACAAACCCTTTACCACCTCTGACCATCGAGTCTTGCACGTTTTGCAGTGCCGAGTAGGCAAGCTTGTCACGCGCATTCACGTTGGTGCCTTCCATTTTGGAAAATCCCATACTGGCACCTACGTAGGCGGCGTAGCGGTGGGTTTCCAGGAACGCAGCGGCTTTGTTCATGCCGGGTTTGAGGCGCAGCCATTCGGTGCGGCCGTTGCTGATGATTTTGCGAAAGCTAGCGTCTGCCGGGTCTTTGCTTTCGAGATCGAAGAGGTCCGTAGGCTGGGTGGTATTGGCCAATGATTCGATCTCGGCACTGGTCGCCGAGCCTAGCTTGATCCACGTAAGCGGTGCGGCCGGACCGTCCGGGTCGACCGAGAAGCCAGCACCTACCTTGGCGACGTAGAGCGAGCCCGAAGACCATTCGCGCGCCTTGTCGGCAACGAACACAAACAAGCCGCCGTTGGTCGCGTCGTCGCCCATTAGTGCGGTTCGTTCGTCAGGCATGACTTGCACCAACTCATGCGAAATACGACCCATGCAGTAATGCTTGGTGATCTTGGCGGTGCCATCTGCCTGCACCACCACTTCTGGCATGTGGCCGTAGTGGTAGGGGTTGGCGGCGATCTCACTGCCAAACAGGTTTTGGCTGAAAGCCTTGAACTGGCTGCTATTGGCGGCGGTGAAGGCGTCGGGCTCGTACTCTTCGCTTGACAGGTGCGTACCCCAGGGCGACAGGCTGGAGCCGCAGGTGATCCACAAACCGCGCGCGCTGGACGTGTCAACGTTGTGGTATTTCAGCAGGTTGAGCTTGCCTGTATGCGGGTTCTGGTCCTGCGTGACAGATTGGTGACACGAGGCACCGCGCAGAAATGCAGGGACTTTTGCGAAGATATGCCAGCGGGCGGACTGCGCTCCCCAAGCGCTCGGAGCAAGAAGTCCGCACGCAAATGAGCTTCGCCGCGTTACAGCTCTCTTGGCTCTTGAAGCGCCGGTGCTTCTTCCAGCGTTTGTGCGTCTTCCGTGGCCTGCGGGCCACGCACCGGCGGCTCGAAACAGTCGCGAAACGTGAACACGACAGACGTAAAACACATGGCGGCCAACATGAGCGCCATGGCCGCCATCAGCCCGCCCAGCACCGCCTGCGCGCTACCGATGCCGACGACCAGCAAAATGCCCGACAACAGGCTTGTGGCGATTCCGCCTATTGCAAACACCCCCAGCCACGCCAAGCCGTACACGGTGAAAGCACCCATGTTTCGCACGCAGGCGATAAAGCTGAAAAACAGACTTTTCGCCGGGGACACCCCGTGCCAGTGCACCAGTCCCGGCGCGTGCCAAAACAGCAGGGAAAGCGGCAAGTAAAGCCCCATGCAGACCCACATCGCCCACTGGAAATCGGCGCTTTGCGCCAGCTCTTTGGTGAGCGGCATCGAGCCGAGGTAAACCTGCGCAAAGTTGCCGCCATCAAACAGGGCAGAGATGCCGACAATCAGCAAAAAGCCCGATGCATACAACCCGCCCAGCACTACCATATCGCGCAGCCGCTGTCTTCCTGTGCGAAACGCCACCAGCAGCACGGCTGGCGTGGGAAAGCGCCCGTGCATGGCCTCGGCTGACGCCACCATCATTGCCAACGTGGCAGACGGCAGCAACGCCAGTGCCAGCGCCGGCCCCACCAATGGCACGACAGAGACCACGGACATGGCCGCCATGGTCATAAAGAAAAGGGCCGTCATTGCAATGGGCTGGCGTATGAAGGCGCGGATGCCGCTTTTCACCCAGCTGGCGCCGGTGAGGGCGGGAACAATGTTCAGTTTCATGCGAGTAGTGGTTTCCCGGTGCGCGCTAAGCGGCGAGCGGCTGCGCCAAGCGTTGGCGCAGCACGCGTTCGAAATGGGTGGGGTCGTGGGGCTTGAGCACCTCGGCTTCGCGTGGCAGGTGCCAGTCCCACAGGCGAGATATCCAAAAGCGCAAGGCACCTGCGCGCGCCATTGCGGGTAGCAGATGGCGCTCGGCCAAGGTCAATGGGCGCACGGCTTCGTAAGCTTGCAGCAACGCGCTGGCCCGCGCTGCATCGTGCTCGCCAGTAGGCAGGTTCACGCACCAGTCGTTCATGCACACCGCCAGGTCAAACGCAAAGCTGTCGATGCCGGCAAAGTAGAAATCAAAAAACCCGGTGAGCCGCTCACCTTCAAACATCACGTTGTCGCGGAACAAGTCGGCGTGAACCGGCCCGCGCGGCAGTCCTGCGTAGGCCGGGCTGGCAGCAATATGGTTCTGAAAAGCCAGCTCGGCTTGCAGCAGTGCCGATTCGGCCGCATTGAGCTTGTGCAGCACCAGTGGCGTTGTCTCGTTCCACCATGCAAGGCCGCGCAAGTTGGCTTGGTGCCGGTCGTAGTCGCGTCCTGCCAGGTGCATGCGCGCCAGCATGTCGCCTACTTCCGCGCAGTGGGCCGTTTGCGGCGCTAATTGGCTGTGGCCTGCCAGGCGGTTGACCACAGCAGCAGGCTTGCCGCAAACCATGTGCAGGATGGAGCCGCTCGCATCGGCACACGGGTTGGGCACCGGGATACCAGCATGCGCCAAGTGCTTCATCAGGTGCAGGTAGAAGGGCAGTTGCTCGGCGGTGAGGCGCTCGAACAGCGTCAATACAAACTCACCTGCAGTACAGGTGACGAAGTAGTTGGTGTTCTCAATGCCGCCTTCGATACCGCGCAGTGTGACCAGTTCGCCAAGCTGGAGGCGGCCCAACAGTTCGCGGGCCGCTTTGGGGGGAACGGGGGTAAATACAGCCATGAAAATCAGAGTGCCCGGCTGCTGCCGGGGCCGCAGAAGACGCGGCGAAAAAGGTATGTTGAGGAGCGTGCAGACAGCGACGCAGGCGCTGAACGCGCCTGCCAGCGCTCAGAACTTCTTCAAGTTCCAGACGCGGGGGTTGGTGGTGGCCTCGTCGCCATCAAGAGGCCGGTTGCGCACTCCGTCCGAGGGCTTTACCTCGTACGCCGGCGCATTTTGGTTGCTCGGCTGCACGGTGATACTTCGGGTTTGGCCTCCCACGCGCAGCTCCTCGATGGTGCCGCCTTTGTCTTCATGGCGAATGCGTTCGGTCTTTTGCTCAGCTTTGTTGGAGGTTTGCTCCTGATTTAGGAGCTTTTCGCCCTTATCGTTCGTGCCCGGAGCGGCATTTTGACCATTATTTTGGGCCCAGGCTGGAACCGTCGCGAGGGAGAGGAGCAAGAGGGAGGTGAGTGCGCGCATGGCGCGATTGTAGGTCTCGGGTTCAAAGTCCCGCACTTCATGGCCCCATGCACAATCGCCCGAATGAGCGACAACAAGACAAAAACCCTGCTGCTGGTGGACGGCTCCAGCTACCTTTACCGTGCGTTTCACGCCATGCCCGACCTGCGAGCGGTGCCCGGCGACCCGGCAAGCCCGGCTACCGGGGCGATTCGCGGAATGATCAACATGATGCAGGCGCTGCGGCGCGAGCAACCGGCTGATTACGCGGTGTGTGTTTTCGACGCGCCCGGTCCCACCTTCCGCGACACGCTGTACCCCGAATATAAGCAGCACCGCAGCCCTATGCCGGATGATTTGCGTTCGCAAATTCCGCCCATCCATGAAGTGGTGGCGCTGCTCGGCTGGAAGGTGCTGATGGTGCCGAATGTGGAGGCCGACGATGTCATTGGAACGCTGGCCGTCATCGCGGCTAAACAGAGCACCAAGGTGGTGGTCAGCAGCGGCGACAAGGACTTGGCGCAACTGGTGGATGAGCGCATCACCATCATCGACACCATGAACGGCAAAGTGCGCGACATGGCCGGAGTGGAGGCCGAGTTCGGTGTTCCCGCACGCCTTATGGTGGATTACCAAACGCTGGTTGGCGATCAGGTTGATAACGTACCCGGCGTGGAAAAGGTAGGCCCCAAGACGGCTGCCAAGTGGTTGCAAGAGCATGGCTCTATCGAGGCCATCATCGCCAATGCTGGCAATGTCAAAGGTGTCGCTGGTGAGAACCTGCGCAAAGCCTTGCCCTGGCTGCCCAAGGCGCGCGAGATTCTCACCATCAAGACCGATTGCGACCTGGCTGAGTGGGTACACGGGCTGCCCGCGCTGGATTCCGTCACCATGGGTCCGGCAAATGAAGAAGCGCTGCAGGCGTTCTATGACCGCTTTGGATTTAAAGGCCTGGCACGAGCGCTGGCGGCATCCACTACCAAGCCTAAGCCTGCCTTCGTGCCGTCTGA
Organism: Burkholderiales bacterium; assembly: GCA_038235025.1. Lineage (GTDB taxonomy): Bacteria > Pseudomonadota > Gammaproteobacteria > Burkholderiales > Burkholderiaceae_C > Simplicispira. The sequence continues at coordinate 8,992 of JBBSUJ010000062.1, forward strand.
CGATTTATTCGCCGGTCTGCCCCAAGACGCAGCACCAGCCACCAGCGACACGCCGGTGCAATACGAAACGGTGCTCGACTGGGAGACGTTTGACCGCTGGCTGGTCAAGGTAAAAGCCGCAGACCTCACGGCTATCGACACCGAGACCACCTCGCTCGACGACATGCGCGCCGAACTGGTGGGTATTTCGTTTTCTACCGAGCCGTTGGTCGCGGCTTACCTCCCGCTTGCTCACGCAGGCCCGGATGCGCCTCAGCAATTGCCGCTGGAAGAGGTGCTGGCAAAGCTCAAGCCTTGGCTCGAAAACTCCAGGTGCCACAAGCTGGGTCAGAACGTCAAATACGACCGCCACGTGCTCGCCAACCACGGCATCGAAGTGCAGGGCTACTTGCACGACACCATGCTGGAGAGCTATGTGCTGGAGGTGCATAAGCCGCATGGTCTGATGAGCTTGGCCGAGCGCCACTTGGGCCGCTCGGGTGCCAGCTACGAATCGCTTTGCGGCAAAGGCGCACACCAGATTCCGTTTGCGCAGGTGGACGTGCCCGTCGCTGCGCACTACGCCTGCGAGGACGCCGAACAAACCATGGCCGTGCACCAGGCGCTATGGCCGCTGCTGGAGGCGAGCGACAAGCTGCGCTTCATTTATGAGCTGGAGATGCAAAGCACCGAAGGGCTGTACCGCATCGAACGCAATGGAGTGCTGATTGACGCGCCCACGCTGGCGGCGCAAAGCCACGAGCTGGGCCAGCGCATCCTGCAGCTGGAAACCGAGGCGTACGAGATTGCCGGCCAGCCCTTCAACCTGGGCAGCCCCAAGCAGCTAGGCGAAATCTTCTTTGACAAGCTGGGCATGCCGGTCATCAAAAAAACCGCCACCGGCGCGCGCAGCACCGATGAAGAAGTGCTGGAAAAGCTGGCGGAAAATTACCCGCTACCGGCCAAGCTGCTGGAGCATCGCAGCCTCACCAAGCTCAAAGGCACTTACACCGACAAGTTGGCCCAACTGGCCCACCCGCGCACGGGCCGCGTGCACACGCATTACGCGCAGGCCGTGGCAGTAACAGGGCGCTTGTCGAGCAACGACCCGAACCTGCAGAACATCCCCATCCGCACGGCTGAAGGCCGGCGGGTGCGCGAGGCCTTTGTGGCACCCCCCGGCCGTGTGATTGCCAGCGCCGATTACAGCCAGATCGAGCTGCGCATTATGGCGCACCTGAGCGGCGATCAAGCGCTGTTGCATGCCTTCCAAAATGACTTGGACGTGCACCGCGCCACGGCGGCAGAGGTGTTCAATGTGCCGGTGGATCAGGTGACTAGCGAGCAGCGTCGCTACGCCAAGGTCATCAACTTCGGTCTGATCTACGGCATGAGCCGATTCGGTTTGGCCAAGAACCTGGGCATCACCAACGATGCCGCCGGCGCCTACATCGACCGCTACTTTCAGCGTTACCCCGGCGTCAAGCGCTACATGGACGACACCCGCGCGCAGGCCAAAGCCATGGGCTACGTGGAAACCGTGTTCGGCCGGCGTCTCTACCTGCCCGAGATCAACAGCCCCAACGGCCCGCGCCGCGCCGGCGCGGAACGCGCGGCCATTAACGCACCTATGCAGGGCACGGCAGCAGACTTGATCAAGATGGCGATGGTGAAAGTGCAGCAGGTGCTCGATACCACCAAGCCGGATATCCTGATGGTGCTGCAGGTGCACGATGAATTGGTGTTCGAGTTGCCTGAACGCGAGGCGGAGTGGTTGACGGTGGAGGTGCCGAAGTTAATGGCGGGCGTCGCCGAGTTGAAGGTTCCGCTGCTGGCGGAGGTGGGCGTTGGACAGAACTGGGACCAGGCGCATTGACGCGGGGACCCCTGTGAACACTGTGACGCTGGTGCAGGCCAAGTTTAGGGTTTGCTCTCGCTCCGTGTGGGAAAAGAAGAGGGCGGAGGTGAGGGCCGTCTCAGGTGGGTGCGCCGCCTGCGCATCGCCGAGGCCGCGCGCGCACCACGGCTGGTATTCGGAGCCAAGAAAATATCAAAAAAATAGCTGTAAACCCAATGCAGACGTGCGCTTAGGCCCGATTTTCTCGATTTTTTCTCGGCTGCTGGGCTGAGAGGCTCAAACGGGGCGGTGATCGCTGGCGGCTCGCCTCTACGGAGTGCGGGAGCCGGGTTTTTGCACTCTGCGTCGCAGTAACGCGCTTTCGCATTGCCTACTGATTCGGCCCTGAGAAACCTTGGATTTCTCGATACTTCCCCAGCCGACGCTGCCTATTGTTTTCACACTTCAAAAAGGCGGGGGCCACAGCGCTGTTGCAGGCCGTGGCTTGCTTTATGCCGGGCATCGCCGCTTTGTCGGAGAGTGAGTAAAGCGCCGCTGAAGGCCTGCAAAAGATCCAAACCCGGCACTTGCGCGGCAAGCGCGCGCCCGGCACAACTGGACGGCATCTCAGGCCACCGTTGACGAATGGGAACCTCTAGAAACCCCGGAAATTTGACTTTACAGCAACGTAACCCATTGATTTATATGTATGTGATTCTCGGAGCCTGGGGTTTTTAGAGGTCCCCGAATCAAGCGACTGCCAGCTCACACGTGTTTGGCGGTGCCGTGGTTGTTCTAGCGCCAGCTTGGGCGCATTCACAGTGTTCGAAGCCACCGTGGCGGGCGCGGCACGAAGGTGACAGCGAAAGTGTCATTTCCTTTTGCATGGAACTGTGAGGCGGCTACAGTGACGCGGGCCGCGACGTAAACCATGCGGGTTTTTCGGATATGCATAAGACCCTTAGCAGCCAGTCACATGACCACATCTACCGCCAGCCGAACCAATCCGTCGTTTCCCATCGGTTTCGAACCCCTTCGAGGAACCCCGCGAGACTGCGACGATTGCAGCAAAGCCGCGCGGCTGGGCTTTGGCTTTGAATATGCCTACCAGCCCATCGTTGATTTGAGCCAGCGCACAATTTACGCGCACGAGGCCTTGGTGCGTGGACCGAATGGGGAAAGCGCGGCTTCCGTGCTTGCGCAGGTGAACGAGGACAACCGCTACCGCTTTGACCAAGCCTGCCGGGTCAAAGCCATCAAGGGTGCCAGCACCCTGGGCATTGGCGAGCATTTGTCGATCAACTTTTTACCCAACGCCATTTACAAGCCCGAGCTGTGTATTCGCACCACGTTAGAGGCGGCGCGCACGCATGACTTCCCGGTGAACCGCATCATTTTTGAGGTGACTGAGGGCGAGCGTGTCGACGACGGCCCCTGGTTTGCCTCCATCCTGCGCGAGTACCAACGTTGTGGTTTCAAGACCGCTATCGATGACTTTGGTGCGGGCTATGCCGGCCTGTCCCTGCTGGCCGACTTTCAGCCCGACCTCATCAAAATTGACATGGGTTTGGTGCGCAATATCGACAAGGACCCGGCACGCCGCACCATCGTGCAAAGCCTGGTTCGCATGTGCGAGGACCTGAACATTTTGGTGATTGCGGAGGGAATTGAAACGGCACCCGAACGCGATGCTTTGCGTGACACCGGTATCTATCTGATGCAGGGCTATTTCTTTGCGCGGCCGGCGTTTCAGGCTGTGGCGTCGGTCGAGGCCTCAGCTTTTGAGCGACCAGTGGTGTAACCAAATTTTCGTACCGCCCGCGTGCGTTGGCACACAAAGCGAGCGCGTTGGCAAAGGCCGGACTACCGTGGCCGGGCCGCATCTAGATCACTAGCCCCTCTTCCAGCACCAGGCGCGCGAGGGCTTGCTCCAGCATGCTTCGGGCGGCACTGGTGACGCCATGCAGATGGCGATGCAAAGTGGCATCGTCTTCACCGCGCGTGGCGCACTCTGCGCTGTAACGCTCAAAGCCCACTAGCAAGCTGACTATTTCGGCGAGGTGACGCGGACACTCGCAATCGATGGTCGATGGCACCTCGGTCAGGGTCACCAGCTCCGCATCGCTAAAACGCCTGCTGCTAATTGGTGCGGCGCTCGGTTCGGTATGCCCTGTCGCCTTGGTGGGGGGCTCAGCAGCGATCAAGCGAGCCAATTCCGTGCCCGAGATGGGCTCGCGACAAACCGTGACACCGGTCTTGCGAAGCGCTTCGGCCACCGCTTCCCTGCCGAACGCATACACCACGATGGCCTGCGACACCGGCAAGCGTTCACGGAGTTTTAGCAAGCGCTCCGTCACTTCATCTCGAAGCGTTGCCACGTGGAGCACGAGTACATCGATAGCGCCTGTGCTGGCAACGTCGAGCTCGGCATTGTCAAGGTCGTCAAAAACGACTGAAAGCATTGGCCTCAGCCGAGCAGCGAGCTTGCGCGCGACCGTTTGGCCTACCAACAGAACCCGCCGCCTACCTGTTGGTGACGCCCGCCCCTCGGCTGACAAACCTACGAGCGCGTCCGTATCAAGGTGCGCAATAGTGCCGATGGCATAGCCCGCATCGGTGAGCTGTTTGACAAGCCGCAGACGGGCTATGTCGTCCATCGAGTAACTGCGCTGCCCAGAGGCTGTTTTGGGTGGCGCTACAACGCCGTAGCGGTGCTCCCAAATACGCAGTGTGGATGGGGAAAGACCAGCGAGGCGCGCTGCGGCCCCGCTGCGCATCAGCATCTTCAGTCCAGGCCCGGGGGCGGTGGCGGGGGCGAGCTCTGGTGCGGTCATTGGTTTAGTTCATGAAAGGTTGTTACATAGTCCATTGTCACGCCATTCTTCCTATTTGATACGTAATTGAAACGGTAATAACCGCTTTTTCTTCCCTGTTTTGATTTCATCAGCGTTTCGTTCTGGTGATGAGGCCATAGACTGATGTCTTGATGCACACAAAAAAATCGACCAAATCTTCTCCCGACTCGGTACAAAACGGCGACGAACTAACCGTCTACTACGACGGAAGCTGCCCGGTTTGCTCCCGCGAGATCGCGATGTATCGCCGCCAGAGAGGTGCCGACCGCTGCGCTTGGGTGGACGCCTCGACGTGTGCGGATGCCACTTTTGGCCCCGGCCTTTCACGTGGCATGGCCCTGGCGCGCATTCACGTTCGCCGGGCTGATGGTGTGTTGGTCGACGGTACGCGGGGGTTCGCACTGTTGTGGCGCACGCTTCCGCGGTTCGAATGGCTGGGCCGCATTGCGTCGGCGGGGCCGTTTCCTTTTCTGCTGGATGCGGCGTACTGGGCTTTTTTGCGCATTCGCCCCCTTTGGCGAGCATCGCCACAGGGGGTGAGTTCCAAGGAGCAGCCATGAGCCGAGCCTCCCGGCAAGGCGCGTTCGGGGCTGTTATTCCCTGCCACGCGCGAGGGCGCAAATCATCGCGATTTCTGTATTGCCGCCTACCGGCTCGGACGCATTGTTCGCCGTCTTCATCATTCCCACTCAGTTCACTGAGCGTCACACCGACTGGTCCCTCTATTTTTAGCGGGGCCGGCCTGTTCGTCGGTGCAGGACCAAAAGCCTTGCACTGTATTTTGTTCAGCAACCGCTGAATTTACTAACCTCTGAGCCCAAAGCAAACCATGCACGACATCATTGATACCGCCGTTGCGGCAGGAAACTTCAAAACTCTCGCAGCCGCACTGACTGCTGCCAACCTCGTTGACACACTCAAAGGCCCAGGTCCGTTCACCGTTTTTGCGCCAACCGACGAGGCCTTTGCAAAGCTGCCCGCCGGCACGGTGGAAAGCCTGCTGAACGACATCCCCAAGCTCACTGCCATCCTGACGTACCACGTGGTGGCTGGCAAAGTCATGGCGGCTGACGTGGTGACCATGGACGGCCAGTCGGCCAACACGGTCAACGGCGCTGCGCTGGCTATCAGCACGAAAGATGGCGTCAAGCTCAACGGAACTTCAATCGTGGTGACGACCGACATCGACTGCACCAACGGTGTTATCCACGTCATCGACTCGGTGCTGATTCCACAGTAATAAACAGCTCTGCTTGAGACCTGCCGTTTGAGAGATGGAAAAAACACCCTCCTCACGGAGCAGGTCTCGTTCTGCTGACAACGCTGAACGGTCTAGCGTTGTCAAACGCCGCAATAGTTGATCGACAGCGGCGATCAGAAGCCCGCACGGCAAAAAGGCGGGTCGGCCGCAAAGTGGCCGTAGCAGCCAGTGTTCACCGTTTTTTTGCTCCACAGCAGGGCGATGAGGCTGCGCATTCGGTAAACACTGCCCTCGATGCCGCTTTTCCCTTCGCGGGCTTGCGCCGCGCACACTCTTGGTCGCCATCGTGCGCCAGCGCACAGACCATGAGCCGTATGTCGTGCTCCCCTTATGGAATGTTTACTCCTGCCTTAACGCCCGACCACCTGCACAAAATGCACGCGTGGTGGCGTGCCGCCAACTACCTCTCGGTAGGCCAGATTTATTTGCAGGACAACCCCCTGCTTGAAACGCCGCTTGAGCTGAAGCACATCAAGCGACGTCTGCTCGGGCATTGGGGCACAACGCCCGGCTTGAACCTGATCTACGTGCATCTGAACCGGCTGATCAAGGCGCACGAACTTGACATGCTGCTTATCGTTGGCCCCGGGCACGGCGGCCCCGGCATCGTCGCCAACACCTATCTTGAGGGTGCTTACACCGAGCACTACCCCGCCATCGAGCGCGACCGCAGTGGCATGCGGCGCTTGTTTCGCCAGTTTTCTTGGCCCGGTGGCATTCCCAGCCACGTAGCGCCCGAAACCCCAGGCTCTATCCACGAGGGCGGCGAGTTGGGCTATTCGCTCGCCCATGCATACGGTGCTGCTTTTGACAATCCGGGCCTGATCGTGGCCTGCATCGTTGGCGACGGCGAGGCCGAAACCGGTCCCCTGGCGGCGAGTTGGGATTCGAACAAGTTCCTGAACCCTGCGCGCGACGGCGCGGTGCTGCCCATCCTGCACCTGAACGGTTACAAGATCGCCAACCCGACGGTGATGGCTCGCCTCGACCGCGACGACCTCATTGCGCTGATGCGGGGTCATGGCTACGAGCCGCATTTCGTCGAAGGCGATGACCCTGCGCTGGTGCACCAAAGCCTGGCCGGCACGCTGGACAAGGCGTTGGCGCAAATCCAGCACATCCAGACTGCTGCGCGTTCGCCCGATGCTGCGCAGCCACCCGTGCTCCCGCGCTGGCCAATGATTATTCTGAACACGCCCAAGGGCTGGACCGGGCCGAAGGAAGTGGGCGGCCTGCCCGTGGAGGGGACCTGGCGCGCTCACCAAGTGCCGATTGCGAAGTTCACCAAGCCCGAACACCTGAAACAGTTGGAAGCGTGGTTGCAGAGCTACAAGCCCGAAGAGTTGTTTGACGCTGCAGGCAAGTTCCGCGAAGAGCTCGCGGCGATCGCGCCGACAGGCAAGCGCCGCATGGGCTTTAACCCGCACGCCAATGGCGGGCAGTTGCTCAAGGCACTGGTGATACCGCGCCTGCATGAACATGCCGTCGCCGTGTCTGCGCCCGGTGCGGTGGAAGGTGAGGCGACACGCGTGCTTGGCGGCTTCCTGCGCGAAGTGATGCGGCTCAACCTGGAGAGCGCCAACTTCCGCCTGTTCGGCCCCGACGAGACGGCGTCAAACCGGCTGAACCCGGTGTACGACGTGTCGGGCAAGGCCTGGATGGCCGAGACGGTGGAGAACGATACCGACCTCAGCGCCGACGGCCGGGTGATGGAAGTGCTCAGCGAGCACCTGTGCGAAGGTTGGCTCGAGGGCTATCTGCTGACGGGACGCCACGGCCTGTTCTCGTGCTACGAGGCGTTTATACACATCATCGACTCGATGTTCAACCAGCACGCCAAATGGTTGAAAGTGAGCCGCAAGATCCCGTGGCGCGCGCCCATTGCCTCGTTGAACATCTTGCTCACCTCCCACGTCTGGCGGCAGGACCACAACGGCCTGTCGCACCAGGACCCGGGTTTTATGGACCACGTGGCCAATAAGTCGTCTGACGTGGTGCGTATTTACCTGCCGCCAGACGCGAACTGCTTGCTGTCGGTAGCCGACCACTGCCTGCGCAGCCGCCACTACGTCAACGTCATCGTGGCCGGCAAGCAGCCGTCGTGGCAGTGGCTGGACATGGACGCTGCCGTGCGCCACTGCGCCGCTGGAGCAGGCGTTTGGGAATGGGCCGGCACTGAAGATGCTGCCCGTGATCAGGAGCCCGACGTCGTGATCGCCTGTGCTGGCGACGTACCCACGCTGGAGGCGCTTGCCGCAGTGATGCTGCTGCGCGAAGACGTGCCCGGCATCCGAATTCGATTCGTCAACGTGGTCGACCTGATGGTGTTGCAGCCGCAGTCTGAACACCCGCACGGCCTGGAAGACCGGGATTTCGATGCCCTGTTCACGACCGACCGTCCGGTGATCGTCGCTTTCCACGGCTACCCGTCGCTGGTGCACCGGCTGACCTACCGGCGGAATAACCACGCCAATATTCATGTGCGTGGCTTCAAGGAGGAGGGCACCACCACCACGCCTTTCGACATGGTGGTGCTGAATAACCTCGACCGCTATCAGCTGGCGCTGGACGTGGTGCGGCGCGTTCCGCGACTGGCGAGCGAGGTCGAGCGCGCAACGGCGCGCTACTGGAGCCGTATCGAGCGCCACAAGCTTTACATCGCCGAGCATGGCGACGACCTGCCTGAGGTGCGCGACTGGCGCTGGCTGGCGTGAGCTTCCTGAAGTTGAGCGGCTACCACTCGCCCAGGCGTGGGACTTATGGCAGCAGATGACCCGATGAGCGAGTCGGCATTGCAGGCGCGGGTACGGCCTGACAAGCCGGCCGATCCGTCGACGATCAACGCCGCAGCCCTGGCGCTGTCGCTCGGCACCGACCTGGAGCAAGGTCTCAGCACCGAGGAGGCTGCCAAGCGGTTGGCGCAGGACGGCCGCAACGAACTGCGCGCCGTGCCCCCGGTACCCACCTGGCGTCGCGCGTTGGCGCAGTTGCGTGACCCACTGGTCTATCTACTGGGGGCAGCGGCGGCCGTGGCGTTGGCCGCTTGGTGGTTCGAAGGCCGCGGTGAAGAGGGCTTGGCCGGCTGGCCGTTGGATGCCATCGTTATCACCGCCGTGGTGGTTTTGAATGCGGTGCTGGGCTGGCTGCAAGAATCTAAGGCGGCGCAAGCCGTGGCTGCGTTGGCGAAAATGACCACTGCCACATCGGCGGTGATGCGCGGCGCCGCCGTGGCCCGTGTGCCAAGCGCGGAGCTGGTCAAGGGCGACCTGCTGGTACTGGCAGAAGGCGACGCCGTGGGCGCAGACGCGCGCCTGACGCAGGCCGCAGCGTTGCGCGTGCTGGAGTCCTCGCTCACGGGCGAGAGCGAGGCCGTGCTGAAGGTCGCGGAACCTTTGCTGACGCCGGTTGCGCTAGGCGACCGGCTGAACATGGTGTTCAAGGGCACCGCCATCGCCCAAGGTACCGGGCATGCGGTCGTCACTGCCACGGGAATGGACACCGAGATGGGCGGTATCGCCACGCTGCTGGACGCCACGCCGGACAAGTTGACGCCGCTGCAGGGTGAGATCGCTTATCTGGGCAAGGTGTTGGGTCTCGCCGCGGTGGTGATTGCGGCGGCAGTGGTGGGCACCATCCTGCTTATTTCCGACATCCACGGCATGGCCGACGTAGTACAGGTGCTGCTGCTGGGTGTGTCGCTGGCCGTGGCCGCGGTGCCCGAGGGGTTGCCGGCCATTTTGTCGGTGGTGCTGGCGATAGGCGTGCGCCGTATGGCGGCTGGGCATGCCATCGTCAAGAAACTGGCGTCTGTGGAAACACTTGGTTCGGCGTCCGTCATTGCCTCGGACAAGACCGGCACTCTGACACGCGGTGAGATGACCATTCAGCGCGTGATGACGGCCTCGGGATGCAGCAACATCACGGGCGTGGGCTACTCGCCCGAGGGGCGGGTCGAGGTCGATGGCGCCGAGTTGACCGACCAGAACAACGGAAATTTGCGCGATGAGCTGCTGGCCGTGCTCGGCGGCGGTTGCCTGGCAGGCAATGCCGCGCTTCAGCAAGACGACATGGGGAAGTGGGTCGTGCAGGGCGACCCGACTGACGCGGCTTTCCTGGTGGCTGCGCGCAAGCTGGGCGGCGCGGACGAGCCCGCTGCGCGCAACGACCGGTACGA
>JBBSUJ010000063.1:0-18733 GCA_038235025.1 Burkholderiales bacterium
CCCGGCCCGGCAAGGCCCCGCTTCCCCACGCCGCCCGGGGGAGGGGGGGCGGGCGGGGCGCCCCGCGTCCGGCGGGTGCCGTGGGGGCGGGCCGCAGGGGGGGCGCCGGGGAGGCCCCGGGGGCGCCCAACGACCGGTACGAGAGAATTGGTGAAATTCCGTTCACCTCAGAGCGCAAGATGATGTCCACGCTGGAGCTGGACCACGCGAACGCCGACGCGTGCGTGCTGTTTACCAAGGGCGCGCCCGACGTGCTGCTGGCGCATTGCACGCGGATGCTGCGGGGCAGCGAGGTGGTGGCAATGGACGACGCCACGCGCGCCCGCATCCTGGCCGATGTGGACGCCATGACCGACGCCGCGCTGCGCACCCTTGGCGTGGCGCGCCGCATGCTGGCGGCAGACGCCCAAATTCCGAACGACACCAACGACGCCGCCAAGCTCGAGCAAGAGCTGGTCTACCTCGGCACCGTGGGCATCATCGACCCGCCGCGCGCCGAGGCGGCAATTGCCATTGAGCACGCGCACCAAGCCGGTATCCGCGTGATGATGATCACTGGCGACCACCCGCGCACGGCTGCACGCATTGCGGCCGATCTGGGCATTGTCGAATCCGGCGCACCGGTGCTGACGGGACCGGAGCTGGACGCGTTGGACGAAGCGGAATTCACCACCGCGGCGCAGCAAACCTCGGTCTTCGCGCGCGTGGCACCGAAACACAAGCTGCGTATCGTCACGGCGCTGCAGGCCGCGGGCAACGTGGTCGCCATGACCGGCGATGGTGTCAACGATGCGCCGGCGCTCAAAGCCGCCGACATCGGCGTCGCTATGGGTATGGCAGGTACCGAGGTGACCAAGAAGGCCGCGCGCATGGTGCTGGCCGATGACAACTTCGCCACCATCGTGCAAGCGGTACGCGAAGGGCGGGGCGTGCTGGACAACATCAAGAAGTTCCTGCGCTACCTGCTCTCGTCCAACATTGCAGAAGTGCTGACCGTCTTTCTGGGGGTGGTCGGTGCCAGCGTCATCGGGCTTACGGCCACAGCGACCGGCTCCGGTGGTGCCGTGGTGCTGCCGCTGCTGGCCACGCAAATCCTGTGGATCAATTTGATTACTGATAGTGGGCCGGCGCTGGCCATGGGGTTGGATCCGATTAGCGAGGATGTCATGGCCCGCAAGCCACGCCCGCGCAGCCAGCGGGTGATTGATGTGCGCATGGGCCTCGGCGTGGCCGAACTGGGCATCGTGATGGCAGTGCTGACGCTGTTGACGCTCGACCTGTTCCTGACTGGCGGTTTGCTCGAGCCAGTGGCGGCCTGGTTGGGCGCAGGTCCGCACAGCGTGGAACTTGCGCGCACGGCCGCCTTCACGGTACTGGTGCTAACCCAGTTGTTCAACTGTTTCAATGTGCGCTCTGAAACTGCTTCAGCGTTCCGGTCGGCGTTTTCCAACCACTGGCTGTGGGGCGCGGTGGCCTTGTCGGCTGCGCTGCAAGTTGCGGTGGTGCATCTTCCCTTTCTCAACCTTGCCTTCGGCACGGTGCCGCTTTCAGCCAGCCAATGGGGCGTGTGCTTGGTGATGGCCAGTGGGGTGTTGTGGTTCAGCGAGTTGCGAAAGCTGGGGCGACGCCTTTGGGCTTAACGGGCGCGCCGGCGCGCTGCAGACGCATGCAACAGTCGCGCCGCCGGGGCGTTGGTTCATAAAGTAGCCCCTTCAGCCCCACGTGGACTTGTTCTCCGACACCCACACCAGCAAGGCCCCATCGCTACACTCATTTCACACGTGGCTGCGCGGTCACCTTCTTTATTTGCTAGGCTTTGAAAGCTCTCAATATGACTACCTCAACTGAGTACATCCCTCCCGCTATCTGGCTCTGGAACAAGGAAAACGGCGGCAAATTCGCCAGCATTAACCGGCCTGTTTCAGGCGCTACGCACGACAAGGAGCTGCCGGTAGGTGAGCACCCGCTACAGCTTTATTCACTGGCGACTCCCAATGGCGTCAAGGTCACCGTGATGTTGGAAGAGTTGCTGGCTGCGGGGCACAGTGGTGCGGAATACGACGCGTGGCTCATCAAGATTCAAGACGGCGACCAGTTCGGCAGCGGCTTTGTATCGGTCAACCCTAACTCCAAAATTCCCGCATTGATGGACCGCAGTGATGCTGCCCACCCGATTCGCGTGTTCGAGTCGGGCGCGATCTTGATGCACTTGGCAGAAAAGTTTGGCGCATTCCTGCCAAATGAGCCTGCCAAGCGCGCCGAATGTCTGTCTTGGTTAATGTGGCAAATGGGAAGCGGGCCGTTTATGGGCGGTGGATTTGGCCACTTTTACGCCTACGCCCCGGAAAAGTTGGAGTACCCGATTGACCGTTTCGCGATGGAGGTCAAACGCCAGCTGGATGTGCTGGACAAGCGCCTGGCTGAGCATGAATTCATAACCGGGGCCGACTACACCATTGCCGACATAGCCATCTGGCCTTGGTACGGCGCGTTGGTCGCGGGTCAGTTGTATGAGGCAGGTGAATTTCTGCAGGTGCAGGAATACACGCACGTGCAGCGCTGGGCCGAGCAGATCGCACAGCGCCCGGCGGTGCAGCGTGGCCGCAAAGTCAATCGCACTTTTGGCGATTTAGCCAACCAGTTGCACGAGCGTCACGACGCGGGAGATTTTGATACCAAGACGCAGGACGCACTAGCGTCTGGTTCCAAGTGAGCCACTGCACCTCCCAGGCTTGACACTCGTGACACTCTTGCCCCTGATACCGTGAAGCGCGGCACCACGACAAGCCACCTCGGCGTGCACCTTGGTGAACAAAGGACCGCCCCATGATGACTCTCTACGACTGCGCCACAGCCCCAAGCCCACGCCGAGCTCGCATCTTTTTGGCGGAGAAGAAGGTGGTGCATGAGACGGTGCCGGTGGACCTTCGCTCAGGCGAGCAAATGAGCGAGTCGTTTCGCGCGGTCAACCCGCATTGCACCGTGCCGGCCCTGCGCACCGACGGTGGTTTGGTGCTATCCGATAACGCCGGCATTGCGGCTTATCTGGAGGCGCGGTTTCCGAACCCCCTGCTGTTGGGCGGTACGCCCGAGGAAAAAGCCGAGGTCGCTAGCTGGAACTGGCGCATGGAGCTCGAAGGCTTGTTGGCGATCGCCGAGGCGCTGCGCAACAGTGCGCCTGCCATGGTCAACAGGGCGCTGCCCGGTCATCTGAACTATGCGCAGATTCCGGCTTTGGCAGAGCGCGGCTTGACGCGCGTGGATGCGTTTTTTGACATGCTGAACACCCGTCTTGCAGGGCGTCGTTTTGTGGCGGGGGAGCACTTCAGCGTGGCCGACATTACGGCCGTGGTGGCTGTCGACTTTGCCCGTATCGTCAAACGCCAGCCCGGCGAGCAGCACCTGGAGCTGGCGCGTTGGCGCGCGGCGATGGCCGAACGGCCATCCATGGCGCTGTAGCCGCCGGCCTGGTCGCGCTATGGGTGCTTCCAAAACACTGCTGATCGTCTACCACTCGATGACCGAGGGCACGCGGCAGATGGCCGAAGCAGCGCAGCGCGGTGCGCAGGCGGAGGAGGGCGTGGCAACGCGGTTGCTACACGCAGCGGACGCCGGCCCGCAAGATGTGTTGTCAGCCGACGGGTATGTGTTTGCCACGCCAGAAAACCTGGCGGCGATCAGCGGGCAGCTGAAAGATTTTTTTGACAGATGCTATTACGCGGCGCTGGAGCAGATCAACGGCCGGCCATATGCCAGCTTGATCTGCGCCGGAAGCGACGGCAGCCACGCAGCCCGCCAAATGGCCCGCATCGCCACGGGCTGGCGGCTTAAAGCCGTGTCCGAGCCGCTGATTGTCTGCACGCACGCGCAGACCGCGGAGGCGATTTTGGCAACGAAGCACATCAACGACGGGGACCTGGAGCGCTGCCGCGCGCTGGGCGAGGCACTGGCGACCGGGCTTGCGCTGGGCGTTTATTGACGGCACGGCCTCCCTTCAGCCGAAATGCTACTTTAATAATAGCTGTAAACCCATTCAGGATAAGCGCTACAGGCCAATTCTGGCATAATTTTAACAGTGGAAAATCAGTGCTTCAAAACCATGCATTGTTGCGGCGGCTGTGTCGGTTTTCCTGGAAGACTAGCTGGCAGCGAACGCTTGGCTGCCCCGCCGTTAGAGCCATCACTTGCCTTTGCATTTGCGCGTACCCCGCCTGCGGCAGCTCGCTGCCTAGAAATACCGGCCGGTGAGCCAGCATGGCGCAGCGGTGTACAAAAAGTGTGCGGCAAACGTCCTCGCTATCCGCGCCCAGGGGTGTGTCGGGACTTTGGCGATTGGTCTGAGAACTGCGTTCGCTGGACGGCACGGTTTAGTTGATCACGCTTTTCAGCGCCACGCGGTGCCCACCAAGTCGCGGTAGTGCACGGCAGGCCTTCCCAGCAGTTGCTCAAAGGCAGCGGGGTTGCCGGTGCTGTCGCCGCCCAGCATGGCAAGCGAGTCAGTGCACCAGGGCGACGCGGGAACGGCGTCGCCAATGCGGGCGCTGAGCATGGTAAGCGCCTGCGGCAGGCGCAGTACTTTGGCGGGGCCGTGGTCCTGCTGCTGGCGTAGGCTGGCGATAAAGTCGCCCATGGAAAGCGCCTCGGGCCCGGTGCATTCGATGATGCCGGTCTGCTCATTCGCTGAGCCCACCAAAGCAACAACGGCACGCGCCAGGTCGTGTACGGAAACGGGCTGCACGCGCGCCTCAATCACTGCGCCGGGCAGCACCACGATGGGCAGCCGTGCCAGGTTCATGAACAGCGCGCTGCTGTCGCCGCCCTTGCCGAACACAATGCTGGGTCGCAGGATGGCCGGCCGCAGTTTGTCCTGCTGTGCCAACGCCAGCAAATGCGCCTCGGTAGCAAGCTTGGTTTGCGCGTATGCCGTGCTGCTGCCTGTAATCCCCAAAGCCGAGATGTGCACCACGCGCCGCACGCCCGCTTGAGCACAGGCATCAAAAAGCGCGATGGGAGTGGCCCGCTGCACTGCGTCGATGGGGCGTCCAGGGGTGTCTCGCAGAACGCCCACGGCGTTGATCACGGCATCGATTCCGTGCAAGCGCGGTAGCCACGCGGCGGGGGTGGTGTCGCGCGTGAAATCCATGGGCACTTGATCAGCCTGGGGATTCTTGTGCTTGGGCGAAACGCCTCCGCGCACTGTGTGGCCCGCAGCTTCCAGCGCGCGTTTGAAGGTGTTGCCGATAAAGCCGGTGGAGCCGGTGAGCAGAATGTTCATGGCGGTGCGTCCGAAGTAAAAAAGTCCAAAGAATGCACCATACACAGTAAGAGCGGCGGGCGCTGTAGGCGCTCGTCGGCGGCGGCTCAAGCGTGCCTATCCCACTGCGCAGAACGCGCCGCATCGCCTTAGACCCGCCGCTTTGGCCTGCGCCCGCTGCGATGCGCTTTTGTGGAGAAGCTTGTACGTCGTTTGAAAATATTCGTGCTGATGTTGATTCCCTGGCTCCGGGTCGAAGCACCGAAGCGGGCGCGAGCCGCCGCACTGTGCTGCAGGCGGCGGTAGGCCTGGGCTACGCCGCAGCCGCTGCGCCGTTGATGGCGCAAACCGCAATCACGACTTCTGCTGGTGGGCTGGATGCGGGGCGCATTCACTATGAGCAGGACGGCTTCAAAGTACCGGCTTACCAAGCCAAGCCGGCCGGCAAAACCGGCTTGCCGGTGATCTTGGTGATTCAGGAAATTTTTGGAGTGCACGAATACATTGCCGATGTGTGCCGCCGTTTGGCCCAGGCAGGCTATCTCGCCATTGCGCCTGACCTGTATGCCCGCCAAGGCGACCCTTCCAAATACAGCGACATATCGAAACTGATGGCCGAGCTAGTTTCCCAAGTGCCTGGTGGACAAGTCATGGCCGACCTGGATGGCGCGGTGCAGTGGGCCAACACGCAGGGCGGCGACGCCGACCGGTTGGGCATCACCGGCTTTTGCTGGGGCGGGCGCGTTACGTGGTTGTACGCTGCGCATGGCCCGGTCAAAGCGGGCGTCGCTTGGTATGGTCGTATGGAAGGCGCTTCTACAGCGCTCACTCCCAAGCACCCGCTTGAGCTAACTCCCATCCTGCGTGCGCCGGTGCTGGGGTTGTATGGCGAGGCCGACACCGGTATTCCCCAAGCATCGGTGGAGCGTATGCGCACCGCGTTGAAAGAAGGTTCGGCACCGGCCAAGGCTTCGCGCATCGTGATCTATCCCGATGCTCCCCACGCCTTTCACGCCGATTACCGCCCCAGCTATCGTGAAGCCGCTGCCAAAGACGGTTGGCAAAAAGCCATGGCATGGTTTGGTGAGCATGGTGAGCATGGTGAGCATGGTGTGCGTTGATCGGCGCATTTAGGGCTCGCTGCTCAAAGGCTTGATTGCGTAAGCGAGGCGGTTGAAGCGCTCGGCTGTGGCTGAGCGCTTCAACCGGTTCAGGACGCGCCGCGGTGATGGCGTGCCCGCCGTTTACTTTTTGATCTGTCGACGCATTCAGGACCGCCTGTCGAATTGCAAAAGAAAGAGCGCTTTGGGAAGCGGACAATGGCGGCTCCCTAGCCTTCGGTTCGCAGGCGTCTTCTCGAAGTCGAAAAGCTAAGCGGTAAAACGCCGGTTCGCGGTTATTGAGCAACGATTTACAGCTATGACATTGATAGTAATTTTTCTGGCCACGCTGCTGGCGGGCATTGGTAGCGTGTGGCTGGCAGCATTGCTTTTGCGCGCCGGTCTGGGCAGCGACGGAAACCGCGTAGGCCCGCAGCATTTGCTCAGTCTGGCGGCGGGAGCGCTGCTGGCTACCGCCTTTATGCATTTGCTGCCGGAGGCGTTCGAAGCCGGAGTGGAGCCGCACGAGCTGTTCACCACCTTGCTCGTCGGCTTGGTGTTTTTCTTCTTGCTGGACAAAGCCGAGCTGTGGCACCACGGGCACGAACACGGCGGCCACCATGCGCATGCAGGACATGGCCACGTACATCACCAAGGTGAGAGTAACCACCACGACCAACATCACCGAGCAGGTGGCTGGGCCGTGCTCACAGGAGACAGTTTTCACTGCTTTGGCGATGGCATCCTGATCGCGTCCGCCTTCATGGCCGATGTGCGGCTGGGGTGGGTGGCGGCCCTGTCGGTGCTGGCGCACGAGGTACCGCACCACATGGGAGACCTGGTGGTACTGCTCCAGAGCAGCCCGAGCCGGCACATGGCGCTGATCAAGGTATCACTGGCTGGCTCGGTTACGGCGCTGGGCGGTGTCGTCGGTTATTTGCTGCTTGACCGCCTAAACTTCGCCTTGCCCTATTTCATTGTGGTTGCTGCCAGCAGCTTCTTATATGTAGCGCTGGCAGACCTGATCCCCCAACTGCAAAAGCGTTTGTCAGCGGGCCAAACGGTGGTGCAGGTGCTTTGGCTGTTGGGCGGTATTGCGCTGGTGACGCTGATCGCACAGGTAGCGCACCAGCAGCATTAAGGCTGGGATTTCTTCCGCTTGTGCCAGGCCCCACCTGTTTCCGCGCCGGGAAAACGACGTCGACCACCGAAACTGATGGTCAGACCCCGATCGCAAACACCGCCGGCGTGTTGCGCCCAGGTGCCTCCACTCCCCGCCACTGCGCGGCCGCCATGCTGCGAATACAGGCATCTTGCAGCGTTAAACCACTGGCCACTGCTAGCCGCGTGGTCGGCTTCAACGTGTGAGACAGCGCCTGCAGAAGGGCGGCGTTGCGGTAAGGGGTCTCAATGAATAACTGTGTTTGCCCGGTTTTTACCGCCAGCGCTTCCAGCGCCGCGATCCGCTGCGCGCGCTCAGCCGACTCCTGCGGCAAGTAGCCCACAAAGGCAAAATTTTGACCATTGAGCCCACTGGCGGCCAGCGCGAGGAGGAGCGACACCGGTCCTACCAACGGCACCACGCGCAGCTTAAGCTCGTGAGCCGCTCGCACCACTGAGCTGCCGGGATCTGCCACAGCAGGCATGCCAGCTTCACTCAGTAGGCCTACATCGTGACCGTCCAGCGCTGGAGCAAGCAGGCTACGTGCGTTAAAAGCCGCGTTTCCTTGCGCGCCGTGATCGCCTTTTTTGTGTACGAAACGTGGCAATTCCTTGATGTTCTGTTCCTGCAATATGCAGGCCAGTGGGTGCAGAGCGTCGATACGTTTCAGGTAAGCGCGCGCAGTTTTGGCGTTTTCACAAATCCAGTGCGTGGTACGCGAGGCGGCCAGCAATGTACCCGCTGGGAGTGCATCCTCCAGCGGGGCTTGTGTCTCGCAGCCGAAATCTAGCGGGGCAGGGACCAGCAGCAGACAACCGCGGGTGATGGAGGGGGCCTTGGCGGGCGCACTCATGGCAGCGTAAGCCCTGCCGCCCGCAGCATGCGGCAGGCGCGAATAAGGGGCAGGCCAACGAGCGCGGTGGGGTCGTCACTGTCAATCGCCTCAAGCAGAGCAATGCCCAGTCCCTCGCTTTTAGCGCTGCCCGCGCAGTCATAAGGCTGCTCCGCACAAAGATAGCGCTCTATTTCATCATCTTTCAGCACGCGAAAACGCACCTGCACAGCGGCAATATCGATCGCTTCAAATCCAGTGGCCGCGCAAATCACGGCCAAAGCCGTCTGGAAGACCACCGTTTGCCCGCTCATCCGGCGCAACTGTGCCGTGGCTCGAGTGTGGTCGCCAGGCTTGCCGAGCGGCTCGCCCGCCAAATCGGCGACTTGGTCAGAACCGATCACGATGGCCTCAGGGTGCAAAGCCGCTACCGCCTTCGCCTTGGCAAGCGCCAAACGCAGGGCCAGAGCACGGGGTGATTCACCCGCCTGAGGGGTTTCGTCAATTTCGGGTGATGCGGTGGTGAAATCCAAACGCATTCGCTCAAGCAATTCGCGCCGGTAGCGCGAGCTCGATCCCAGCACAAGCGCGCGAGACGGCGCGTGTTTTTGTAGGTCTTTGAAAGGCATGCCTGATTCTCTTACACTGCTCTTCATGACCAAGGAATACTCCCCTGATCGACTGGACGTCAAGGCTTTTGTGCAGGCTGGCGCGCATTTGGCCGGACACGATTCGCTATTGAAATACGAGCGCCTTGCGCAGGAAGCGAAGGGCTTGCACCCTGACCTGCGCGTCGACTGGGAGACGCGCGGTGAAGTGCGCCCGCCCGTGGGCGGCGTGGGTTCGCTGCAGTTGTGGTTGCACCTCAAAGCACACGGCGTATTGCCCATGCAGTGCCAGCGCTGCCTGACAGCAGTGGATGTCCCGTTGGATGTTGCGCAATGGTTTCGCTTCGTTGCGGACGAGGCCACAGCAGAAGCCTTGGACGACGATTCCGAAGAAGATTTGTTGGCTATTAGCCGCGAGTTTTCCCTGCATGACCTGATCGAAGATGAGTTGCTGATGTCGTTGCCAGCGGTGCCCATGCACGAGGCTTGTCCATCTGAACTTCCCATGAGTGTCAGCGACGAGGCTTTTGAAGCCGCAGAAGCTGAGCGGCCCAACCCGTTTGCCGCTCTGGCGGGTCTGCGCATAGGCAAAGAAAGCAAATAGGTTTCCCGAATTTTGCCTGCGCTATAATCGCAGGCTTCTCGCGAATCCCGCTGGCGTACTTTACAGAACGCCCTGCTGGGCAGAATCGCGTTTCTACCAACCCCCATTCCGCCCAGGAGCCAATCATGGCCGTTCAGCAAAACAAAAAATCTCCCTCCAAGCGCGGTATGCATCGTTCGCACAATGCGCTGAACGTGCCCGGAATCGCACTTGAGCCCACCACCGGTGAAGTGCACCTGCGCCACCACATAAGCCCCAACGGCTTTTATCGTGGTCGCCAAGTGCTTAAGAACAAGTCCGAAGCCTGATTTCCCGGCGCTAAAGCGCTGGCTATAAGCCCGTAGCTACAAAATCTGTAGCACGGGCTTTTTGTTCATTTGGCGACCATTGTTCGTGTTCCGTCTTTTTTAACGCACTCATTCATGACCACACTGGCAGTCGATTGCATGGGGGGCGACCATGGCCCTCGCATCACCTTGGTGGCTTGCCGCCGTTTTTTAGATGCGTACCCAGAGGCGCGCCTGCTCATGGTTGGCCTGCCGGATGCTTTGGCGGGCTTCTCGCATAGCCGTGCGAGCGTCGTACCGGCCAGCGAAGTCGTGGCTATGGATGACGCTGTTGAGGTCGCGTTGCGTCGCAAAAAGCAGTCCTCCATGCGCATTGCTATTGAGCAGGTGAAGAGCGGTGCTGCTGACGCCGCAGTGTCTGCCGGAAACACGGGGGCGCTTATGGCGATTGCGCGTTACGTGCTCAAAACACTTGACGGTATCGACCGGCCTGCGATCGCCAGTCAGCTTCCCAACGACAAAGGTGGTGCCACCACGGTGCTCGATCTAGGAGCCAACGTGGATTGCAGTGCCGAGCATTTGTTGCAGTTTGCCGTGATGGGCTCTGCGCTGGTCGGCGCGCTGGGGGGGGCTGCCCAGCCTACCGTGGGACTTCTGAACATTGGCGAGGAAGCCATCAAAGGCAACGACGTAATCAAGCGCGCCGGAGAATTGCTGCGCGCCGCGAGTGAAGCCGGCACTATCCATTTTTACGGAAACGTGGAAGGTAACGACATCTTCAAAGGCACAGTGGATATAGTGGTGTGCGATGGATTCGTCGGCAATGTGGCACTCAAAGCCAGCGAGGGCGTAGCGTCCATGATTGTCGGCGGCTTGAAAAAAGAATTTAAACGCAACGTCTTTACCAAGATGGCGGCCTTGGTCGCTTACCCGGTGTTGGCCGCGTTGATGAAGCGAATGGACTACCGGCGCTACAACGGCGCAGCCTTGCTGGGGTTGCGCGGTTTGGTGTTCAAAAGCCACGGTTCGGCCGATGAATTGGCGTTCGAGCTGGCCTTGGGCCGCGCGTATGATGCAGCGCAAAACCAGCTGCTGGAGCGTGTGCGACAGCGCATCGATAGTGCTGCTGCACTGCTAAGGGTCTCCCAGACCGAACCTAGCGCGGCTCCGCAGTCGCCCTCTGCTCTATGAATTCCTACTCCCGCATTACCGGCACTGGTAGCCACCTTCCGCCTAGGCGCGTCTCCAACGACGATATGGTGGCGCAGCTGGCAAAAGACGGCGTAGAGACTTCCGATCAATGGATTGCCGAGCGCACAGGCATTCGTGCTCGTCACTTTGCGGCGGATGGCGTGCAGTGCAGCGACATGGCGTTAGACGCTGCGCGTCACGCACTGAAAGCGGCCGGACGGGACGCGAACGAAATTGACCTCATCATCGTCGCGACTTCGACGCCCGACATGGTGTTCCCGTCAACCGCCTGTATTTTGCAAAACAAGCTGGGTGCCAACGGCTGCCCGGCGTTTGACGTGCAAGCGGTTTGCAGCGGTTTTGTTTACGCGTTGACGGTGGCAGACGCCATGGTGCGGGTAGGCAGTGCGCGCTGCGCGCTAGTGGTGGGATCTGAAATATTCAGTCGCTTGCTTGATTTTTCTGACCGCACGACCTGCGTTCTGTTCGGCGACGGGGCAGGTGCTGTGATCTTGGAGGCGTCGGAAACGCCCGGAATTTTGGCGAGTGATTTGCACGCTGACGGCAAGTACGTGGATCTTTTGTGTGTGCCGGGCCACGTGGCAGGCGGTGTAGCTTCCGGCGACCCACTGCTCAAAATGGACGGACAAGCTGTCTTCAAGCTAGCGGTGGGCGTTTTGGAAAAATCGGCTCGCGCCACGCTTGAAAAAGCGGGTATGGGCGCTGATCAGGTGGACTGGCTCATTCCGCATCAAGCAAATATTCGCATCATGCAAAGCACTGCACGAAAGCTGAGGATTCCACCCGAAAAAGTGGTCGTCACCGTAGACCAGCACGGCAATACGTCGGCTGCGTCGATTCCGCTGGCGCTGGATCATGGCGTGCGCTCCGGCCAGGTGCGGCCCGGTCAAACGGTGCTGCTTGAAGGCGTGGGCGGCGGCTTCACTTGGGGTTCGGTGCTACTGAAAATGTAGCTGCTTGCGCTTATGGAATAAGCGCAAGAGCCTGTTTTTACTTAAAATTTGGAAGATCGTATGGCATTGTTTGCATTCGTCTTTCCCGGGCAGGGCTCGCAAGCCGTGGGCATGCTGGACGCCTGGGGTGAGCATCCTGCCATTTTGGGCGCGCTGGCTGAGGCGTCCGACGCGTTGGGGGAAGACCTGGGCGCGTTGATTCGTGAGGGCTCCAAAGAGGCACTCTCGCTCACCACTAATACGCAACCGGTGATGTTGGTCGCGGGTGTGGCTGTGTGGCGGGTTTGGCAGCAAACCGGCGGAGCTGTGCCAATCGCACTGGCAGGCCACTCGCTGGGCGAATATTCAGCATTGGTCGCCGCCGGCGTTCTCACGCTGGCCCAAGCTGCTCCGCTGGTGCGCCTGCGCGCCGCAGCAATGCAGCAAGCGGTGCCTGTAGGTACAGGCGCCATGGCCGCGATCCTGGGGCTTGATGCTTTAAAAGTGATCGCTGTCTGCCGCGAGGTATCGAGCGCAAACAATCAAAACGTCAACGAAGTCGTGGAGGCGGTGAACTTCAACGACCCCTCGCAAACTGTGATCGCTGGTAGCAAGGCCGCGGTGGACACTGCTTGCACGCTGCTCAAGGCGGCTGGCGCCAAACGCGCACTGCTGCTGCCGGTTTCCGCCCCTTTTCACTCCGGCCTGATGCGACCGGCTGCTGAGGCGCTGCGCGAGGCGCTTGCCCACGTTAGCTTGGCTGCGCCACAGATTCCAGTGGTCAACAACATTGACGTGGCAATACAAACCGATCCCGATGCCATTCGTGATGCCCTTGTTCGACAGGCCGCTGGACCTGTGCGCTGGGTGGAATGTGTTCAGAAACTCAAGGCGATGGGCGCGAATCACATCATTGAGTGCGGTCCGGGAAAAGTGCTTGCGGGCCTGGTGCGCCGCATTGATCCCGATCTCAGCGCAGCTGCACTCTACGATCCCGCCTCACTAGAACAAGTCAAGGAATTGCTCGCATGACCGCGCCCATTGAGAAAAATCCTGCCGTTGCGCTGGTAACCGGCGCATCGCGCGGTATCGGCGCGGCGATAGCGCACGAGCTTGCCCGGCGCGGGTTTCAAGTGGTGGGTACTGCTACTACGGCGGATGGCGCGCAGCGCATCAGCGGAGCTTTGGCGCAGCATCCAAGTTGCCGCGGAGCAGTGCTGGATGTGAATGACACGGTTTCGGTGGATGCGCTGATCAACAGCATCGTCAAGGAGCAGGGTGGTCTGCACGTGCTGGTGAACAATGCCGGCATTACCCGCGACCAGCTCGCCATGCGGATGAAGGACGACGACTGGGACGCGGTCTTGGGAACCAATCTCAGCGCAGTCTTCCGAGTCAGTCGCGCCGCTATTCGCCCGATGATGAAGCAGCGCTTTGGCCGAATCATCAGCATCACCAGCGTGGTGGGCGCCTCGGGCAACCCTGGTCAGGTCAACTACGCCGCAGCCAAGGCCGGTGTAGCAGGTATGACACGCTCGCTCGCGCGTGAGCTGGGCAGCCGCGGCATTACGGTTAACTGCGTCGCACCTGGCTTTATCGATACCGACATGACATCCGGTTTGCCGGAAGCGCAGCAAAAAATGCTGCTGGATCAAATCCCACTCGGGCATTTGGGCAAGCCAGAAGACATTGCGCAAGCGGTTGCTTTCTTGGCGTCCGAGCAAGCAGGCTACATCACTGGGCAAGAGCTGCATGTGAACGGCGGCATGTACATGTAAATTGACGCGTTAGACTGCCGTTTGGCCTCACGGAAACGGCAAAAAGGCGCGCCGATGAACCCGGCTAGAATCTCCTTATTAACCTTAGCAACATTAGAGTGAACACATGAGCGATATCGAAGCACGCGTCAAAAAGATCATTGCCGAGCAACTCGGCGTTGAAGAGTCGCAAGTGACCAACGAAAAAGCCTTTGTCGCCGACCTCGGCGCCGACTCTCTCGACACTGTCGAATTGGTGATGGCGTTGGAAGACGAATTCGGCATCGAGATTCCCGACGAAGATGCCGAGAAAATCACCACGGTGCAAAACGCTATCGATTACGCAACGGCCAATCCCAAGGCCTGAGCAGCGCGCCGCGCTGCGCCCTGCCACACAGCACAAGGTTTTAACGCATGAGCCGTCGTCGCGTTGTTGTGACCGGCCTCGGATGCGTCTGCCCCGTGGGTAACACGGTGGACGATGCCTGGGCCAATCTGCTCGCCGGCAAGTCCGGTATTAGCAAGATCACCAAGTTCGACGCTTCGAACTTCTCCTGCAGGATTGCGGGTGAAGTGCGCGGTTTCGATTTGGAATCCTACTTGAGCGCTAAGGATGCGCGGGCGATGGATTCCTTCATTCATTTCGGTATTGCCGCAGCAGCTCAAGCCGTGGCCGATGCGGGACTGCCAACGGGCGAGGCGCTGGACGATGAATACGCCACGCGTATTGGTTGCGTCATAGGCTCCGGAATTGGCGGCTTGCCGCTGATAGAGAACACCCACGCTGAACTGGAGTTACGTGGTCCCCGGCGCATTACTCCGTTTTTTGTCCCTGCCTCCATCATCAACATGGTGGCCGGGCATGTCTCGATGCGCTTTGGCTTCAAAGGCCCAAATCTTGCGGTCGTGACTGCCTGCACCACAGGCCTGCATTGCATAGGCGAAGCCGGGCGCATGATTGAGTACGGGGATGCAGACGTCATGGTGGCCGGCGGAACCGAGGCTACCGTCTCGCCGTTGGGTATTGGCGGATTTGCTGCCATGCGTGCGCTCTCCACACACAATGACGATCCGCAGGCGGCTTCGCGCCCTTGGGACAGAGACCGTGATGGATTTGTATTGGGTGAGGGTGCGGGTGTTGTAGTGCTCGAAGAATATGAGCATGCAAAAGCAAGAGGCGCACGTATTTATGCTGAGCTCACCGGCTACGGCAGAAGCGCGGACGCTGGCCACATGACGGCCCCCAGCATGGACGGCCCGCGCCGTGCCATGTTGAACGCGTTGAAAAATGCCGGTATTAACGCGGATCAGATCGACTACCTCAATGCCCACGGAACGTCGACACCACTGGGTGACGTCAATGAGACCCGCGCCATTGAGGCAGCGTTTGGTGATCACGCCAAAAAGTTCGTGGTCAGCTCCAGCAAATCCATGACCGGGCATTTGCTAGGCGGCGCCGGCGGTATCGAAAGCATTTTCACCATTCTGTCGCTGTACCACCAAAAAGTGGCACCCACTATCAATCTGGATAATCAAGACCCTGAGTGCACGTTGGACTATTGCGCGAATACAGCTCGTGACATGCGTGTTGACACCGCGATGAAGAACAATTTCGGGTTTGGTGGGACCAACGGAACTTTGGTTTTCAAGCGCATTTGAGATCGTGCGGCAAAGCTGTTTCTGGCGTTCTGTGCTCTTTGACGCGCCATGAGCGCGTCCACCCGCCGTTACCCCGCGCCAGCCGTACGTTTTAGGCTCGTGCGATGCCGGATTCTCGGATTCGTGTTGTGCTTATTGCAGATTGCCTCTTTGGCTAATTTGGTCGCGTGGATGTTCTGGGGTCATGGGTCTTCGAGGTTTGGGTTTAACCCGACCGTGGCGTGTGCTGCTGTTGCGTGGGCGGCTGCGGCAATTGCCTGTGCACGGCTCTGGTTGCACCAGCCCTCCGGGTGGCTCGCTTGGATCGGCAGCGCATGGGAATTTCATTCTTCACCGGACGCCTCGGGAGGTGTGACAGATTCTGAGCCTCTTGGTCATGTGGCACTTGTTTGTTGGGATTTGCAGGCATGTATGCTAATTAAGCTGCCTGATGCACGAAGCAACCGTTGGATGTTCGTACGTCGAGCGCACGACCCGTTCCAGTGGCTGGCTCTGCGCCGTGCGGTATATTCCTCTGCCAGTAGCGCACCCGCAATGCCGGAAGAGCCGTTCCAAACGGCTCCCGGAGTCCGAGCTTGATGCGACCGCTAGCCGCTTGGTTTGTGGGCTCGCAAACAGGCCTACTTCAATTTCATGACCGACCCCTCCTCCGCCGAATCTCCCGAACCGCGCGCGCCTGATGCCGATTTCGAGCTGGTACAGCGAACCATCGCGGGCGATCAGCGCGCGTACGAATTGCTGGTCATCAAGTACCAGCGGCGCATCGAGCGTTTAATTGGTCGAATGGTGCGGGACACTGACCTGATTCCTGATATTGCGCAGGAAACCTTCATTCGCGCCTATCGGGCCTTGCATCAGTTTAGAGGTGAGGCGCAGTTCTACACTTGGCTCTATCGAATTGCGGTCAACACGGCCAAGAAATTCCTGATGGATCTCAAACGCAACCCTGTGGCGTACGAAAGCGGAGTGCTGGGTGACGACGAGGATGAAACTTACCGTCCCAGATACGAACAAAGCACTGACGAAACGCCAGAAACGGTGTTGGCTGCGCAAGAAATAGCCCAAGCCGTTAATTCGGCAATGGAAGCCCTGCCGGCGGATTTGCGACAAGCGGTGACGCTGCGAGAGATCGAGGGCCTAAGCTATGAAGAGATATCGCTGGCGATGGATTGTCCGATCGGAACGGTGCGATCCCGAATTTTTCGCGCACGCGAAGCGATTTCAGCGCGGGTCAAGCCAATGCTCGAGAACCAGACGGGCAAACGGTGGTGATGGTTCGTGCTTTTCGTACTGGTGCGATAGGCAGTTAAGTTAGGCGAGCGTGTAAAGCGGCCATTGCGAGCAATGACCGGTCGATAACAGGATAGGAAGGTGAATTCCATGAATACGCAATATGTTCAGGACGAAATGCTGTCTGCGTTAGCCGATGGAGAGCTAACAGGGGATCAATTGGATCTGGCATTGGTACTGTGTGATCGCGAAGGAGGACGCGAAGCGTGGCACAACTATCACTTGATCGGCGACATGATGAGGTCTCCCGGGCTCGCGCGCCCGACAGATACGCACCGTTTGCTGCAAGGCGTGCGCGCCGCGATGAAACAGGAAAATCCTAGTGTCATTGCCGCTATTGCGCAGCTACCCGCGCCCCTTGCCCCGACAGCAAATGCAGCCAACGATTCGACATTTCGATGGAAAATGGTTGCTGGGTTCGCTTCGCTAGCGGCCGTCGCCGCAATTGGTTGGAGCTCCTTGGGCGAGTTGCGCAACGACGCGTCTCAAGGCGCGCAACTTGCCTCGATCGCTCCTGCGTTCCCAATCAACGAGTTAGCGGAGGACGGGCGAATCGTGCAAGTAGATAACGCGCCGCAAGTCATGATTCGTGACCCACGCTTGGACGAACTGCTAGCCGCACACAAACAGTTTGGTGGCGTAAACGCTCTGCAAATGCCCGCCGGGTTCTTGCGTAACGCAACCTTTGAAACGACGCCACAACAATGAGCCTAGGCTGACCCTGGTATGCGTGCCGTTATTTTGCTTGTGAGCTTCTCGTTGGTCAGCGGTGCGGCCACTCCGAGCTTTTCTCAGCGAGGCGAACAGACACCAGCGAACGGTTTGCCGAACCAAAGCCGGCTACCGGCGGAGACTACTCCCCCGGTAACCAAGGTGGCTTTGCCGACCGACGTGACTGGTTGGCTTACGCGACTTCGCCTCGCAGCTCAACTTCGCAGCTATGCAGGGACATTGGTGGTCACCAACAGCGCCGGTCACGTGGCAGGCTCACGCGTGTGGCACGCTTTTCGTGACGATCGGCAGATTGAACGTGTTGAAGCGCTCGATGGTCCACCGCGAACTGTTTTTCGCCGCGATGGCGAGATGCGAACCTTTCTTGCTGCTTCGCAAATGGTGGTCTACGAATCGGCAATAGCATCTTCTGTGTTTCCAAAAGCGCAGCAGGAGCTGTCAGGATCAATCAATGATTTTTACAGCGCAGAGCGCAAAGGAACTGAGCGGGTTGCCAGTCACGATGCCGACGTGGTCTGGCTGGTACCGAAAGACGCTCTGCGTTTTGGTTACCGAGTCTGGAGTGAACGTGATTCGGGTCTGGTACTTAAGGTTCAGACGGTAACGGCAGATGGACATTTGCTGGAGCAAGCCAGTTTCATGCAGCTGGAGCTGGACGCACCGGTTTCGTTTGATAACGTGTCGAGCGCGATGGACGATGTGGCTGGTTATCAGGTGGTAGATTCCACGCGTCAAAGCACGGGTGTGGATTCAAAAAGCCCATGGACTCTGCGCGAGCCCATTCCGGGTTTCAGCCGGCAGGGCTGTCGTGTCTCTCCAGCTCGACCGCGCACGACGCAATGTAGCTACGCTGATGGTTTGACCAGCGTGTCGCTGTTTTTTGAGAACTTCGGAGCTTTCCCGCCGCCATCTGCCACCGCGCGCTGGGCAGCGGGTGCAACCCGAGCAATCGCGCGTCCACTAAACGCATCGACCTGGTTGACCGTGGTGGGTGAAGTGCCGTTTTCAACATTGGTGATGTTTGCCGAACGACTAAAGCCTAGCCCCGATTGATCACTTTGCCGTGCGGTAGATGCCCGGGGGTTGTCAGACGTTGAATGCAGAGCGGACGCTGCGGCAATGATCTGAAAACGGGTGACAGTCATCACGCTCGAAGAACTTTCTTAGTTGTCGCATCCCGGACGATTGCATAGATAAAAGCGCTATTCACTCTTCATGGCCCGAGCAGTGCTTAAAGAGTTGATAGAGTCCTTGCAACCCACCGGGAGCGCCAAGCCACGCTGATGAAGTTGCATAAGAATGCC
>JBBSUJ010000064.1:0-18711 GCA_038235025.1 Burkholderiales bacterium
TATGCGTTCCATCTGTTCCAAGAGCTCGCGCTTACGGGTTTTTTTGACGGCGAGGTTCAGATCAAGGCTCGATTGCTTCATGAGGGTGACGATGCCACGAAAACCTGACTGCTACCAGACCTTAGGGAGACTTATGCAGGACGTCCCTAGATCACAACGCCTTGCTCAATAGCCCCGAACAGGCTGGCTCCGGCCAGATTCTTCATGTCCATTCGCAGCGCATCACCGGCCTGCAAATAGCCCGTTTTGTTGTCTTTTTCCTTATGAGCCTCGGCTTGTCGCCTGGCAGCCAAAGTGGCGTAGCTGCGGGCGCCTTCGGCTGCGCCGTCTGCTCCGTGCGAGGCCCGCAGCGGCCCGCTGCACACGATGCTGCCGGTGCGCAGCGGGCGGGTGGCGCACGCCTCGGCGAGGATTTCTCCAAAGCTTGCGGGCATGCCGGCCGCGGCGTCGCACAGGCCAAATTTGCGGCCGTTCAGGCCAATGGCTAGGGTGAGTTGCACGCGGCCTTGGTGCCATGCGCTGCCCAGCTCGTCGGGTGTGACGGCCACAGGGCCAAAGGCTGTAGCGGGGCGGCTGACTAGCGGGCTGTGGCCGGCGCTGCGCTCTTGCTCCTCCAGTGCGCGCAAGGTGATGGTGTTGGCCAGCAGCAGCAGGCGCACGCCATCCAGCGCTTGCTCAGACGACGCCGCAAGCGGTATGTCCCCGGTGATGACAGCCAAGCCAGCGCCGAAGTCCACACCAAGTGCGGTGCGGGCGGCGGAGATATTGTCTTGTGGGCCCAGCAGTGCATCGCCAGACAACTGGTGCAGCCCAGGCCGGCGGTCTGCAGCGCTGGTGGATTCAGCGCGCTGCAAACATTGGTAGGCACGTGGCAACGGCGCCATGCACTGCGCGCTGTCAAACGGAAACGCGTGGCGCGCGCGTCCGGCATTGAGTGCATCGAACAGGTCTTGCAACTGCGGGGCGAAAAACCCCCAATCGTCCAGCGCCTGCTGCAAACGGTTGGCAATATTGGTAGCGTAGTGCGCAGTGGCCAGGTCGCGGGAAACCACGACCAATTGGCCGTCGCGCGAACCGTCATTCAAGGTGGCGAGCTTCATGGTGGTGTGAGATACGAAAGAGGATCAAGATAGAGGCGCTTGCCGCATGACGCATCACATAGGACGTATCACCTCTGACGCACCACAGATGAGGTGGGCCTGCAAGGCGCAACGTGTCAAAGCGCTAGCGCGGCATGGTACGCGAGGCGGCGCTAGTGATACCTGGGGCCCAGGACGGCGAAAGCACGGTGTTAACGTCAACCCGCCATGACACGCCGCTCCTCGCTTTTTTTGCTGACCGCTTTCGTATTGCTCGCGCATGGCTTCCTGCTGACGCGCGTTGTAACACGCGAGACGCCTGTCTCGGTTACGCCGCCACCTCAGGCATTTGTCACGCGCTCCATTCCTGCGCCGGCGGCTTTACATGCGCCTGTCGCAGCAGGCGAAAGTCCTGCGCCCCCCAAAGCCGCCGCCAAGAAGCAAACCACCCGACGGCCTTCGATTCGCAAACCAGCACCCCGTCGCATTTTTACGGCTGCGACGGCAGCCGCCGAGCAAGCGCCGCCCGCCAAGCCGCACACCACACTTCAAGAAGACCTCGCCGCGATTCTTGCAAAAAGAGGTTTTGTGGCCGATGCGGCATCTGGCGTTGCATCTGCTGTTGTACCTGCTGTTGCGCCAGCACCAGAATCCCTTCTACAGGCAGCTGCAGCGAGCGATGTCCCCACCAATGACTCAGCCGAAAGCCACAGCACAGCTGCAAGCACCCCGACAGCTGCGCCAACCGCACAAACCGCAACGCCACACCTTGCTGAAACCAGCGCCTCTACCGCCGCAACCGAAAAAAACCCTGCGAAATTTGCTGCCACAGCGCCGGTGCTACCGCCCGCCTCGCGCCGCCTGGGCTTTGATGTTTCCGGCAAATCCAAGGGATTCAGCTACAGCGCGCGGGCCCAATTGTTGTGGCAGCACGATGGTAAGGAGTACCACGCACACCAGGAAATTAAAGTCATCTTTCTGGGCTCACGCTCGCAAGACAGCGCCGGGCGCTTGACGCCTCAAGGGCTAGAGCCTCAACGCTTTGTAGACAAGGCCAAAGAGGAGCGCAGCGCCAGCTTTGATTACGCGCAGGGCCAGGTAACTTTCAGCGGCGGCGCTCCTGCTGCGCCCATACAGCCAGGGGCGCAAGACCGCCTCAGCGTGTTTCTGCAACTGGCCAGCTTGTTAGCCGGCGCCCCTGCGCAATACACCAAGGGCAGCGAGATTTCTATGACCACGGTCAGTGCCCGTGGCGCGGATGTCTGGACCTTCACGGTGCAGGGCGAAGAGACACTGGATTTGCCGCTGGGTCAGACACCCGCGCTGCAACTGCAGCGCCTGCCCCGGCGCGCCAATGACCAGCAGGCACAGGTGTGGCTGGCGCCCGGGTTGGGCTACCTGCCCGGGCGCATTCGCGTCACCGAACCCAATGGCGACTTTGTGCAGCTGGATTTACGCAGCGAAGAAGTCCCTTGAGGCTTGGATGGGTGCTGTCGGCACGCGTCGCCAACGCGTATGCGTGGATGAGTGAATGAGTGGATGACGGTGCAGTGCGCCGTACGCAGCGCAAAGACTTGAACTCCTGCACACTGCAACCATCTACTGAAAGTGTCCTTTTTGACGCAAGCCCATAGGAACACCATGAACATGCTTTACGACTCGGAATCTTTTGTGGTGGTTCACATGCTGCCGGACGAAGATCTACAAACCGATGCTGCCAAAGGCGACGCGCCCACCACCACGGCCGACCTGCGCCTGGCACGCCACGGTTTTGAAATCGTGGACAAGCGCACCGGCAAAGAGGTGTACCTCGACGGCTCCTGGGCCGAGATGTTCCAGCTCAAAATTCAAGCCTGGCAGCTCAATGCCCCTACGGAGGAAGAAGTGGAAGACACGCTGGAGGGCTATACCGGCCTGGCTCAGCACCCAGTGGTGGTGCACTGAGTCAATAAGATTAGAGCCAAATTGGCTTCTAGCGCTTATCCAGTAATCGCTAGTAGCTATTTATTCAATAGCAATTAGCGACCTGTTCCGCGCCGCTCCCGCATATTGCTTTCCATGACCTCTACGGCTACGCGCATTCATGGATGCCTGCGACGCTGGGTATAACCACTATTCCTCCGCTGCTCCTCCACTGCGCCTCCACTGCGAAGGGCTCCGCATAGCCTGCGCTGCCCCAGCAAGGTCGGCCGAAACGTGGCTACCTTGCCGCGCAGACTGTTAGCCACAGCTGCCCATATGACCGCACTGCGTGCAATAGTCGCAGCCATCCTTGCGGATCATGGCGTGCGCGCCGCACTCGGTGCACTTCTTGCCGGCCATGACGGGCGCCATGGTGGCGGCCCCCTCAGCGCTTGCGGCAGACGCTAGCGCCGAGCCCACCAGCGGGCGCGCGCGGCGGGCCAGGATGTTCTGGATCGCAAAGGCAATGGCCGCCACTTCAGAGTCGTGCCACATGGGCACGGGGGTGCCGTTGGCTTTTTGGTGCGTACCCAAACGCACCGGGCCGCGGTCCCAAGCCACCTTGCGCATGTCCGACAAGGCGCGCTCCAGGAAACCGCCGCGTGCCGCCAGCGACAGCAACCGCATGCTCGAAGTCACCCACTGCTGCGATTCGCCGCTTTGTCCGACCGGCATGAAGAACTCGATGGCGCGGTCGACCATGCCGCCAGTTTCAGGATCAGGTACGGGCAGGAAGGACACGACCAAATACAGGCGTTTCTGCCCTTCCTGCGTCCAGTAGTCGACCTTTTCTGCAACCGCAGACAAACCGCCTTTTGGACGGCTTTCGATCACAGTGCGCATCGGATCAACAGACACGGCGGGCGCGGCTGCCATAGCGCTGGGTGCGACCTTCTCGGCGGCGGCCGGCGCAGAGTGAACCTCCAGTACCGAACCCAAAATCGCATTTGGCCGGTAGGTCGCCAAGCCTTTGAGCTTGGCGCGCCAGGCTTGCAAGTACAAACCTTTGAAGTCTTCGTAGGGATAGTCGGCGGGGATATTCACCGTCTTGGAAATGGCGGTGTCCACAAAAGGCTGCACCGTTTTCATCATGGCGATGTGACCCTCCGCCGACATCTCCAGGGCCGAGACGAAATAGTCGGGCAACTGGTTCACATCGCCGCCGAGCTGGCGGTACAGGCGCCAGGCATGGTCTTCCACCGCGTATTCGGACATGCTGCCGTCGGCTTCGCGCTTGCGGCGCTTGTACATCCAGGAAAACGGCGGCTCAATGCCGTTCGATGCGTTGTCGGCAAACGCCAAACTCACGGTGCCGGTGGGCGCAATGGACAGCAAGTGGCTGTTGCGAATGCCGTGCTCGCGAATGCGCGCTTGCAGCGCTTCGGGCAAACGACTGGCGAAGGTGCCTGGGTGCAGGTAACCATCCACCTCGAACTTGGGAAAGCGCCCTTTTTCAATGGCCAGGTCGACGGATGCGTGGTACGCCGCATCGCGCATGTGCTCGGCGATGCGGGCGGCCATGGCGCGGCCTTCGTCCTGGTCGTAGCGCACGCACAGCATGGCCAGCGTGTTGCCCATGCCGGTAAAGCCGACGCCGATGCGGCGCTTGGCGTGCGCTTCGTCGCGCTGTTGGGGCAGCGGCCAGTAAGTCACGTCGAGCACGTTATCCAAGGCGCGCACTTGCAGCGCGACCGATTTCTCAAACGCAGCAAAGTCAAACGCGGCCACGCCGTCAAAACCGAACGGGTGCCGCACAAAGCGCGTGAGAATGATGGGGCCCAGGTCACAGCAGCCGTAGGACGGCAACGGCTGCTCGCCACAGTTGTGCGCCACCAAACCATTGGCGTCAAAAGCGTGTACGTCGGCCACGGTGACATCAAACACGTCTTGCGTTCCCGCATCCGTCAGAGATTGCACGGTGGCGGTAAACCGCTCGCGGTTCGGTGTGCGGCGGTAATGAGCCAGCCCCTCGGCAAGGCGTGCAGATTTCGCAGTGTCACAAAAGCCCACGCGCTCGGCAAAGACGGGCAGGTTGTCACCGCTAATGACCAGCTCGTGCTGGGCGCGGGTGGGGTATTCCTGCGAACTCCCCTTGCCATCAGGAAGAAATTTGACGGAGGCTGGCCTGCGGTCTTTGTAGAGCGTGGACACCACGCCCATGCGCAGCAGCACACGTTGTACGGTTTGCAGCAGTTCCGAGTCGCTCTGCGACAGGCGCACGCTCAA
Source organism: Burkholderiales bacterium (assembly GCA_038235025.1). Lineage (GTDB taxonomy): Bacteria > Pseudomonadota > Gammaproteobacteria > Burkholderiales > Burkholderiaceae_C > Simplicispira. The sequence continues at coordinate 5,268 of JBBSUJ010000064.1, forward strand.
GCCTTTGTCCTGCGCCCCTTGCACCGACCCATCGGCATCAAACAGGCCCTTCAACAAGCCTTGCGCAAAATCGGACGACTGACGCTCCATCGCCGGGGTGATGGTTTTATGACTTGGCGACATGCCCAAGCCGCACGCCAGATGCCGCAGCGCAGCGCTGCACATGCGCGCCTCGCCCCTATCCGCTATGGGTCTTTGGAATCCTTTGAAATCTGCACGATGCGGCAGGGTAGTGGCGGCCTGAACAGCGGCATTGATGATGCCGCCAGCCCCGGATGCGGCGTAGGTCACAGCGCCCTGCCCCACCGCTTTGAGCTCCGGCGCCCAAACAGAAATAACCGCTTTGTCTTCTTTCAGCGTGCCATCGCCAATTAAAAGACCCAGTAAATAGCCCTCGGCCTGCGTGCCTGCGCCGCTCCAACCGCCGAAAGCCCGGTGGTCATGCAGCATGACTTCGTCGCCCGGTTGCAGCTCCCCTGCAGGCGCCCACTCCACCTCCAGGCAGTAGCGGGTTTTGCGAGCTACCCGGCGCACGCGGTGATCGTGCGTCAAGCGCAAGGCATGTCCTTCTTGGGTTTGCAATTGCAGCACCGGCTTGGTGCCTGTTTTGAAAAAACCGGCACTTTCCACACGGTAGCCGCGCCCATCCACCACGGCGGCAAAGTCCTTGCCGATCAAATCAGCGACTTGCGCCGGCCCTGTAGTAGTCATCACCCAGGTGTCCGCGGTCACGCACGGGTTGGTGGCGTTGATGTCTTCGCAGTAATGCAGGTTGTTGTCGGTGTTGATCTGATCCAGAAACAAAATGCCCGGCTCGGCGAAGTCGTAGGTGGACTTCATGATGGTGTCCCACAGTTCCCGCGCCGGCATGCTGGAGTACACCCACAGACCGTCATCCCGCTGGCGCGCACCGGTTTCCATCACGGTGACGCCTGGGCGCGACTTGTGCACCAGTTCCCACGGCCCGTCGTCCAGCACCGCCTGAACGAATGCGTCGCTGACACCCACCGACACGTTGAAATTGTTCCAGCGGCCGGGCGTGCGCTTGGCGGTGATGAAGTCCATCACGTCTGGGTGATCGATGCGCAGCACGCCCATCTGTGCGCCGCGGCGTGCGCCGGCGCTCTCCACCGTGGAGCAGGACTGGTCGAACACGTTGATATAGCTGCACGGGCCCGAGGCCATGGAATGTGTGCCCTTCACTTCCGCACCGCGTGGGCGAATGCGCGAGAAGTCATAGCCCACGCCGCCGCCGCGGCGCATGGTCTCGGCCGCCTCGCGCAGTGCCTCGTAGATGCCGGGGAAGCCCTCGTCGTCCACGCCCTGAATGCAATCGCCCACCGGCTGCACAAAGCAGTTGATGAGCGTGGCCTGAATCGCAGTGCCCGCCGCACTCATGATGCGGCCGGCGCCGATGGCACCGGCCTGCAGGTTCGCCAGGAACAAGGCCTCGTATTTCTCGCGCTCGCCTTCGGCTTCCACCGACGCCAATGCGCGGGCCACGCGCTGGAAAAGCGCCTCGATTCCCTTTTCGCCCTTCTCGCCCTCCTTGAGATATTTCTCCTGCAGCACGTCCAGACTAATGGGCTGAATAGCCAGCGCGCCTTGCGCCTGGCCCAGGTTTTCTCTCTTCATGGTGGGATTTCCGTAGGGTGTGTGGGAGGAGTGATGCGCGGGGAGCCGGCGCGTGCGGCAGGTTTATCGGACTGCCCAATGGGGCAAATTGCCTTGCCACTCTAACGCCTTCGACTTCTCCGGGAGGTACGGTTTGGCATTGACTTTTTGCTGCTTCCACCATCACACACCACCGCACGCCACCGCACGCCATCGCACTCCACCGCATAGCCGGGAACAGCGCGCGGTGTACGTGCTCGCAAAACATGGCCAACCAATGGCCTTCGCTGCATCGCCATGTCACCAGAAACAGGCGTTTTCATGGTTCAGTGCTCATTCGTCATGCTGTCCGCAAAAGTTAATGACCGGCCTGCGGCGCCGTTTCAGGTGATTCACTGCGTCGCGCTAATCAGGGCGAGGCAGCGGCCCGCGTCCGCTATGGGCTTACACAAGCAGGCCTCCCGCCCGGCGCGCCTTCGCCTTAGCATGGGCGCATGCGCGCTACTGCCCCATTCACACCTCCCCACATCCGTATCCCGCGCTCTTTGCGCTGGGCGGCTGTGCGGGTCACGCTTTTAGTTGCCAGTCTGGCTGCGGCGGTGGCGTACGCGGCGCCCGCTCAGCCGCCACCTGGCTGGCCAGACACACTGCAACAGCTACTTCCCGCCGACGTCATCCTGCTGGGCGAGCAGCACGATGCGCCCGTTCACCACGCCATGGAGCGCACGGCGGTTCAGTGGCTGGCGGCGCGTGGTCAGCTCGCAGCATTGGTCATGGAGATGGCGCCCGCCGGCAGCAGCACAGCGGGGTTGACCGCCAGCGCCAGCGCAGCCGAGGTGCGCGCAGCGCTGCAATGGAACGACGCGCTGTGGCCATGGGACGACTATGCCGATGCCGTGATGGCGGCGGTGCAAGCGGGCGTGCCCGTATGGGGCGGCAACTTGCCACGGGACAAGATGCGCCCTGCCATGAACCAGCCGGCCCTCGACGCCGCATTAGCGCCCGCCGCCTATGCCGCCCAACTCGCCGCCGTGCGAGAAGGCCACTGCGATTTGCTGCCCGAGGCGCAACTGCCCGGCATGGTGCGCATCCAGATCGCGCGGGACGAAAGCATGGCGCGCGTCATCACCACCGCTGCTGCTGCGGCCCGCGCGCCGGGCACTACCGTGCTGCTGGTAGCGGGCAATGGCCATGTATTGCGCAGCCGGGGCATCCCCGTGCACTTACCGCAAAATTTAACGTCAAAAGTGGTTCTAGCGCAGGCAGGACAATCTCCACTAGCTATGGATTTAGAAGCAAACTGGGTGCAACAAACCCCTGCGCTGCCAGAGCGCGATGTGTGCGCCCCGCTGCGCGAGAAGAAGGGCTGAAGGTCGCCCTGAATCCATGAAGGTCTGAAGTGCCTGCCAACAAGCGGCCGCCCGGGCTTTCAAAGCACCGCGCGGCACCAGCGCTTACTGCTGCGACAATCGCCGCGCTATGACACAAGCCTATGTTTTGACCCTTTCCTGCCCTGACCGCATGGGCCTGGTACACGCCTTGTCGGGCTTTTTGCTTCAGCACGGCGGCAATATCGAGGAAGCCGCACAGTTCAACGACCCCACCACCGGCTTGTTTTTCATGCGCGTGCAGTTCGCCTGCGGCCAGCTCGATTACCCCGACCTCAAGTCGCACCTGCAGCACTTTGCCGAGCCGCACCAAATGCAGTGGCGCCTGCACGCCATGAACACGCCCATGCCCACGGTCATCATGGTCAGCCGCGACGGGCACTGCCTGCACGACCTGTTGTTCCGCTGGAAATCGGGCCTGCTCCCCATCGACCTGCGCGCCATCATCAGCAACCACCGCGACTTCTATCAACTGGCCGCCAGCTACAACATTCCTTTTCACCACATCGCCGTCACGGCCGCCACCAAAGCGCAGGCCGAGGCGCGGCAGCTGGAGATCATTGAATCGGAAGGCGCAGAACTGGTGGTGCTCGCGCGCTACATGCAGGTGTTGTCAGACAACATGTGCAAAAAGCTGGCCGGCCGCGCCATCAACATTCACCACAGCTTTTTGCCCAGCTTCAAAGGCGCCAAGCCGTATTACCAGGCGCACGAACGCGGCGTGAAACTGATTGGCGCTACCGCCCATTACGTGACGGCCGACCTCGATGAAGGACCCATCATTGAGCAAGACGTGGCCAGAGCCGACCACACCGATACGGTCGAAACCCTCACCGCCCGCGGCCGCGACACCGAAACCCAGGTGCTGGCCCGCGCCGTACAGTGGCACAGCGAACACCGTGTGCTGCCCAACGGGCACAAGACGGTGGTGTTCCGGTAACAGAACCGCCACGCGCACAGGAATGGATCCATGACCAGCCGCCTGCCCCCCATCCAGTGCCTGCTCACCTTCGAGGCCTTGGCGCGGCTGCGCAGCGTGACGCTGGCGGCGGACGAGTTGTTTGTCACCCCCAGTGCGGTGAGCCACCGGGTGCGCCAGCTGGAGCAAATCCTGGGCACCAAGCTGTTTGGGCGAGCCGACTTTTCGCTCACCACCGATGGCAGCGAATACCTGGCCCATGTGCGCGAAGGCCTGGCCATCTTGTCGCGCTTCCCCAGCACGCAAGCCGCGACGGGTCGCAAGAAACTGCGCGTCGCGGTCACGCCTACCTTCTCACGCTCCATCCTGATTCCGCGGCTGCGCCAGTTCATTGACGCCTACCCGGAAATTGACCTGACGCTGCAGGTATCCATCCCGCTGCTCGATGTGGTGGCCGAGGACGCCGACCTGACGATTCGCTTTGGCACCGGCCGTTATGCCGATGTGGAGTTTTCGTGCTTGATGACGGATGAAGTCACTCCGCTCGCCTCGCCCCTGTTTTTGCGCGAGCACGGCCCGTTCGACACCATTGAAGATTTGATGGCCGCCAAGCTCATCAAAAGCCCGCTGGAGCCTTGGCGCACCTGGTTTCTGGCGCATGGCGCCGACAGCAGCGTGGGCGAACCGCAGGAGGGATCATCGTTCAACGATGTAGGCCTGATGTGCGACGCCGCCGCGCAAGGGCTCGGCATCGCGCTGGTGCGCCTGAAGCTGGGTGCGCCATGGCTGGAAAACGGCACGCTTGAGCGCATTTCACCGCGCAGCGTGCCCAGCCCGCACGCGCACTATTTGTGCTGGCGCACCGGCGCGATGGACCGGTGGGAATGCGCGGCGTTTACGGATTGGTTGAAGAAGAGCCTGGCCTGAGCAGCTCGCGCCAGCAGCGCACGCCCAGTGCGATGAAGCGATTCTTTATTGATAGCTACTAACCCATACTGGATAAGCGCTAGAGGCCTATTTGACTCAAATACTGGAGTCACTCCGTAGCCGGCCCGGTCCATACCGTCTTGGTGTTGGTGAACTCATGCAGGCCCCACAGGCCCAGTTCGCGCCCGTAGCCCGATTGCTTGATGCCGCCGAACGGCAGCCGCGCATCGGACGCCACCATGCCGTTGACGAACACGGCACCAGCTTCAATCTGACGCGACAACGCGCGGGCCTTGTCGGCGTCGCCTGTCCACAGCGAAGCGCCCAAGCCAAAGTCGCTTTGGTTGGCGGTGGCGATGGCGTCGTCAGCGCTTTTTACGCGCAGGATGGCGGCGGCAGGGCCAAAGGTTTCCTCGCGCGCGGCTGTCATGCCGGCGGCCACACGGTCGAGCACCGTGGCTTCGTAGAAATGGCCTTTTCCCGCGACCATCTTCCCGCCCATGCTCAGGATGGCGCCTTCCTTCAGGGTCTCCTGCACCTGCTTGTCGAGGTCTTCGCGCAAATCGGCGCGCGCCAGCGGACCCAGCGTGGTTTTCTCGTCCATCGGGTCTCCAATGACGAGCGCTTTTGCGCCGGCGCAGAACGCATTGGCAAAACGGTCGGCGACGGATTCCTCGACGATAAACCGCTTGGCCGCAATGCAGCTCTGGCCGTTGTTTTGAAAACGTGCCTTCACCGCTACCTTGGCCGCTTGCTCGACATCGGCATCGGCGAGCACGATGAAAGCATCAGAACCACCCAGTTCAAGCACCTGTTTCTTCAGGGCGTGGGCGGCTTGCGAGGCCAGCGTACGCCCCACTGGCGTGGAGCCGGTGAAGGTGACGCAGGCAATGCGGCTGTCGTTCACCAGCGACTCCACCGCGTCGCCGTCCACCAGCAGCACGGTGAACAAGCCTTTCGGGGCACCGGCCTCGCGGAACAATTGACCCAGTGCCTGTGCACACTGCGGTACGTTGCCAGCGTGCTTGAGCACCACGCCGTTGCCCGCCGCAATGGCAGGCGCTGCGGCGCGAATCGCCTGCCAGAACGGGTAATTCCAGGGCATCACGGCCAGCAGCAAGCCCAGCGGGTCGTACACCACGCGGCTGTCGGAAGCGTTACTGGGCACCACCACGTCGTCCAGCATGCTGGCAGCGTTCTGGGCGTAATAGTCGCAGGCGACGGCGCATTTCTCTATCTCGGCACGCGATTCGGCAATGGGCTTGCCCATCTCGCGGGTCATGATCGGCGCCCAGTCGTCCTTGCGCTTGCGCAGCACCTCGGCCACCTTGGCAAGCAGCGGCATGCGCTCGGCGGCGGGTTTTGCACGCCACAGCCGCTGCGCTGCCTCGGCACCGCGCAGCGCCGCCTCGATTTCGGCGGCGTTTGGGGGCGAAAAGGAACCGAAGGTTTCGCCCGTGGCGGGATTGATGGAATGCTGCATGGGGCGGGGCCTTTCGTGGCAAAGGGGTCACAGGGGAGGCGGTAGCGCGGGCGACCGCAGCGATTCCTCACTGTTGCACTGGGCTTCGCTGCCGTCTGTCAGCACGCGGCCCTTCTTGACGCGCCTTGCAACGGCTGCTTTGCAGGCTTTGGCTGCGGGTGCGTCACCGGCGTCCGCCGCGGCGCCCCCCGGACACTGAGTTGCACACACTCTGCGCGCCCGTCCGGCTTTGCCGATTTCACGCTGCGTTGCAAGAAAGCTCACGCCACTGGCGGGCGCACAGGGCTACAGTGCATCCATGACCACCGATATTCCCACGCGGCCTGCCGCCACGCACACCCCGGTTTTCGCCGCGCCCAAGCCGCCTACGTCAGAACCCGACCGCGCCGCCCGCCAGCGCGAAGTGGTCGCTGCGCTCAGCGCCGTGCTGCCCGCGCACAGCCTGCTGTGGAACGCGGAGGACACCACGCCGTACGAATGCGACGGCCTCACCGCCTACCGCCAGCGCCCCTTGGTGGTCTGCCTGCCAGAAACCGAGGAACAAGTGCAGGCCGTGCTGCGCGCCTGCTTCCGCCTTCAGGTGCCGGTAGTGGCACGCGGCGCGGGCACAGGCTTGTCGGGCGGTGCCATGCCGCATGCGCTGGGCGTGACGTTGTCGTTGGCGCGCTTTAACCGCATCGTGAAATTGGACCCCCGCGCCCGCACTGCCCGCGTGCAATGCGGCGTGCGCAACCTGGCGATCAGCGAAGCGGCCGCGCCCTACGGCCTGTACTACGCGCCCGACCCCAGCAGCCAGATAGCCTGCACCATTGGCGGCAACGTGGCCGAAAACTCGGGCGGCGTGCACTGTCTTAAATACGGACTGACGGTGCACAACGTGATGGCGGTGCGCGGCTTCACGATGGCTGGCGAGCCGGTGCAGTTCGGCAGCGCCGCGCTCGATTCGCCCGGTTATGACTTGCTGGCTACCGTCATCGGCAGCGAAGGCATGCTGGCCGTGGCCGTTGAGGTCACCGTCAAACTGATCCCCAAACCGCTGTTGGCGCGCTGCATCATGGCCAGCTTTGACGACGTGCGCAAAGCCGGCGACGCGGTGGCGGCGGTGATTGCCGCCGGCATCATTCCCGCCGGGCTGGAAATGATGGACAAGCCCATGACCGCCGCCGTGGAAGACTTTGTACACGCGGGCTACGACCTCACCGCCGAGGCGATTTTGCTGTGCGAGAGCGACGGCACGCCGGAGGAAGTTGAAGAAGAAATCGCCCGCATGAGCGAAGTGCTGCGCGAATATGGTGCCACCGCCATATCGGTGAGCCAGAACGAAGCCGAGCGCCTGAAATTCTGGAGCGGCCGCAAAAACGCGTTCCCTGCCAGCGGCCGCATGAGCCCCGATTACATGTGCATGGATTCGACCATTCCGCGCAAACGCGTGGCCGACATCCTGCTCGCCATCAAGGAGATGGAAAAGAAGTACCAGCTGCGCTGCGCCAACGTGTTCCACGCGGGTGACGGCAACCTGCACCCGCTGATTTTGTTTGATGCAAACGACCCCGATCAGCTGCATCGCTGCGAATTGTTTGGCGCCGACATTTTGGAAACCAGCGTGGCGATGGGCGGCACCATTACCGGCGAGCACGGCGTGGGCGTGGAAAAACTGGCCAGCATGTGCGTGCAGTTTTCCACCGAAGAAAACGCGCAAATGATGGCGCTGAAACACGCGTTTGACCCGGCCGGTTTGCTCAACCCCGGCAAGCTGATTCCCACGCTAAACCGCTGCGCCGAGTACGGAAAAATGCTGGTGCGCGGCGGCAAAGTCAGCCACCCGGATTTGCCGCGCTTCTGACCGTGATACGCCGAACCCCTGCAGCGTTTGCGCCTTGGCGGGTGGCGTCGGCCGGCCGCGCGTTTGCACGGTCGGGCAGTCATCTTCGAGCTGCCTGCCCTGTGGCAGCAGAGTAGGCCGAGCCCCATGCAAATGCTGCAAGGTTTCGCCATCCTGCTCACGCTGCAATCGCTGGGCGAGGCGCTTTCACGCTTGCTGCATTTGCCCTTCCCCGGACCAGTAATTGGCATGGTGTTGCTGCTCGGCGCGCTGTATTGGCCTGCGGTGCAGACGCGCGTGCGGGCGGTAGCCAACTTTTTGCTGGCGCACCTCTCGCTGCTGTTTGTGCCGGTCGGCGTGGGCGTGATCACGCAGCTCAACGTGCTGGCCAGTTACGGACCGCGCTTGGTCGCCGTGCTGGTGCTGTCCACCTGGATTGGCATGGCAGTCAGCGCACTGGCGCTGCGTTGGTTGATGAAAGGACGCGTGCACGCGCAGGAGCATGAGCCAGCACCAGAAGCGTCCGACCTGGACGCCGCCACCCGCGAGAGGTAAGGCATGGACTTCGTTCAACTCTGGGTCTACCTCTCCGCCACGCCGCTGTTTGGCCTCAACGCCACGCTGGTCGTGTACGTGCTGGCGCTCGGCCTGTACCAGCGGCTCAACCAAGCGCCGTGGGCCAACCCGGTGCTGGTCTCCATCATCGTGCTGGGCGCGGGCTTGCTGATCACCGGCACCGCCTACCCCACCTACTTTGCCGGCGCGCAGTTCATCCACTTTCTGCTCGGCCCGGCAGTCGTCGCGCTGGCGTGGCCGCTGTGGGAACGCCGCGTGCAACTGCGCGCGCATTGGGCGCGCTTCACGCTGGCCGCTGTGACTGGCGGCGCGGCAGCGGCAGGCAGCGCAGTGGCCATCGCCTGGGCACTCGACTTGCCGCGCGACGTGATCCTGTCCCTGGCACCCAAATCGGTCACCGCTCCCGTGGCCATGGGCATCGCCGACAAAATCGGCGGCGTGCCTTCGCTGGCCGCCGTGTTTGCGGTGGTGACCGGGCTGATCGGTGCGCTGAGCGGCAAGGCCCTGTTCGCCGTCATCGGCATCGGCCGCGACCCCCTGGGGTGGATGGCGCGCGGCTTCGCTATGGGTACTTCTGCCCACGGTATTGGCGCAGCGCGGGCGTTGCAGGTGAATGCGGATGCAGGGGCTTGGGCGGCGCTGGCGCTGGGGCTGCAGGTGGTGACGGCGTCGCTGCTGATTCCACTGGCTGCGCGGTGGTTGTAGCGGAGGAAACTTCAAGCCTCTTAGGCTTCTAGCGCTTATGCAGTAAGCGCCACCAGCTATCAAATTGGATCCGAAAAATTGAATATTGACGCTATTAAAACTGCGCACTCCCGACTGGCGGATATCGACCTGGTGCTTCCGCTCGGCCTGGTCTACCAGTGCGCCCTACGCAGCGAAAGCGGCCAGCTGGACTAAGTCTCACCAACTACTGTCGGATAGCAATAAACCGCCTGCTACTTTGCAGGCAAATGACGCTCGGTACCAATAATGGTTAAGGTCTTTGACCCACGAGTCAGTGCGACATACAGATCCTTTGCATCCAGGGTGTCAGCGTCAAGGATGACTGCATGGTCGTATTCCAGCCCCTTCACTAGAGAGTTGTGGCGATGAGTTTGCGGTGGCTGATCGGCCGGCCCGTATACCTCATGTCGCGCTGATACTTTTTCGCCGCTTCCGTTAGATCCGCGCCTTCTCCGTCAATTTGAATCTTCAGGACGTTGAGGAAGCGATGTAGCAGATCACGACGATAGGCAGACGTCTCCGGGTTGGCCTTTATCTCCAAGAAGAAGGCTTTGAGCTGAGCACTTGCTGCTTCCTTTAGATAAGCATTCGCAGCATGCAGTACCAAAGGATATTTGGTTCCTTTGTTCTGCTGTGCAACCTCTCCTCTCTTGGTGCCAGCGGTCAAGATATCGCCCACACCAGTGAAGCATTTCTTGGCGAAATCCACCGCTAATAGGAAGCCCTCTTTGGTTGTCTTGGCCGCACCGAGCTTCTTTACAAATGAATGAAGAACCTTGCCTTCAACCTCTTCAATAGAAGAGAACCAGCCACCCAAACGCCGTGCTAGATCGTGAGTTTTGTTCTTTGACTTTTGATCACCGCCATGCAGTGCAATCACGCTTTCGTTGTGCCCCAACAGACCCATGAGAGAGTTGTACTGCGTGTGCGCGAGAAACTCCTGGGTTGTATTAGCTCGTATCACGCAATCAGGTAGACCGGTCGAAAGATCGATCTTATGACCCTGTTCCAGGGTCTCCCTTACCTTCTTGAGCCAAGCTCCGAGATTCGGATCGCCTGCCGTCTTCCAACGCCACGGCGTCTCAAGCTGACCAAGGCAAGTGAAGGTCGGATAGACACTTACAGCCCAATCAACGGGCTTGCCATCGTCACCACCAAAGTCAAAAATGGACTGCATAGGATCGCCCAAGATTCGGCAGGGCAAGAACTCAGCGAAGGCACAGACAAGGGTGTGCTGCAGATCAGAGCAGTCCTGGTACTCGTCCACATACACGCCGGCATAGGTGGCAGCGACAACGCGGCGAACGAACTGCTTCCCGAGCAAGCCTGAACAACACTCGTAGAGCTCGTTCCAATGCTTGCCTGTAGGGTGCTCTGCTTTCCACCCCGAAATTTTCGGGTAAGCCAGACAGAGTCGCAGTGACCAGCTCGCAATCGTGTCAATCTTGTACATGGCGGACGGCACACGAAGAGCAGTCATCTTTGTCTTGATGGAATTCACGCCCGCGAAGGTGTGCGTCAAGATCAGTTGCTTCTTGGTGGCAGCCTTCACTGCCATGGCAATGAGGTGCGTCTTGCCGTAGCCGGCCGGCGCAATCACATACCCTTTGGTAGTGACGTCGTTGAGTTTGAGCGCAAGTTCCTCAGACACGCTCGGTCCAAGTCCAAAGCGCAGCCAGTTCGACGGCCAAGTTCTTCTTCAGAAACGCGGCATCGTTGAAAGCAGGACTTACCGCCTTGAACCACAGATTGCCCCGCGTGGTGTCCTTGAACCAACCGGCCTTCTTGGCGGCAAAACCAATTGCGGTCCGCAGCTCCAAGCTCGCGGGCCAGTTGTCGATTTCAGGATCAAGTGCTTCCTGAACTCTGGAGCGCACTTGGTCATGAACTGGGTAACCCAGCTCATTCTGCGCAAGCTTCAAGCTAACCACGACACTGGCCCAAGGCAGATCTTGGAATGCACGTTGCTCCAAGGAATACTTGTCACTCCACACATGCACGGGGACACCTAGCTTCGTGAGTTCGGCCACATCAACGGTCGAGAACTGATCTTCAGCGTCTGCATCTGCAAGCGCTGAAACGTCGTAGCCCAGCGACTTGAACGCTTTTGCCAAATCCTTGATCTTGCTGGCACCCTTCGCGTCCAGCAGGGCAACGCCGTGATACGAAAGCGGGTCTTTGCCCTTGCAGACTTGGTGATCGTCAAAGCCTCGCACGAACCCGACTTCGGTAGCTCCTTCACAGATCACAACCTTCTTTGCCAAGAAAGCTTCGGTGCTGGATCGAATCTTTCCTTGCAACTCAAGCTCTTCCAGACCTTCCATTGCTGCGGAAATGATCTGCACCAATCCACCCTTGTTATGCACGACATAAAGCTCTTCGACCGTGAGCTCTCGCAGGACTGTGGGCGAGTGCGTTGTGAGGAAGTATTGGCCTCGCTCGTCCTCTCGGACATGTTTGATGAGGCGGGTGATGCGGTGCGGCTCCAAGCCGAACTCCAACTCGTCAATCAAGGTGATGTGGCCTTCCTCCAAACCCATTTTTTGAATGCCACAGAGCAGCATTCGCCTTGAGCCAAGACCTAACTGACGAAGAGGAATATCACCGTCATGGAGTGCCAACCCACCCACCTTCAGGTTGATAGAAGCCAGATCGAGATGAGCCTTGTAGGCGTCCGACACCGGCACCCCTAACAACTTCGCAATCTCTTGCGACTTAACAGCCGCCGCATCGAAATTCTTGAGGGAAAAAAACCGATCAACGTCTAGAGAAGCTCTAGCCGTTCTTGAAGCATTTGCCAGTAGCTCATTGAGACTTTGCGTCTCGGTGAGCTTTGCCAACGCCGTACCTGTGGCCCATGAAAGCTGCTTCTCGCTGTAGGCGCCAATGAGGCCCACGCTGACCTTGTTTCTGTCGCCCGGCTTGAACGGAACACCGTCAGGGTGACGATCACAGATTACAGCCCATTTGGGCTCAAGATCCTTTTCGACCGTAAGCCGCACGGTTAAGACACTCTCATTTTGATCTTCAGGCTCGTCGGTGAGCTTGAGGGCCGCTGCATCCCAGCCCCGGATGTGGTGGCCGTACTTGTCCAGCGAGCAGAACTCGTCTGTCAGTTCACCAATGGTGACTTCAATGACGATTGACTCTGCGACCTTGCACTGGTGAAAGTCAGAGTCGCTGAGAGTTAGATTCCACTGTGGATGAAATGCATATCTGAGGGCATCCAAGATGGTGGACTTGGAAGAATCACCCTTGCCAATCAAGCAGAAGATGTCTGTATTTGGAAGATTCCAATCAAGCTCTTTCACCCCTCGAAAATTCTTGATTTTTATTTTTCTGATTTTCACCGAGACAAGTCCTTCAGAACTGCACCTATAAAAACGGGCAATTCATTAATTGGCGTGCTGCCGTACTGTCCCAACTACAGCCAAGAACGTCTTGTCGCCTTTGAATGCTGATCATAGATACATCTCCTCACGATTCCAGCAAACCCATGTGGCGGTCGCCTCCGCGAGAATTTCACCGTAACTTCAATTTGCTCACGCTCTGCTGCTGTGGATGGGCACCCCTAGCCTATAGCTATTCATCCCCTGACTCACAGACCCTGCTGACCAGTAGCCCTACCGGACGTGTTTCTCTTTCAGTTCGCACCCCTGCCCCCCGACTCCTACTGGCCTCCAATCCGGCAACGCCTTCGTAGCCCAAACCCAAACTGTCACCACGCAAGACTTTGCAGCGGCGCGTGCGCTGTAGCGGGAGGCAAGCGCGTGGTTTTTAGTCGAGCACGGGGTAGGCCGCTGGCTGCACTCGGGCTATAACCGCCAAAAACTTTAAGCCCTTTAGCCCTCTAGCGCTTGGCGGCCTCAATTGTGAAGTGCAACACACTACTGAATTGAGAGGACAGCCATGCCAAACACTAGCTACCAACAACTGAGCGAAGCGGAGCGCCACGCCATCTCCCTCGGCCTGCAACAAGGCATGCCTCA
>JBBSUJ010000065.1:0-18652 GCA_038235025.1 Burkholderiales bacterium
GAGCAGCACACCACTATGGATCCGCGTCGCCGCGCGTTCTACGAATACCACGCCGCCATGATGGAGCCGTGGGATGGCCCAGCCTCCATCGTGTTCACCAATGGCCGCCAGATTGGCGCCACGCTGGACCGCAACGGCCTGCGGCCCTCGCGTTATTGCGTGACGGACGACGACTTGGTCATTCTGGCTTCCGAATCCGGCGTGCTACCGATTCCGGAGAACCGCATCGTGCGCAAGTGGCGTCTGCAGCCGGGCAAGATGCTGCTCATCGACCTGGAGCAGGGCCGCATGATTGACGACGACGAGCTCAAGGCCAACATCGTCAACACCAAGCCCTACCAGCAGTGGATTGAGAACCTGCGCATCAAGCTCGACAGCGTGGGCGTGGGCGTGGGCGTGGACGTTGACGTGGAGGGCGGCGCAGCAGGTTCGACACCGGGCGTGCAAGCGGCGCTGGAAGGTGTTCCCGGTCAGCCTTCGCTGCTCGACCGCCAGCAAGCCTTCGGCTACACGCAGGAAGACATCAAGTTCCTGCTGGCCCCGATGGCTAAAAATGGCGAAGAGGGCATTGGCTCCATGGGCAACGACAGCCCGCTGGCCGTGCTCTCCAGCAAGAACAAGTCGCTGTACAACTACTTCAAGCAGATGTTTGCGCAGGTGACCAACCCGCCGATCGACCCGATCCGCGAGGCCATCGTCATGTCGCTCAACAGCTTCATCGGCCCCAAGCCCAACCTGCTGGACATTAACCAGGTCAACCCGCCCATGCGGCTGGAAGTGAGCCAGCCGGTGCTGAACGCCGGCGATATGTGCAAGCTGCACAACATTGCCGCGCACACGCAAGGCAAGTTCCGCAGCAGCGTGATCGACATCACCTACCCGCTGGCCTGGGGCCGGGAGGGGGTGGAGGCCAAGTTGGCTTCGCTGTGCGCGCAAGCAGTAGACGCTATTCGCGGTGGCGCGAATATTCTCATCATCAGCGACCGGCGGATGAACGCCGAGCGCGTGGCCATTCCGGCCTTGCTGGCTCTGTCTGCCATTCACCAGCACCTGGTCGATTCGGGACTGCGCACGACCGCCGGCTTGGTGGTGGAGACGGGCTCGGCGCGCGAAGTGCACCACTTTGCGGTGCTGGCAGGCTACGGCGCAGAGGCCGTGCACCCGTACCTGGCGATGGAAACGTTGGCCGATCTGCACAAAGGATTGAGCGACGAGCTATCACCCGAAAAAGCCATTTACAACTACGTCAAGGCGATTGGCAAGGGGCTGTCCAAAATCATGTCCAAGATGGGCGTGTCGACGTACATGAGCTACTGCGGCGCGCAGTTGTTTGAAGCCATTGGCCTGTCGACCGCAACAGTGGATAAATACTTCACTGGTACCGCCAGCCGCGTGGAAGGTATCGGCGTGTTCCAGATCGCCGAAGAAGCCATCCGCATGCACGAAGCCGCCTTTGGCGACAGCCCGCTGCTGGAAACCATGCTGGACGCGGGCGGTGAATATGCCTGGCGGACGCGCGGCGAAGAGCACATGTGGTCCCCCGACGCCATTGCCAAGCTGCAGCACAGCACGCGTTCCAACAACTGGAGCACGTACAAGGAATACGCCCAAATCATCAACGACCAAAGCCGCCGCCACATGACGTTGCGCGGTTTGTTCGAGTTCAAGATCGATCCGGCTAAAGCGATTCCCGTGGACGAAGTCGAGTCGGCCAAAGAAATCGTCAAGCGCTTTGCCACGGGCGCCATGTCACTCGGTTCCATTTCCACCGAAGCGCACGCCACGCTGGCGGTCGCCATGAACCGCATCGGCGGCAAAAGCAACACGGGCGAGGGCGGGGAAGACGCAGCGCGCTACCGCCAGGAACTCAAAGGCATCCCGATCAAGCAGGGCGACAGTTTGAAGAGCGTACTCGGCGCGGAAAACGTGGAGGTGGATTTGCCGCTGCTGGATGGCGATTCACTGCGCAGCCGCATCAAGCAAGTCGCATCGGGGCGCTTCGGTGTCACGGCCGAATACCTCTCCAGTGCCGACCAGATCCAGATCAAGATGGCGCAGGGTGCCAAGCCGGGCGAGGGCGGTCAGCTGCCTGGCGGCAAAGTGTCGCAATACATCGGCAAGTTGCGCCACAGCGTGCCGGGCGTGGGCCTTATTTCGCCGCCGCCGCACCACGATATCTATTCCATTGAAGACCTCGCGCAGCTGATTCACGACCTGAAAAACGTGGCACCGCACGCCAGCATCAGCGTCAAGCTGGTGTCTGAAGTGGGTGTGGGCACGGTGGCCGCAGGCGTCGCCAAGTGCAAAAGCGACCATGTGGTGATTGCCGGGCACGATGGCGGCACCGGCGCTTCGCCTTGGTCGTCCATCAAGCACGCCGGCAGCCCGTGGGAAATTGGCTTGGCTGAAACCCAGCAAACGCTGGTGCTCAACCGCCTGCGTGGTCGTATTCGGGTGCAGGCCGATGGCCAGATGAAAACCGGCCGCGACGTGGCGATTGGCGCGCTTCTGGGAGCCGACGAGTTTGGCTTTGCCACCGCACCGCTGGTGGTCGAAGGCTGCATCATGATGCGCAAGTGCCACCTCAACACTTGCCCGGTGGGCGTGGCCACGCAAGACCCGGCGCTGCGCAAGAAGTTCTCAGGCAAGCCTGAGCATGTGGTGAACTATTTCTTCTTTGTGGCCGAAGAACTGCGCCAGATCATGGCGCAGCTGGGCATCCGCAAGTTTGACGACATGATCGGCCGCACCGACCTGCTGGACACGCGCAAGGGTCTGGAGCACTGGAAGGCGAGCGGGCTGGATTTTTCGCGTCTGTTTGCACAGTCCACAGCGCCGGCAGATGTCGCGCGTTTTCACGTGGATGTACAAGACCACAACATTGAGCACACGCTGGACCGCAAGCTGATTGAGCGCAGCCAGCCGGCCATCGACAAGGGCGAGCGGGTGCGTTTCATCGAGGTGGCACGCAACGTGAACCGCTCGGTCGGCGCAATGCTTTCGGGCGCCATTACGCGCGTTCACCCGGAGGGTCTGCCAGACGACACCATCCACATCCAGATGGAAGGCACCGGCGGTCAGTCGTTTGGCGCGTTCCTGTGCAAAGGCGTCACGCTGTACCTTATCGGCGAAGCCAACGATTACACCGGCAAGGGACTCTCTGGCGGCCGCTTGGTGGTGCGCCCAAGTCTGGAATTTCGCGGTGATGCAGCGCGCAACACCATCGTCGGCAATACCGTGATGTATGGCGCTACCAGCGGCTCGGCATACTTTTCAGGCGTGGCGGGTGAACGCTTTGCGGTGCGCCTCTCGGGTGCCACGGCGGTCGTTGAGGGCACAGGCGACCACGGCTGTGAATACATGACGGGTGGCACGGTGGTGGTGCTGGGCAAGACGGGCCGCAACTTTGCCGCTGGCATGAGCGGTGGCATGGCCTACGTGTACGACGAAGATGGCGAATTTGCATCGCGCTGCAACCTGAGCATGGTGGCGCTGGAATCGGTGGTCGCGCACGACCAGCAGCAGGGCGACGCCCGCGCCACTTGGCACAACGGCCAGACGGATGAGGCGCATCTCAAGCAACTGCTGGAGAACCACAACCGCTACACCGGCAGCAAGCGCGCCCGCGAGTTGCTGGACCACTGGGCACAGTCGCGCAGCAAGTTCATCAAAGTGTTCCCCACGGAATACAAGCGCGCACTGATTGAAATGCACGAGCGCGCGGTACTGGAAGACCCCGCAATGCCGCCCGTGGCGGCACACGAAGCCGCTACCGCCCGCTGAACCCCGCAAGAAGAAAAGCCAAGGACAATGTCATGGGAAAAATCACCGGTTTCATGGAATTCAAGCGACTCGATGAGGGCTATGCGCCTGTCGCAGATCGCGTAAAGCACTACAAAGAATTCGTTATTGGTCTGGACGATTCGCAGGCCAAAGTGCAGGCGGCCCGATGCATGGATTGCGGCACGCCGTTTTGCAACAGCGGCTGCCCGGTCAACAACATCATTCCGGACTTCAACGACCTGGTGTTCCAAAGCGACTGGAAAAGCGCGTTTGCGGTGCTTGATTCGACCAACAACTTTCCTGAGTTCACAGGCCGCATCTGCCCGGCTCCGTGCGAAGCCGCCTGCGTACTGAACGTGAACGACGACCCGGTGGGCATCAAGAGCATTGAACACGCCATCATCGACCGCGCCTGGGAACACGGCTGGGTCACGCCGCAGCTCGCTACGCGTAAGACCGGCAAGAAGGTGGCGGTGATTGGTGCAGGTCCCGCGGGCATGGCGGCGGCGCAGCAACTGGCGCGCGTGGGCCACGACGTCACCTTGTTTGAGAAGAACGACCGCATTGGCGGCCTGCTGCGCTATGGCATTCCCGACTTCAAAATGGAAAAAATACACATCGACCGCCGGGTGGCGCAGATGGAAGCCGAGGGTGTGATTTTTCGCACCGGCGTGTTTGTCGGCGCCGAAAAAGAGGGTTTGGGCAAGGATTCCAAAGTCACCAACTGGGCCAAGGAAACCATCACCCCCGCCCAGTTGCAGCAAGACTTTGATGCGGTGCTGCTGACTGGCGGCGCCGAGCAATCGCGCGACCTGCCCGTGCCCGGCCGTGACCTGTCGGGCATTCATTTCGCAATGGAATTTTTGCCACAGCAAAACAAGATCAATGCGGGCGACAAGATCAAAGGCCAGTTGCGCGCCGACGGCAAGCACGTCATCGTCATCGGCGGCGGCGATACCGGCAGCGACTGCGTAGGCACCAGCAACCGCCACGGCGCTGCCAGCGTCACCCAGTTCGAATTGATGCCCCAGCCGCCGGAGCAGGAAGACCGCCCCATGACCTGGCCGTACTGGCCGCTGAAATTGCGCACCAGCTCTAGCCATCAAGAAGGTGCCGAGCGCGCGTTCGCCATCTCTACCAAAGAGTTCAAGGGTGACAAAGGGCAAGTTCAAGGCTTGACCACGGTGCAGATCGCGTTCAAGGACGGCAAGCTCAGCGAGGTGGAAGGCACTGAAAAGCACTATCCGGCTGATCTGGTCCTGTTGGCTATGGGCTTTGTCAGCCCGGTGGCACCGGTGCTGGATGCGTTTGGCATCGAGAAAGATGCCCGCGGTAATGCACGCGCGACTACGGAAGAGCTGGGCGGATATGCCACCAATGTTCCCAAGGTGTTTGCGGCCGGTGATATCCGGCGTGGGCAATCGCTGGTGGTCTGGGCAATCCGCGAAGGCCGACAAGCCGCGCGCGCGGTGGACCAGTTTCTGATGGGCACGAGCGAGCTGCCTCGTTGAACGGTGACAACCGGCGCTCCCCGGCCCACATCACCTGACAGGGCTTGGGGCTAACGCAAATAAAATATGGGTCAAATAGGCCTCTAGCGCTTACTCAGTAAGCGCTAGAGGCTACTATTTTGGTAGCAAATAGGCTGGGTGCTTCGTTGGGATATGGCTTGGCAGTGTTTCGCCTTACCCGCCGGGCGACCGGCCTTGACATCGGCAGAGAAAGTGCGCTGCGCTTAGGCAGCAGAAATTACGCGCACAACGGGCAAGGTGGAGGGGTCTTGCGCCTCGTCCAGCACATCTCCTTGGCGGATCGGCCTGCCATCGCACTTCAGCAGGTCACGAACAAAGTTGGGCTGGGCCAGCATCGCGTGGTGCGTGGCACCGTTGTAGAGCTGCAAGTCGCGCAGTTGCCGCTTTTGCAGACGCGCATCTACCGCAGCAGCGTCCAGCATTAACGGGTCCACGCTGTCGCTGGCCATCGCCATGCACCAGAGGGTCCCGTACAGCGGCACATATTGAAGGTACGGCCGCACGATGGGGAACACTTGTTCAAGCGACGCGGCGATACGGGCCATGGTTTTGGGCAGGTGAATCGGCGAGCCCAAGTGGAGAGACAGCACGCCGCCAGGGTTCAGCAGGCGGCGGCAGCTTTCGTAAAACTCCACGGTGTACAGGTCGAGCGCAGGACCGAACGGGTCTGTGAGATCAAGCACGATCTGATCGAAGCGCTCTGGGGTGCCGGCGATCAGTTCGCGTGCATCTCCCAAACGAATCTCTACGCGTGCATCGTCCAGCGCGCCGTGGTGGATATTGCCGAGCCACTGGCGTGCCATCTCGATGACTGCTCCATCAAGCTCAGCTAGCACTACGCGCTGCATGCTGGGGTGCTTGAGCAACTCCTCAACCGCCCCTCCGTCGCCACCGCCCACCACCAGCGCGCTGTGCGGTTCGCCGTGCGCAATAGCGGGCAGGTGCACCATGGGTTCGTGGTAAAAAAATTCGTCGCGCTCCGACGTCATAAAGCAGTCGTCGATGCGCATCACGCGGCCAAACAGCGCGTTGTCGAAGACTTCAATCTGCTGCCACTTCGACTGTACTTGGGCCAGCCGTTCGCCCTCGCGCAGGTAGAAACCAAAGTCCGGCGTCAGGCGCTCGGCCAAGTATTCGGAGTTCGCCATTTTAATTTTCAATCCATGAAGTCGGCAAGAGCGCTGAATGGGTGCCTCAACCTACCGGGGCAGCCGTTGCGCCAGCGCCAGACTTTGGGCGGTCGTTTGAGCCGCTCAGCCGCTCAGGGGGATGTACCGAAGTCAAGCACGTTCCACGCGATGCAAATGCGGCTCAGCGGGGCCGAAGGCCGACTGGATATCGTCAAACAACTGCTGTGCTTTCGGCCGGTTGTTGGTCGAATAGTTGCAGACGTAGACGTCAAGCGTCACATAGCCGGCTTCTGGCCAAGTGTGGATCGACAGGTGGGACTCCGCCAGCACCACCACTCCCGTCACACCACCGCCTTCTCCGAAACTGTGAAACAAGCTCCCCACCGACGTTAGCCCTGCTGCTGCCACACGGCCAGTGCAGAACGCCTCAAGATGCGCCGCATCCAGCATTAGCTGGCTGTCGCACACGCAGCCGTAAAGATCACCAATCAGGTGCAGTCCGCTCGCTTGTCGCATGGCCGCGCGCGCTATAGGCTCACGCTGGGGCGGAGTTATCTTCAATTCGGAAACAGGAGGCATCGTGGAGAAACCCTTTATCTTGCAATGCATCGAAACCAATGCTGGGGGACATATGACGCGCAGTACCGCCGATGTACCGCTCAATCAGCGGCAAAGCGCCTGTGGAATGGAGCGGCCAGGTAGAGCATTCGCCGCGGAGACGCGACGTGGTCGGCAACGGGGTATCGTACTAACCCCAGGCTGGAACTCAAAAAACAAGAGAGTGCGCGAGCTCCAAGGCCTAGCAACCGACAAACGCGTGGTTGTTTGGCCGCGCAAGCGCTTGCAGCGCCATAGCTTAGCAACGCGCTTAAGCCGCAGCTCACACTGGGTTATGTTGCGAAAAATCAGATTGCGCCGATTGAGCGCGAAATGTCATCGAGCGACGAGCCCGTCAGCGTTTTGGGCACTTCATGGACGATTCTGTCGGTCACTTCTTTGTGAAGCTGTGGGCGCATCTGACCCAAAGTCTTAGGGTCGGCCACCAGTACCAGTTGTTCGTACGCTTTGCTTTGAGCCTGCTCGAGTAGCCAGTGTGACAGCTGCTTGGCAAACGTGGCCTCGTCTGTGTCACGAGGCGAGTCGCCTTGAGGGCGCGAACCTGATGGTCCTTCGGACAGCAAGTTGGTGGGGGAAATTGTTTGCAGTTCTTTCAACTCAATGATGCCGTCGCGACCTTGGTTCTGAAGGACCCGTGCGGAATGCCCATCGGCTACTACGATCCAGGCGTGTTGGGCAATAGAAACGCTCATATGTATCGACTTTCAGTTGTGAGGAATGTGATTGAAGATGCTAGGTGATTGCGTGCTCCGGGCGTGTAGTCCAAATCCCGAGAGCTGCCCAAGCTGGCGGTTCAGCCGGGAAGTCCCCTTGCAACGACTTTTTAGTGCGCGCTGGCGGGTGAACTTCAGGCGCAGTGGTAACTGGCGGGATGTCAATAGATAACGGGTTTTCACTTATCATGGTCGGTTGTTCTGCGCCAAGGGCGAACCCACCCATTTTTCCATGACTCCCATAAGCCAACCCCTGCCGAAAGCTTCACCTGACGCGCTGGTTGAGTTGCGCTCGGTGCATTTTGGCTATGGAGGCCGTGCCGTTTTGAGCGGTTTGTCCATGGTGGTTCCGCGCGGCAAGATCACCGCCATCATGGGCGCCTCGGGGGGTGGCAAGACGACAGTTTTGCGTCTCATAGGCGGCCAACAGCATGCGGCCCGTGGGGAAGTATTGTTCGACGGGATGGTCGTGGGCCAATTGAGCGAAAAAGACCTGTACCGTGCGCGTCGCCGCATGGGCATGTTGTTTCAGTATGGCGCGCTGTTTACAGACTTGAATGTGTTTGAAAATGTCGCGTTCCCGCTGCGCGAGCACAGCGATCTTCCCGAATCGTTGCTGCGCGATATCGTTTTGATGAAGCTGCATGCGGTGGGCCTGCGCGGCGCGCGCGACCTGTTTCCCGCGGAGATATCGGGAGGCATGGCCCGCCGTGTCGCTTTGGCCCGCTCCATTGCGCTCGATCCCGAACTGGTGATGTACGACGAGCCTTTTGCCGGTCTGGATCCGATCTCACTCGGGACGGCCGCTGATTTGATTCGGCGCTTGAATGACGCATTGGGTTTGACCACCATTTTGGTGTCGCATGATTTGGAAGCCACGCTGGGCTTGGCCGACCACGTCGTCATTCTGGGCCCTGGGTGTGTTGCGGCGCAGGGTACGCCTGAAGAGGTGCGTGCCAGCACAGATCCTTTGGTGCACCAATTCATCCACGCGCTTCCTACCGGTCCGGTGCCGTTCCATTACGACGCGCCTACGGTACAAGATGATTTTGGCGGTAGCGCCGAGGCTCGAAAATGAGGGGCCCAAATCCTGCGCGCCTGGGTTTTGCAACACGCCGCTATCTTGGCAATATCGGCGCGGCTACGCTGCTCTTCTTGCGCTTGGTAACGTTGCTGCCTTCGACGCTGCGCCGTTTTGCCCTGGTGCGCGACCAAGTGCATTTTCTGGGTAACTATTCTCTGGGCATTGTGTCGGTGTCGGGACTTTTTGTGGGCTTTGTACTGGCGCTGCAGGGCTACTACACGCTGCGCAGCTTTGGCTCGACCGAAGCGCTAGGTCAGCTTGTGGCGTTGAGTTTGTTGCGTGAACTTGGCCCGGTCATCACCGCGCTGTTGTTTGCCGGCCGTGCGGGAACTTCGCTTACGGCTGAGATCGGCTTGATGCGCTCCGGCGAGCAACTCAGCGCCATGGAAATGATGGCGGTCGACCCAGTGCGCCGCATTTTGGCACCCCGTTTTTGGGCGGGCGTGATTGCCATGCCAGTGCTGTCTGCGTTGTTCAGCGCGGTCGGCGTCATTGGCGGCTGGTTCGTGGCGGTGGGCATGATAGGCATCGATGCAGGCTCGTTCTGGAGCCAGATGCAAGGGGGCGTTCACGTTTTTAGCGACGTTGGCAACGGTGTCATTAAAAGCGTGGTGTTCGGTGTCATCGTCACCTTCGTCGCACTGCTTCAAGGCTATACGGCCAAGCCCACCCCCGAAGGCGTGGCGCGCGCGACCACGCGAACCGTAGTGGTGGCGTCCTTGTCGGTGTTGGCAATGGACTTTATTTTGACGGCGCTGATGTTCAGCCTGTAACGGCCGCGTTTGTCCCAAGGAACCCGCAATGCAAAAATCAAAAATCGATGTCTGGGTAGGCTTGTTTGTCATGCTGGGCTTGGCGGCTTTGGTGTTTCTGGCCCTGCAGGCGGCGAACCTGCTGCAGCTGGACTTTCGCGAGGGCTACCGCGTGACGGCGCGCTTTGACAACATTGGCGGCCTAAAGCCGAACGCTGCAGTGCGCAGTGCGGGGGTAGTGGTGGGGCGTGTGGAATCCATCACTTTCAACGATAAAACTTACCAGGCGCAGGTCCAGCTCTCATTTCAAAAGCAATATGCTTTTCCCGCAGATAGTTCATTAAAAATCCTGACCAGTGGGTTGCTGGGCGAGCAGTACCTGGGGATTGAGGCGGGCCCCAGCGAAAAATTACTGGCCGAGGGCGATCGCATCGTCGCCACACAATCTGCGTTAGTGCTTGAAAATCTCATTAGCCAGTTTCTTTTTAGTAAGGCCTCCGAGGCGACCCCGCCCGACACTTCTGGTTCTACCAAATGAAAACCCCCATATTTTTTTTCGCCTGCGCGCGCTTCACGCTTGCCGCCTTGGGGTTGGCTCTGCTGGCCGGCTGTGCTTCAGGGCCTAACGCAAATCCAGACGACCCGTTGGAGCCGTTCAACCGCGGCGTCACCCGGTTCAACGACGCGGTAGACGACGCTGTGCTGCGACCGGTGGCCACCACCTACGTCGAGCTCACTCCCGAGAAGGTGCGTACGGGCGTCAGTAACTTTTTTGCCAACCTCGGTGATGCGTGGTCGTTTGTCAACAATCTGGTGCAGCTCAAGCCCGAGCCGGCGCTGTCCAGTTTCTACCGGTTCGCGTTCAACAGCACCATGGGTTTGGGCGGCGTTCTGGACGTTGCCAGCGAGATGGGACTGGATCGATACAAGCAGGACTTTGGCCAAACGCTAGGCTGGTATGGCGTTCCCACAGGGCCCTATTTGGTGCTGCCGCTGCTGGGCCCGTCGACTGTGCGTGATGCAGCGGCGCTGCCTGTGGATGGCCGTGGCAATTTGCTCAGCGCAGTCGATCCGACAGCAGCCCGAAACAGCCTTTATGCCTTGCGGGTAGTTGACGCACGTGCCAATTTGCTCCGCGCCAGTCGCGTTTTGAACAGTGCTGCATTGGACAAGTACAGTTTCACGCGCGACGTGTTCCTGCAAGTTCGCAGGGGTGAAACGGGCCGCGACGTAGGCAAACGCGATCCCGAAGGAAATGACGGCCGCCTGCCCGAAGAGCCTGCCAAAACAGCGCCATAACAGCGCCATAACAGCCACGGCCTTGCGATCAACTCTTATAGCGTCGTGCGCGGTGCGCTGACGCGTTGCGCTCACCGGTCGCAGCACAATTTGCGAGCTGCGCACTGTTTTGACAGTGCGCTTCCCGTTACAAAGAAAGATACGATGAAAACAGGTTTTTTAGGTCGCCTCGCGGCCATCGTGCTTGCAGCATTGGCCCTGTCGGGGGCTTTCCCTGCGTTCGCGGCGACGCAGGAAGCGCCCGACGCGTTGATCCGGCGCCTCTCCACCGAGACTTTGGAGCAAATCCGCTCGGATCCCGGGCTCAAAGGCGGTGACATGAGCCGCATCATCGCGCTGGTCGACAAAAGCGTGATGCCGAATGTCAACTTCCGCCGTATGACGGCTGCAGCCGTCGGGCCTGCCTGGCCTCAGGCGACATCGCAGCAGCAGCAAAAACTTCAGGACGGATTCAAAACCCTGTTGATTCGCACCTATTCCGGCGCGCTCTCGCAAGTTGGCGATCAGAGCGTGGTGGTCAAGCGCCTGCGAGCCGATCCTGCGGACACCGATGTACTGGTGCGCACCGAAGTGCGCGGCCGGGGTGACCCGGTACAACTCGATTACCGGATGGAAAAAACGCCCGGCGAAGGTGCCGGCTGGAAGATTTACAACCTCAACGTGTTGGGCGTGTGGCTGGTGGAGACCTACCGCAGCCAGTTTGCGCAAGAGATCAACGCAGGCGGTATCGATCAGTTGATCAAAACACTGGAGTCGCGTAACCAAGCCAATGCGGCCAAGGGCTAACGCCTTATGGTGCAAGCCTTGACCCCGGTTTGCCTGCCGAGCACGCTGACGCTTTTGGAGGCGAGTGACGTGCTGGTGCGTTTCACCCCGGCTGTTTCGCAACATGCCACTAGCGGATCGGTACGGTTAGATGGCAGTGCGCTGGTGAAATTCGATTCATCGGCCCTGGCTGTGTTGCTGGAGTGGCGGCGTACCGCGCTTGCGCTCGGAAGCACGTTTGCAGTCGACGGCTTGCCTGTAGCTTTGCAGGGACTCGCGGAGGTTTACGGTGTGGCTGTTTTGATGGAAGATTCCGTCGCGCCCGTCTGAGCGGCGCAAGCGGCTCTTGCCTGGTTTCGATTTCTTGGTCGATACCCTCGTCCGAAGGCGGGTTCGCTCCTTCAACTAAAATTTCTGGCTCTTATGGCCGCAGTCTCTTTCCAGTCCGTCACCAAAACTTACACCACCGCCAAAGGCCCGTTCAATGCGTTAGATGGGGTCAGCCTGGATATCGAAGAGGGTGAGTTTTTCGGTCTTCTGGGGCCCAATGGAGCGGGCAAAACTACGTTAATCAGCATTCTTGCGGGCTTATCGCGCGCCAGTGGCGGCCGGGTGCTGGTTCAAGGTGCCGACGTGCAGGCCGACTACGCGCTGGCTCGGCGCAAGCTCGGCGTGGTTCCGCAGGAATTGGTGTTCGATCCCTTCTTCAATGTTCGCGAAGCGCTGCGTTTTCAGTCCGGTTATTTTGGCGTTTACAGCAACGACGACTGGATCGACGAGTTGCTGCACAGCCTGGGCCTTGCCGACAGAGCCCATTCCAATATGCGCCAACTTTCTGGCGGCATGAAGCGCCGGGTGTTGGTGGCGCAGGCCCTTGTGCACAAACCGCCCATCATCGTGCTGGACGAGCCCACCGCGGGCGTTGATGTGGAGTTGCGCCAAACGCTGTGGCAGTTCATCGCCAAGTTGAACAAGCAGGGCAGCACGGTGCTGCTTACCACCCACTACCTGGAGGAAGCCGAGGCGTTGTGCAACCGTATTGCCATGCTGCAGCGTGGCCGCGTGGTAGCGCTCGACCGTACTTCTGAATTGCTCAAGGCCGCAGCGGGCAACGTATTGGTTTTCAAGACCGATGCGGCGCTTCCTCCCGCTCTGCTGCCATACGCCAGGGTTACGGGGCGCGTGGTGCAGATGGTGGCGCAGGACGCGCAAGATGTGGAGCGCTACTTGGCGCAACTGCGCGAAGCGCACGTCGACGTGCAAGACATCGAGATTCGCCGTGCTGACCTGGAGGACGTGTTTCTTAGCGTGATGGCGGGAAATGCGCCGGCTGGATGGGAGGCCGACGTGCCCAGCCTGCAAGCAACGGTCAAGGCCGCGCGGGAGGTGGTATGACGGGTTGGCACGTCTTGTTTTACAAAGAAATTTTGCGGTTCTGGAAGGTGGGTTTTCAAACCGTGGCGGCGCCGGTGCTGACCTCAATGATGTATCTGCTGATTTTTGGTCATGTGCTGGAAGATCACGTAAAGGTCTACGGCACGGTGGGCTACACCGCGTTTTTGGTGCCTGGCCTTGTGATGATGAGCATGTTGCAAAACTCGTTTGCCAACAGCTCCTCCAGTTTGGTGCAGAGCAAGATCATGGGCAGCTTGGTGTTCCTGTTGTTGACGCCGCTGTCGCACCGTGCCTGGTTTGTGGCCTATGTGGGCTCGTCGGTGGTACGCGGCTTGGCGGTGGGAGCGGGGGTGTTTCTGGTGTCGCTGTTCTTTGCTACGCCGCAGTTCGCCGCCCCGCTTTGGATCATTGTTTTCGCAGTCTTGGGTGCCACACTGCTGGCATCGCTGGGCGTGATTGCCGGCCTGTGGGCCGACAAGTTCGACCAGATGGCGTCGTTTCAAAACTTTGTCATCGTGCCCATGACGTTCTTGTCCGGCGTGTTTTATTCAGTGCAGTCGCTGCCGCCGCTTTGGGAAAAGATCAGCTTGTTCAACCCGTTTTTCTACATGATTGACGGGTTTAGGCACGGTTTTTTTGGGCAAAGCGATGTGTCGCCCTGGTTGAGTTTGGTGATTGTCGGCGGTGCTTGCCTGTGCGTGAGTGCGCTCGCAATGCACTTGCTGCGTATCGGTTACAAGATAAGAGGGTAGGTGAGCGCTCCCCTTGCGGCGCGGCATGCGCCAGAGGCGAAGTCTTTTTCCGGTTATTGAGGCCCGCGCAGGTGGACTCGCAGTAGCGGACTTCAGCATATCTATCGAGTGAATGTGCCTAGCGAGACGGGCGTGCCACGGCCGCGGCGGATTGGCGCTGGGGTGACGACTGGTTTGACCATGCGCTCGGCAAACGCCCTTCGTTTGGCAACCCTCAAATTTTTGGAGAATTGAATTGAATGCCGACCAACTGAAAGACATCATCAGCGCAGAACTACCGTGCGACCACATCACGCTGGAGGGCGACGGTCGCCACTGGTTTGCCACTATCGTCTCGCCTGAATTCGACGGCTTGCGCCTTATTCAGCGCCACAAGCGGGTGTACGACACCTTGGGCGGCAGGCTGGCCAGTGACGAAGTGCATGCGCTGTCTATGAAAACCTTCACCCCGGCCGAATGGGCTGCAAAAGCAGCCTCCTAAATTGCTATATTTTAGATAGCTGTTAGTGCTTACATAATAATCGCTAGAGCCATATTTGACCTATATTTTTCCGAGATACGCACTGCATGGACAAGCTTTTGATTCGCGGCGGCCGGGCGCTGCACGGCGAGGTGGCCATCTCTGGAGCCAAGAACGCCGCGCTGCCTGAACTTTGTGCTGCCTTGCTGACAGCCGAGCCTGTCGTACTGGCCAACGTGCCGCGCCTGCAGGATGTCGCCACCATGCAGCGGCTGATCGCCAACATGGGTGTGTCGATTGAGCGCGGCGACGACGGCAGCATGCATATCGACGCCAGCGGGCTCAATACGCCCGAGGCACCTTACGAGTTGGTGAAAACCATGCGCGCCTCTGTGCTGGCGCTCGGCCCGTTGCTGGCCAGATTTGGCGAGGCCACCGTGTCATTGCCCGGCGGCTGCGCAATTGGTTCGCGCCCGGTGGATCAGCACATCAAGGGCCTCACAGCCATGGGCGCAGAGATTGTTGTGGAGCACGGCTACATGATCGCGCGCCTGCCTGCCGGCCGTACCCGCTTGAGAGGCGCGCGCATCACCACCGACATGGTCACCGTCACCGGCACCGAAAACTTCCTGATGGCGGCCACGCTGGCCGAGGGCGAGACAGTGCTGGAGAACGCGGCGCAAGAGCCCGAAATCACCGATCTGGCGGAGATGCTGATTGCCATGGGTGCACGCGTACAAGGCCACGGCACCAGCCGCATCACGATTGAGGGCGTTGCTCAATTACACGGCTGCACGCACGCTGTGGTGCCTGACCGCATTGAAGCGGGCACTTTCTTGTGCGCGGTGGCTGCTGCCGGCGGCGACGTGCTGCTGCGCCACGCGCGCGCCGACCATCTGGATGCCGTCATCGACAAACTGCGCGACGCCGGGGCAGAGGTGTTTGCCGAGCCGGGCGGCATCCGCGTGCGCTGCCCGGGTGCGGCGCAGTTGCGCGCTCAAGGCTTTCGCACCACCGAATACCCCGGTTTCCCCACCGACATGCAGGCCCAGTTCATGGCGCTGAACTGCGTGGCGCAGGGCACAGCGGCGATCACGGAAACCATTTTTGAAAACCGCTACATGCACGTAGACGAGCTGCTGCGCTTGGGGGCCCGCATTCAGGTCGATGGCCGCGTGGCCGTGGTGGAAGGTCTGGCCGATGACGGCGCGCGCCTGTCTGGCGCCACGGTCATGGCCACCGACCTGCGTGCCTCGGCCAGCCTGGTCATCGCCGGGCTGGTGGCCGAGGGCGAAACCACCGTCGACCGCATCTACCACCTGGACCGCGGCTATGACTGCATGGAAGCCAAGCTGCGCGGTATCGGCGCGGACGTTGAAAGAGTTTGATGATTACCTTAGCCCTCTCCAAAGGCCGCATCTTTGATGAAATCATGCCGCTTCTTGCCAGCGCCGGCGTCGAGGTGCTGGAAGACCCGGAAAAGTCGCGCAAGCTGATTTTGCCGACCAACCAGCCCGATGTGCGCGTGGTCATCGTGCGCGCGACCGACGTGCCCACGTATGTCCAGTTTGGTGGAGCCGACATTGGTGTGTGTGGCAAAGACACGCTGATTGAACACAGCGCAGAGTGGGGCGGCGCTGGTAGCGCGGGCCTGTACTTGCCGCTTGACCTGCGCATTGCGCGCTGCCGCGTCAGCGTGGCGGTGCGCGACGGCTTTGACTACGCTCGGGCGGTGCGGCCGGGTGGGCGGCTCAAGGTAGCAACCAAGTACACCGCGATTGCACGCGAATTCTTTGCCGGTAAGGGCGTGCACGTCGACCTCATCAAACTCTACGGCAGCATGGAACTGGCACCGCTCACCGGCTTGGCTGATGCCATTGTCGATTTGGTGTCCACTGGCAACACGCTCAAAGCCAACCATTTGGTGGAGGTGGAACGCATCATGGACATCAGTTCCCACTTGGTGGTTAACCAGTCGGCACTGAAACTTAAACAAGTGCCGCTGCGCCGCATCATTGATGCCTTTGCCGCTGCCATTGGCCCCGCTGTCTAATCGAAATACTATGAATTTTGTAGCTGCTCCCGCCCGTCTATCCAGCGCTGATGCCACTTTTGAGGCTGATTTTGCGGCGCGCCTGCATTGGTCCGCTGACCAGGACGCCGCCATTGAGCAAACCGTCGCCGACATTTTGGCCGACGTGCAAAAGTGTGGCGATGCCGCAGTGCTGGAATACACCGCCCGCTTTGACGGCTTGCAAGCCGCCGACATGGACGCGCTGGAACTCAGCCAAGCAGAACTGAAAGCCGCATTCGACGCGATTCCCGCGGAACAGCGCGATGCGCTGCGAGCGGCAGCGCAGCGCGTTCGCAGCTACCACGAAGCGCAAAAGAGAGCCTGTGGCGAAAGCTGGAGCTACCGCGATGCGGAAGGCAGCCTGCTGGGCCAGAAGGTCACGCCGCTTGACCGTGTGGGCATTTACGTGCCGGGTGGCAAAGCGGCGTACCCGTCCAGCGTGTTGATGAACGCCATCCCCGCGCATGTGGCGGGTGTCGGCGAAATCATCATGGTGGTACCCACGCCACGCGGGGAAAAGAATGCTCTGGTACTGGCCGCCGCCTACGTGGCCGGCGTCACCCGCGCCTTCACCATCGGCGGTGCGCAAGCGGTCGCCGCGCTGGCCTACGGCACGCAAACCGTGCCCAAGGTCGACAAGATCACCGGCCCCGGCAATGCCTACGTGGCCAGCGCCAAAAAGCGCGTCTTCGGCACCGTGGGCATCGACATGATTGCTGGCCCCAGCGAAATTTTGGTGCTGGCCGACGGCAGTACTCCGGCCGACTGGGTGGCCATGGACTTGTTCAGCCAGGCCGAGCACGACGAGTTGGCGCAGTCCATCCTGCTATGCCCCGATGCGGCCTATATCGACGCCGTGCAGGAAGCCATTGATCGCCTGTTACGCACCATGCCCCGCGCTGAAATCATTGCCAAGAGCCTGAGCGGACGTGGCGCGTTGATTCACACCCGCAGCATGGAAGAGGCCTGCGCAATCTCCAACCGCATTGCACCCGAACACCTAGAAATATCCAGCAACGATCCCCACCGCTGGGAGCCGCTGCTGCGCCATGCAGGCGCCATCTTCCTGGGCCAATACGCCAGCGAGAGCCTGGGCGACTATTGCGCCGGCCCGAACCACGTATTGCCTACCAGCGGCACCGCACGCTTTTCGTCCCCGCTCGGCGTGTACGACTTTCAAAAACGCAGCAGCCTGATTGAAGTGAGCGAGGCGGGCGCGCAGGTGCTGGGGCCAATAGCCGCCACGCTGGCCTACGGCGAAGGGTTGCAAGCGCACGCGCGGGCGGCGGAAATGCGCCTGAGGAAACCGCCGTGAATTCCACGCTTGATTTCCTTGATCCGCTGAACCGCATCCGTCCCGACGTCCGCGCGATGCACGCTTATGCAGTGCAACCGTCCGCCGGCATGCTGAAGATGGACGCGATGGAAAATCCCTTCTCGCTGTCGCCTGATTTGCAAAGAGCGTTGGGTGAGCGTCTCGGCGCGCTGGCCATCAACCGTTATCCGGGCAGCCGCAGCGACGA
Organism: Burkholderiales bacterium; assembly: GCA_038235025.1. GTDB lineage: Bacteria > Pseudomonadota > Gammaproteobacteria > Burkholderiales > Burkholderiaceae_C > Simplicispira. The sequence goes on from JBBSUJ010000065.1 coordinate 17,881, forward strand.
CCTCAAAGCCGCATTGGCAGCGTACGCGGGCATGCCCGCTGACTTCTCCATGTCGCTCGGCAATGGTTCAGACGAGCTGATCGCTCTTGTCACGCAGGCCTGCGCGCAGCCGTGGGCGCAAGGAGTCAAACGCCCTGTCGTGCTGGCACCCACGCCCGGTTTTGTGATGTACGCCGTGTCCGCGCAACTCTTGGGGCTTGATTTTGTCGGCGTGCCGCTGACGCCAGACTTTGAGCTGGACTTGCCGGCCATGCTGGCCGCCATTGCCGAGCATCGGCCTGCCATTACCCACATTGCCTACCCCAACAACCCTACCGCCACACTCTGGCGCGAAGCAGTTGTACAAGGGGTGGTGGATGCCGTGGGCGAGCAAGGTGGCTTAGTGCTGGTGGACGAGGCTTATCAGCCGTTTGCCAGCCGCACCTGGCTCGACCGCATGCGCGCGGAACCCGCGCGCAATGCCCATGTACTGCTGATGCGCACGCTCAGCAAGTTTGGACTCGCGGGCGTACGCTTGGGCTACCTTATGGGCCCAGCGGCGCTGGTGGACGAAATCGACAAACTACGCCCACCTTACAACGTGAGCGTGCTCAATTGCGAAGCGGCCTTGTTCGCCTTGGAACACTCCGAGATATTCGCCGCGCAAGCCGCCGAGCTGCGCGCGCAGCGCACGCAGAGGGTGGCGGCGTTGGGGGGGGCCGCCCCCCGGGGGGCGGGGGGGGGGCGCGGGCGCCACAGCAGGGGGGGGTGGGGGGGGGCGGGGCGCGGCGGC
>JBBSUJ010000066.1:0-18558 GCA_038235025.1 Burkholderiales bacterium
CGACTGCGGTGGGGTCGTCGCCGGAATAAAGCGCAAAATCCTCAGGCAAGTCTCGAATCAGCCATTGCGCGCGCTCGATGTTGCCGGTGGCCTCTTTGATGCCGATGATCCCAGTAACCTGCGATAAGCGCAGCACCGTGTCGTGCAGCATATCGCCAACGGTGCGGCCGGGCACGTTGTAGAGCACGATGGGTAGCTCACCGGAAGCCTCGGCGATGGCTTTGAAGTGTTGGTACTGGCCTTCCTGCGTCGGCTTGTTGTAATAAGGCACCACTTGTAGTTGGCTGTCCGCGCCTACATCCTTGGCAAAGCGGGCAAGCTCAATTGCCTCTCGCGTGGAGTTGGCACCGCAGCCTGCCATCACAGGAACACGCCCAGCTGCCTGCTCGACGCTCACGCGAATGATCTCGCAATGTTCCTCCACGTTGACGGTAGGCGATTCGCCTGTGGTGCCAACAACGCCTATGCAGTCCGTACCTTCGGTAATGTGCCAGTCGATCAGCTTGCGCAAGCTTTCGTAATCCACGCTGCCGTCTTCGTGCATGGGCGTGACAAGAGCGACGATGCTGCCAGTGAGAAGCGGGCGGGAAGAGGTCATGTCGGCAAAAAGGACAAAGGGGGCATTCTAGCGGGCACACCTCGCGCAGAAACTAACCAACGGAGCGCCTCAAGTGGGTGGAAGTAGATCAAAGAGGGGCGAGGTTGCGACACGGGCTGCAGTGGCAGACTTCTCTGCGTCCCCTGCGTTCACGGCGACTATTCGCTGGACGGATCGCCCAGGCGAACGCAGTACGCCGTTGTTGTACGCCACCACGTGAAGACCCGCACACATCCGCAACAGCTCTCCGGGTTGCAGCAGGTAATCTGGGTTGCGTGGTCGGCCGAAAATTTCGTTTCCGTCGGCAAAGGTTTCATACAACAGAACGCCGCCGATTGCCAGGCTTTGCACCAGCGTTGGCAGCAACGGCCGGTGCAAATAGTTGGTCACCACCACTGCGCCGAAGCGGCGGCCCAAAAGCGGCCAAAGGCCGGATTCGAGGTCGCATGCCAAGACCTCTCCGAAAGCCGCGGCGGCGCGCAGCGCATCGGGCGATGCATCAAGCCCCAGCGTGCGATGCCCGTGAACAGACAACCATTGCATGTGGCGTCCTGAACCGCAGGCCACGTCCAGCACGTCTGAGCCGGGTGCGATCAGGTGCGTCCAGCGGCGCACCCAGTGAGATGTTGGTAGGTGGGTGGTAAAAATAAAATATGATAGCTACTAAAGAAGGCAGCATAAGCGATAGAGGCCAATTTGGCTTATTTTCTAAAGGCACGCCCACACCTTAACTGCACGCTCGCACTTGGTCGGCCATCATCAACAGCCAATCTGGCTTTTGGTGCCGCGAGCACACGCCGACTAGCAGCAGCATTGCCAGCATTGCCAGCGCCGCGTTGGTCGGGGGTATTGTCGAGAGCCAAAACGCCCCATCACCGCAGAAAATACATACGCCGAAATGGCGCTGAGGGGAGTGAGCAGAAAGACAGTAATCACCACGGCCCGCGTGATCTAGCTGAAAGTCAGGATGCGGTACTTGCCAACACGCCGGCCCAGCGTACTGGCAACGTGGTGCCGAGCATGTTGAACAGACCAATCAGCACAAGTGACTCACTAGCCACTTGGCACGAGAGGCCATGATCGCGCGGGCAGCTGGGCATGCGCACCGCGATGAACAGCGAGTATCCGCATACGAAGTGGCCTGCAGCAAGCATGAGCAGCTCGGGTCGCGCAGGACCAACATCATCACACCGCATCGCAGCGCCAATGCCTTGGGCGCGCCCTGTCGCTGCGGTTGCGCGGCAGCGCAGCTATCTCAGCCAGAGGGCCAGCGGCACTGCGCAGGCCAGTACAAGCAAGGCCTGTTGCCAGCCGACCGTGCTGATCAAAAAGCCTTTGGTTGCCACCATCAAAAACTGACCAGCGACCATCCAGGCGAACACGCTAATCGCGCCTCAGGACCGGTTATGGATGGACAGCGCGAGCGCAAGTGACTGCCGCGTCCCAACCATCTCCTGGGTAATCGGTTGCGACTACAAACCAAAGCAGCGGCGCATGCCCATCGACCGCGTAACCGCAGCAGCCCCGCCCGGCAGGACTTGGGTCATCGACAGTTTCGGCGGGGAGGGAATGGCGAGAAATGTAGCCAGAATCAGTACGGCCCGCGCGCCGCGCACGGGACAGGTTTGAAGGAACCCAGCACCAGCTGAAAGACGGGGGTCTGTGGTTTTGTACAGGCTTTGCGACAGCCCGGCACTACAATTCTGGCCCATGGCAGCCAAATCTCCTGTGACACCCGTTGAATATTCCGAGCGCTCCATCCGCGTGCTCAAGGGCCTTGAGCCCGTCAAACAGCGTCCGGGCATGTATACCCGCACAGACAATCCGCTGCACATCGTGCAAGAGGTTATCGACAACGCTGCCGATGAGGCTCTGGCCGGTCACGGCAAAAAAATTCGCGTCACGTTGCATGTCGATGGCTCGGTCACCGTGGAAGACGATGGGCGCGGCATCCCGTTTGGCATGCACCCTGAGGAAAACGCCCCGGTGGTGGAGTTGGTTTTCACCCAGCTACACGCCGGCGGAAAATTTGATAAAGGCAGTGGCGGGGCGTACAGCTTTTCGGGCGGCTTGCACGGGGTAGGCGTGTCGGTCACCAACGCGCTTTCCAAGCGCATGGAAGTGGCCAGCCACCGCGAAGGTCAAGTGGCTGAGATCGTGTTCTCGGGCGGTGATGTGATTGAGCCTTTGTCGCTGCGCCCGCAGGCCAGCGGTGATAAACGGCAGGGCACCAGCGTGCGGGCTTGGCCCGATGCCAAGTATTTCGAATCGAGCAGCCTGCCCATGACTGAGCTGACGCATCTGCTGCGCAGCAAAGCCGTGCTGATGCCCGGCGTTACCGTAACGCTCACCACCGAAAAGACGCGTGAAACACAAAGCTGGCAGTTCAAAGGCGGCCTGCGTGACTACTTGGCGCAGACCCTGCACGGCGAACCCGTCATTCCGATGTTTGAAGGCGAAGGTTTTGCCGGCAAGCAAGACGAAAGCTTTGCCGAAGGCGAGGGCGCTCAGTGGTGCGTAGCTTTCACCGAAGACGGTGCGCCCGTGCGCGAGAGCTATGTCAACCTTATTCCCACTACGGCCGGCGGCACGCACGAGAGCGGTTTGCGCGATGGTCTGTTTCAGGCGGTCAAAAGCTTTATTGAGCTGCACAGTCTGTTGCCCAAGGGCGTCAAACTGATGCCTGAAGACGTGTTTGCCCGCGCCAGTTATGTGCTTTCGGCCAAGGTGCTGGATCCGCAGTTTCAAGGTCAAATTAAAGAACGGCTGAACTCGCGCGATGCGGTGCGGCTGGTCTCCAGTTTTGTGCGCCCAGCGCTGGAGCTGTGGCTGAACGAGCATGTGGAGTACGGTAAAAAGCTGGCCGAATTGGCCATTCGCGCGGCCCAAACGCGGCAGAAGGCCGGCCAGAAGGTCGAGAAACGCAAAGGTTCCGGCGTGGCAGTGTTGCCCGGCAAGCTGACCGATTGCGAGAGCCGGGACATCGCCTACAACGAGGTATTTTTGGTGGAGGGCGATTCCGCGGGCGGAAGCGCCAAGATGGGCCGCAATAAGGAAACCCAGGCCGTGTTGCCATTGCGCGGCAAGGTACTCAACACCTGGGAAGTGCACCGTGACCGGCTGTTCGCCAACAACGAAATTCACGACATTGCGGTGGCCATTGGCGTTGACCCCCACGGTGCCAGCGATACGCCTGATATTTCGGGTCTGCGCTACGGCAAAGTGTGTATCTTGTCGGATGCCGATGTGGATGGCTCCCACATCCAGGTGCTGCTGCTTACTTTGTTCTTTCGCCACTTTCCCAAACTCATCGACGCTGGTCATATTTATGTGGCGCGGCCTCCGCTGTTTCGGGTGGACGTGCCGGCGCGTGGCAAAAAACCAGCCGCAAAAATGTACGCACTGGACGAAGGCGAGCTCGAAGCGATTCTCGACAAGTCGGCGAAGGACGGCGTGCCGCGCGAGAAGTGCTCCATCAGCCGCTTTAAGGGCCTGGGTGAAATGAATCCCGGGCAGCTGTGGGAAACGACGCTGAACCCCGACACCCGACGCCTAATGCCTGTGCGCCTGGGAACCCTTGAGCAAGGCGAGTCAGATTTTGCCGCCACGCAGGACATGATCACGCGCTTGATGGGCAAAGGTGAATCGGCTGCACGACGCGAGTTGATGGATATTCACGGTGACGCGGTGGAGCTCGATATTTGATGTTGGTTATGCTGCACATGCTGAGGGTTGGCGCAGCTATCGCCTTGGTGGCGTTTCCTCTCGCCAGTTTCATCGCATTCGTCAATGGTGGAATTTCCGCGGCGCTATTGCCCTCTTTTTTGACCTTGCTGGGCCTGGCGCTTGCGGCGGTCATCGGCAACGCTATCGGACGAGAACAACGAAAGCTGCATCAATTGCTTCTGCGCGAGGCGCAGGATTCGACGAGTCACGCCGTTACAGTTCCGCTCAACTGGCTCAACTGGCTCAACTGGCTGGCTACTGCGGTGCCGCTGGGCGGAGTCAGTTATTTGATGGTTGCGTACGCATGGCCGGCGATGTGGCGCAGCCAAGGTCATGACATCGGCGAATATCTGATTCTTGCCTTCATCAGTTATCCGATATTTGTTGGTTTTCTGAATTTTTTTATCAAGCGTGGCGCGTCCTGCGCGCAGGTGGCCTTATGCGCCTAGATGCCTTTGGATTTTTTCACGCAGCGCTACCGGAAATTTCTTGGCGAGATGTACAAGGTGTCGATCTCCATGCACAAAGGTTGGGAAACGGGCGCACGCGTTGGTGCCTTGTGTTCGCTTTGAGCGATTGCGCTTGGACTGCACTGCGCCCGGCAAGGTGGAAACGATGGATCCACTGGATAACCCCGCAAGCTGACATGGAGAGGCCTGTACTGACAGTCTCGTGCCGCCTCGCTTCGGCTTCGCCGCAAGCTTTGCTTGAAGTCGCCAAGAAAATCGCAGATACCGCAGGAGCCCCGCGCTCTAAAGCCTGGTGCCACGACGAACCCATCGAGTCTGCCAAGCTACGCGATGCACTCGCAACCCAAGTGGAGGAGGCAAAGGAGCGTGTCGATCACCTCATGTCGAGGGCGATGCGAACGTCCCGCTCGACCATGCGTTCTGCTGAAGAAATCGCCGTTTTGGAAACACAAGTTGAACAGGCCATGTGCGACGTAAGCCGTGCGCTTGACGCGCAAGCCGAGGTTTCCGACGCGATGCGGGCGCAAATGCACGAGCGCTTCGATAAAAAATATAAGAAGGCGATCATCGCGATGGGCTTGTGTGCGGCAGTGCTTGCGTTTCAAGCCGTGTACGCGTGGTGGAAATGAGTTTTGTGGACACGCGCAATACCACCATACCTAAATTTCAAGCTTTTTAGGCCTCTAGCGCAATATCCGCGTGCTTTAGCAGCTATTAAATAAGAAGCGTTCTATGTTTTTGAATCAGGCACCAAGCCGACTTATCTCCACAGACTTCCCTAAATGAGTGATCAACTCAACCTCCGTGCCGCCCAATCAAAGACGTCCGATGAGTTGGGTCTTGGCATTTTCCGACAGCGCACCTACTTTGACGACGCGCAAGCGCTAAGTCGGGCATGGGTGCTTGGCAGCACGGCGGCCGCTCTGTTGATGGCATCGCAGCCGGGGTTTGCGCAGTTGTGGCAGCGCCAGGATGCGGGCGGCATCACTTACATGGGCGGGCAAGTGGACAGCGCTGCGCCTGCTTTTCTGCCCAGAGTCGCGTTACCACAGCGCTCTTTGGGTATCGGGAATTTGACCGATGTGCAGGTCGCACCACTCGGACGTTCACGGCTTTTGGCTACGGCAGAGGATTCGCTCTGGTTCCAACCGCTGCGCCCGGTTTTGCAAGAGGCCGCCCAGCGCCACCGCGTCGACTACCACCTGATCAAAGCCGTTATCGCCGCGGAGTCGGCGTTTAACCCTTCAGCGTTGTCGCCCAAGGGCGCGGTGGGTCTGATGCAGTTGATGCCCGCCACAGCGAGCCGTTTTGGAGTGACCGCCGATGCGGACCAGACGATTCAACAAAAGCTGGCCGACCCTGCCACCAACATCGCCGCTGGAACCCGCTACCTGCGCTATTTGCTTGACATGTTTCCTGGGCGCACCGATCTTGCGCTGGCCGCTTACAACGCCGGCGAGGGCGCGGTGCAGCGGGCAGGTAACCAGATACCGCGGTACCCTGAAACGCAGAACTACACCCGCAAGGTGATGGCTTATTACGAGCAGCTTGCCCCAAACCTTTTGCTGTCGGCGGGAGGTGGTGCGGCGTCAGTTGCTGGGGCTTCTGAGCCTCCGGGAATCGACGCACAAAATTTAACCCCAACACGCAGTACCGGGTCCACCTTGACGCAGCTCACCGCGACCCCTGCACGTATGACGCCCGTCGGCAGCGTTGGCAGCGCGCAAGCTACACCCCTCCAGCAGTCGGACGTCCGCATGATCGTAGGCGCGCCTACGGTGCGTTCCGACGGCACAGCACCGATGGCCGCACCTGCCTCGGTCCTGGCCCCCCCACGTTCCAGCTTTCATCAAGGTGGTGTTGATTTTTTGGTGGGCAGCGGCGGCACGCCAGCTGCCGCACCTTAGCCCAGCAAGGCTTCTTGCCCACAGCACGCACAAATGAACGAGCAATCTCCCCTCCAATTACCTATCGATGAGCCTCAGCCGCTAAAAGCGCCCGCCGACTATGACGCAATGGATTTGGCAGGCTACGCGCAGCGCGCCTACCTGGAATACGCGTTGTCCGTCGTCAAGGGCCGCGCTCTGCCGGATGTATGCGATGGCCTTAAGCCAGTGCAGCGACGAATTTTGTATGCGATGGACCGAATGGGCCTGTCCCACGGCACTGGCGCAGCGCCCAAACCGGTCAAAAGCGCACGCGTTGTCGGCGATGTGTTGGGCCGCTTTCACCCCCACGGAGATCAATCGGCTTATGACGCGCTGGTGCGCATGGCGCAAGACTTCTCCCAGCGCTATCCGTTGATTGACGGCCAGGGAAACTTTGGCAGTCGCGATGGCGACGGCGCAGCCGCCATGCGCTACACCGAGGCGCGGCTTGCGCGTATCACCACGCTGCTACTGTCCGAAATTGACGAAGGCACAGTCGATTTTGTACCCAATTACGATGGCTCTACCCAGGAGCCACGTCAGCTGCCTGCGCGCCTGCCGTTTGGTTTGCTCAACGGTGCCAGCGGCATTGCGGTGGGCATGGCGACCGAGATACCCAGTCACAACCTGCGTGAGGTGGCGGATGCCTGCGTGGCGCTACTCAAAAGCCCGAATCTTTCCGAGGAAGAGCTTTTTATCTTGGTGCCTGGCCCAGACTATCCCGGCGGCGGTCAGATCATCAGTTCTGCGAGTGACATTGCCGACGCCTACCGCAGTGGCCGCGGCAGCCTCAAAGTGCGGGCGCGCTGGAAGATCGAAGAGCTCGCACGCGGGCAGTGGCAATTGGTGGTCACGGAGCTGCCGCCGGGCGTCAGCACGCAAAAGGTGCTCGAAGAGATCGAGGAGATCACCAACCCCAAGGTCAAGACCGGTAAAAAGGCATTAACCACCGAGCAGGGTGCCCTTAAAGCCACGCTGCTAGCCGTGCTGGACGGCGTGCGTGATGAGTCAAGCAAAGACGCCGCCGTGCGCCTGGTCTGCGAGCCCAAAACGGGCAAGACACCGCAGCAAGAGCTCGTCACCGCTTTGTTGGCGCATACCAGCCTGGAAACCTCAGCGCAGATCAACCTCACCATGGTCGGCATTGACGGCAAGCCGGTGCAAAAGTCGCTGCGCCAAATGCTGGAAGAGTGGATTGCCTTCCGCCAGAACACGGTCACGCGCCGTTCTCAACATCGCCTGGACAAGGTGCTCGCTCGCATCCACATATTGGAGGGGCGGCAGATCGTGCTGCTCAACATCGATGAAGTGATCGCCATCATCCGCGGGGCCGATGAGCCCAAGGCAGCGCTGATCGCGCGCTTTAGTTTGAGCGACCGGCAGGCTGAAGATATCCTGGAAATTCGATTGCGTCAGTTGGCCCGGCTGGAGGCCATCAAGATCGAGCAGGAGCTGGCCGAGCTGCGCTCGAGCCAAGGCAAGCTGGAAGAAATTCTGGGTAGTGCTGGCGCGCTGCGCCGCCTGATGATCAAGGAGGTTGAGCAAGACGCCAAAACTTTTGCCGATGCGCGCCGCACGCTGATTCAGGCCGAGAAAAAAGCGGTGGTCGAAGTACGCGTGATGGACGAGCCCGTGACGGTCGTGGTGTCGCAGAAGGGGTGGGTGCGTACCCGTGGAGGGCATGGGCATGAGGCGGCCAGCTTCGCGTTCAAAGCTGGGGACGCTTTGTACGGCACCTTTGATTGCCGCACTGTGGACATTTTTCTCGCACTGGGCAGCAACGGCCGCGTCTATACCGTGCCGGTTGCGCAGTTGCCCGGGGGGCGCGGTGACGGGCAACCCGTCACGACGTTAATTGAACTAGAGGCCGGCACGCAGCTAGTGCACTACTTTGCGGGGCCTGCGTCTGCCACGCTGCTATTGGCCAGCAGCGGTGGTTACGGTTTTCTGGCCAAGCTCGAATCCATGCTGACCCGCCAGCGCGGTGGCAAGGCGTTTATAAGCTTGGGCGCGGGCGAAACGGTGTGTGCGCCCTCGCATGCGGCGGGGAGCAGTGGCAGTGCGCCCATGCTCGACGCCACGCACGTGGCGTGCGCATCCGTATGCGGGCGCATTCTCACTTTCGAAATCGGCGAATTGAAGTCGCTTGAAAAAGGGGGCCGTGGACTTCATTTGATTGACTTGGAGCCCAAGGATCAGCTTGCCGGTGCCGCTGCCTACACCCGCAGTATTCGCATCGCAGGTATGGGCCGTGGTGGCAAGGACCGAGAGGAAACGCTGGAGATCCGCTCGCTCAACAACGCCCGCGCAGCGCGTGCCCGCAAGGGCAAGGCTGCGGACTTGGGGTTCAAGCCGGCCTCAGTGACGCGCACTGAGTAACAGCGCGGCGGGTAAGCAAAAAAAGGCGGCAATGGGTGCCGCCTTTTTTCATGTCTGTGAGCAGCCGTTAAACCAGCTCTGCGATCATCTCGATTTCAACGCAGGCACCCATCGGGATCTGAGCGACGCCAAAGGCGCTGCGCGCATGAATACCCGCTTCACCAAAAACTTCGCCAAGCAACTCACTTGCACCGTTGGTCACCAGATGCTGCTCGGTGTATTCACTGGTGGAGTTCACCAAACTCATCAGTTTCACAATGCGCTTAACCCGCGTCAGGTCGCCGCCTGCAGCGGCTTGCAGCGTGCCCATCAGGTCAATAGCGATGGATCGCGCCGCGAGCTTTCCGTCCTCAGTGGTTACGTCACGCCCCAGTTGGCCGACCCAAGGACTGCCATCCTTGCGCGCGATATGCCCGCTCAGGAACACAAGCTTGCCGGTCTGCACAAATGGCACATAGGCCGCTGCGGGTACGGAAACGGGCGGCAGTGTGATTCCAAGTTCTTTGAGTTTTTCGTTAACGTTCATGGGGATTTTCTCCTAGCCAAACTCTCCATGGTACACACCGTATTGCGCGGTGCCCCAAGGTTCTGTGTTCGTGAGTTCCGTCGAAAGATCCAGCAAAAAAATCGCCGGGCGGGTTGGAGCGGCGCTAGCATCTCGCGATGTCCAGCCCACCGCCATCTGCTCCAACCATTGAAGGCGTGGCATGGACTGCTTCACAGCCTGATTTCGGCCGCTGTGGCGCAGCGTTTCTGACACCTGCACTGTTGGGTGTGGTGGCCGGGGCCAGCCTTCAGCTTCAGCAGCCGGAGCTTTGGTCCGCACTGGCGTATTGCATGTGCGCAGCTGCGGGTGTTGCGTTGTGGTTTTGTGCGCGTTGGCGGCGCGGTACGTTTGCCAGCCCTGATGGTTTGCAGCGCAAGGCCGTGGCGGCGCACGCGGTGGTATTGGTGGTGGTGTGCCTAGCGGCAGCGCTTGTTGTCTTTGCGCTGGGAGGCCTGCGCTCGGTGCGCTACGCGCAGGGCGCGCTTGATCCGGCCTTAGAAGGGAAAAATTTGGTTGTGACCGGTACGGTTGCGAGCCTGCCACAGTCGGTAGAGCAAGGCGTCAGGTTTGTGCTGCGCGTGGAGACAGCGCAGGCAGCGGGCGAGTTGATTGATTTACCGGGTTCCATTGACTTAGGCTGGTACCTCGACGGCTGGGGCGACCGCTCGCTCACACCGCCGCCACCCGAAAAAATCACACCGCATGCAGGCGAGCGTTGGCGCATGACGGTACGCCTGAAGGCACCGAATGGAGCGCGCAATCCCAACGGTTTCGACTATGAGCTGCGGCTTTGGGAGCAGGGCGTACGTGCGACTGGTTACGTGCGACTGGGAACCAAGGATGAGCCGCCCAAGCGCTTGAGCGCTGCGCAGCCACTGGGCGCGTATGCGGTCCTGCGCTTGCGTGAGAGGGTGCGCGATGCGATCTTGCAGCAGCTCGCCGGCGAGCCAGAAGGCGATGCGCGCATCAGCGAAAGCGCTCGTCCAGGCACCCCAACCGCCCGAACCCGTGCGGCTGGCGTCGTCGCCGCGCTGGTGACCGGCGATCAGCGGGTCATCGACCAGGCCGATTGGGACGTGTTCCGCGCCACCGGTGTGTCGCACTTGGTCAGTATTTCGGGCTTGCACATCACGCTGTTTGCTTGGTTGGCTTCGCAGCTGATAGGCATGCTTTGGCGTCGCGTGCCCCGATGGTGCCTCGCACTGCCGGCACCGTCGGCGGCGCTGCTGGGCGGCTTGGCGCTGGCTACTTTGTATGCGCTGTTCAGTGGGTGGGGTGTTCCGGCCCAGCGCACCGTGTTGATGCTGGCGGTGGTGGTCTTGCTGCGCCTGATTGGACGACGCTGGCCGTGGCCGCACGTCTGGCTGCTGGCCTGCGCAGCCGTGGTGCTGCTGGATCCTTGGGCTTTGCTGCAGGCGGGGTTTTGGTTGAGTTTCGTTGCGGTAGGGGTACTATTTGCTATGGTTCCAATAGCTAATAACCAAGTTGGGATAAGCGCTAGAGACCATTTTTTATCATTAATTCGGCAGCAGGCGGTCATCACGGTTGCGCTGGCCCCGCTTACCTTGCTGCTGTTCGGTCAGGTGTCGGTGGTGGGTTTTGTCGCCAACTTGCTGGCGATTCCATGGGTCACCATGGTGGTCACTCCGCTGTCCTTCGCTGGGGTACTGTGGGCACCTTTTTGGCAGTTGTCGGCCTGGGCGGTGCAGGCCATTGGCTGGTGGTTGGGATGGCTCGCAGCGCTGCCCATTGCTCAGGTGTCGGTTGCGTCGGCGCCATTGTGGGCCGGGCTGGCTGCGGTCATCGGCGGCATTGCGTTGGCAGCTCGGCTGCCATGGTCTTTGCGGTTGATAGGGCTGCCCTTGTGCCTGCCGGTGTTGCTTTGGCAGGCACCGCGACCACTGCCAGGGCACTTCGAACTGCTGGCGGCAGATGTGGGGCAGGGCAATGCGGTGCTGGTTCGTACCGCTGGGCACTCACTGCTCTACGACACCGGTCCCCGCTACAGCGCCGCGAGCGATGCCGGAGAGCGCGTGTTGGTGCCGCTGCTGCGCTCCCTCGGAGAGACGCTGGACGTGGTGATGATCAGCCACCGCGATAGCGACCATTCGGGCGGCGCGGCAGCGGTGCTGACCCATCAGCCTCAGGCACGCTTAACGGGCTCCATTCCTAGCGAGGCGTCGCTCCTGGCCATGCGCGATTGGACCCCGTGCGTATCCGGGCAGCGCTGGACTTGGGATGGTGTGCAGTTTGACGTTTTGCATCCACCGGTGCCAGCTTCCCCGAAGATGGCGCGCGGTGAGCGGCCCAATGCGCAAAGTTGCGTACTGAAAATCAGAGCGTCTGACCAGACAACCGCTCTATTGGTTGGAGATATAGAAAAAGCCCAGGAAAGATCGTTGGTAGAGCGGGCGGCCGTATCGGGCGAGACGCTTGCCGCCACGCTGCTGCTGGTGCCACACCACGGCAGCAAAACGTCTTCAAGCGATGTTTTTCTGGATGCCGTACAGCCGCGCACTGCCTTGGTGCAGGCCGCCTACCGCAGCCGGTTTGGTCACCCCGCGCCGGAAGTGGTGCAGCGGTACCGGGCGCGCGGCACGCAGATCATTGATTCGGCGCGCTGTGGCGCGGCCACTTGGCAGTCGAGCGAGCCCGCACGGGTGCGTTGCGAGCGCATCGAAGATCGTCGTTATTGGCAGCATGGTTTTCCATAGGGCTTGGCAGGTGGCGGAAAATCCAGCTGGAAAAGGCTTTTACTTGATCGGTTCGTGCGAGCGGGTTCGGCGAAGCAGCGCATCGTGCACGCCGCTGCTAAGTGCCAGGCACGCCGCTCTCTCGCAGGAACAGAACCACTATGCGCAACCGGGCATTTGCCCCACATGCGCTTGGCGCATAACTTGCTAACCTAATGCTAGGAGTCCCAGATGCAAAAATTTGATGAAATGTACAAGTCCTTGCCATTCAATGGAAGCGACGTGCGTCCGCACTATGAGCGTTACGCGACTTGGCTTGCCAAGCAGGCCGACGAGGCCATGCAGGCCCGTCGCCTGGAAGCAGAGCTCATATTCAGGCGCGTAGGAATCACTTTTGCGGTGTACGGCGAAAAAGACGCAGATGCCGTTGGCAATGAACGACTGATTCCTTTTGATTTGGTACCGCGCATCATCTCTGGGTCGGAATGGGAGAACATGGAGCGCGGCCTTGTACAGCGTGTCACGGCGCTGAATCGTTTTCTAAAAGACGTCTACCACGGGCGGGAAATTCTCCGCGCCGGAATCGTGCCGGAAGACTTGATTTTGAAAAATGCACAGTACCGCCCTGAAATGGTGGGCGTGGATGTGCCTGGGGATGTCTACGCGCACATTGCGGGCGTTGACATGGTGCGCGCACCGGATGCGGACGGCAACGGCGTGTACTACGTACTGGAGGACAACCTGCGAGTTCCATCCGGTGTGTCTTATATGCTGGAGAACCGCAAGATGATGATGCGGCTGTTCCCGGACCTATTCAATATCCATTCGGTGGCACCTGTCGCGCATTACCCTGACCTGTTGCTGGAAACTTTGCGCGATAGCGCGCCGATGAACAGCGCAGACCCTACCGTGGTGGTGCTTACCCCGGGTATGCACAACAGTGCGTACTACGAGCATGCGTTTCTGGCGCAGCAAATGGGCGTGGAGCTGGTGGAGGGGCAGGATCTGGTAGTCAAAAACGACTTTCTTTACATGGCCACCACGCAAGGCTTGCAGCAGGTCGACGTGATCTACCGCCGCGTCGACGACGACTTCCTTGATCCTGGAGTCTTTCGGCCAAATTCAACGTTGGGCTGCGCCGGGCTGATGAAGGCTTACTCCGCCGGCAACGTGGCTATTTGCAATGCGCCAGGAACGGGCGTGGCGGACGACAAGTCTGTTTACCCCTACGTGCCCGAAATGATTCGCTTCTATTTGGGCGAAGAGCCCATCTTGCAAAACGTACCGACCTGGATTTGCCGCAGGCCGGAAGACCTGAAATATGTGCTGGACCACTTGTCGGAGCTGGTGGTGAAGGAAGTGCACGGTGCCGGGGGATACGGCATGCTGATTGGCCCCACCGCTAGTCGCGAAGAAATTGAAAACTTTCGCAAGGGCATCGTTGCCAACCCTGCGCTTTACATCGCTCAGCCCACGTTGTCGCTCTCAAGCTGCCCCACTTACGTCGAAAGCGGTTTGGCACCGCGCCATATCGACCTGCGACCGTTTGTGCTCTCGGGCAAGGAGGTCCGCATGGCCGCTGGCGGCCTGACCCGTGTCGCGCTGCAAGAAGGCTCGCTGGTCGTCAACTCATCCCAAGGCGGAGGCACCAAGGACACTTGGGTGCTCGAAAAAGAAGGAGGAAAATAATGCTAAGTCGCACCGCTGACCATCTGTTCTGGATGTCCCGCTACACGGAGCGGGCCGAAAACACTGCCCGCATTCTGAACGTGAGCTACGAAACTTCGCTACTGCCGCAATCGGCCACCAAAGCGAAGATCATGTGGCGTGGCCTGTTGTCGATCAGCGAACTGACCGACAAATATGCCGAGAAGCATGGCGCTATCGTGCCCGCCAAGGTACTCGACTTCATGGTGCGCGACGGCTCCAACCCATCGTCCTTGTATTCATGCTTGCGCAGTGCCCGTGAGAATGCGCGTGCGGTGCGCGGCGCGCTCACCACAGAGGTGTGGGAGACGCAAAACCAGACGTGGCTAGAGCTGGGTCGCTATATGGATGGTGGGGTGTTCGAGCAAGACCCTGGCGAATTTTTTGAGTGGGTCAAGGAGCGCTCGCACCTGTCGCGCGGCGTCACGCTGGGCACCATGCTGCAAGACGAAGCGTTTCACTTCTTGCGCCTGGGGACGTTCCTTGAGCGAACAGACAACACGGCGCGCCTGTTGGATGTGAAGTTTCACGCCGGGAAGATCGACTTTTTCGGTACTGCCGAAGTGGCCGAAGGCGATGACGAAGTCGAATACGACTTCTACCACTGGAGCGCGATTTTGCGCAGCGCTTCGGCGTTTGAGGTGTACCGCAAAGTGTTTCGGGCCGCTATTACGCCCGAGCGCGTGGCGGAGCTTCTCATTTTCAAGCGCATCATGCCGCGCTCGCTCCACGCCAGCATGCACGAGGTGGTGGCCAATCTCGAAGCCATCTCGAACAGCCACTCGGGCGAGACCCAACGCCAAGCGGGGCAGCTGGCGTCTGAACTCAAATACGGGCGTATTGAAGACATCCTCTCCACCGGGCTTCATGCTTATCTGATGCGCTTTCTGGATCGGGTCGGCGATTTGGGCGCAGGCATCAGCAAAGACTTTCTCCAGACCAACCTGGAATAGGGTGCGCACGCTGGGCGCTGGGGCTTTGTCAGCTGCCGGCGCGCCGCTTCTCACGCAGCATGAACAGGTACAGGCCCTCCAGCTTTTCGCGGGCCCACGGCGTTTTTCGCAAAAATTTAAGACTTGAACTGACACTTGGATCTTGCTCAAAACACCGTACGGGCATTTGCTGGGCCAGTCCTGTCCAACCGTAGTAGACCTCAAGCGCCCGCACCATTGCCTCGAGCGTGACACCGTGCAGCGGGTTGTGCGCTTGCTTGAGAGGCGCGGGTGCCGATGGCGGTAATTGAGCAGGCCCAGTCGCCTGCTCGAGGGGCGGTGAATGTTTCTCCAATGGCTTATTCCAACTCGCTCATTTGCGATTGCAAATAGTTCTGAATGCCGACTTTGCCGATCAGGTCAATCTGGGTTTCCAGAAAATCGATGTGCTCTTCCGTGTCGTCCAGAATTTTCTGCAGCAAATCGCGCGACACGTAATCGCGCACAGTTTCGCAATGCGCGATACCCGCCTTGATGGTCGCTTGGGCGCCGCTTTCGGAGCGCAGGTCGCAGGCCAGAATTTCGGGCACGTCTTCGCCCACTTGCAGTTTTGCCAAGTCCTGCAGGTTCGGAAGACCGTCGAGCATAAAAATGCGGTCCATGAGCCAATCGGCATGCTTCATCTCGCCTATGGATTCGTCGTACTCCTTCTTGGCCAGCCTGCCGAAGCCCCAATGCTTGAGCATGCGGTAGTGCAGAAAATACTGATTGATGGCCGTGAGCTCGTTCTTGAGCTGAGCCTGTAGATGGAATATGACTTGTGCGTCGCCTTGCATGGAGACTCCTTTCGAGGGTGAACTTCGGACTGGCCGCTATTGTGCGGGTTCAAGGTAAGAGGTTCCTATGGCGCAGGAATTAATAGTAAAAAACCATCGGTAGCATGAAATCAATTGATTGGATTTATGCGGTGCGCATGCCTAAACTAAGCTCTGTGTTCAGTAAAAACCCGAAAGGAAACCACCCAATGACCCTCATCAACACCAAAGTTCAGCCGTTCAAAGTACAAGCCTTTCACAACGGCAAGTTTGTGGAAGTCACCGAAAAAGACATGACCGGCAAGTGGTCGGTTGTGATTTTCATGCCTGCCGCTTTCACCTTCAACTGCCCAACCGAAGTGGAAGACGCCGCAGACAACTACCCGCATTTCCAGAAGGCTGGTGCCGAGGTGTACATCGTGACCACCGACACGCATTTCTCGCACAAGGTTTGGCACGAGACGTCGCCAGCGGTGGGCAAAGCCAAGTTCCTTTTGCTCGGCGACCCTACGCACCAGATGACCCGCGGGTTCGACGTGCATATCGACGAGGAAGGCCTGGCACTGCGCGGTACCTTCATCATCAACCCCGATGGCGTGATCAAAACGATGGAAGTCCATTCCAACGAAATTGCCCGCGACATTCAGGAAACCCTGCGCAAGCTCAAAGCCGCCCAGTACACCGCTGCGCACCCCGGTGAAGTGTGCCCAGCCAAGTGGAAAGAGGGCGAGAAAACTCTGGCTCCTTCACTGGACCTGGTCGGCAAGATTTAAGTCGGCAACCCTCAGCGACCACGCTGAACGAGACGCCTGGGTGCCTGGCACCCGGGCATTTTTTTGCCCCAAACAACCATTTTCAGGAGTTAAAAAATGCTCGAAGACGCCCTCAAAACCCAATTAAAAGCTTACCTGGAGCGCTTGCAGCATCCGGTCGAATTGGTGGCGACGCTGAACAAGAGCAGCACGTCGACCGAGCTGCGCGACCTCCTGGAAGACATCCGCGCCCAGTCCGACAAAGTCACCGTCGTCGAGAAAAACGACGCCGACGTGCGCACGCCATCGTTCCTCATCACGACGCCTGGCAAAGACACAGGCGTGCGCTTTGCCGGCGTGCCGCTCGGCCATGAATTCACCTCTCTGGTGCTGGCACTTTTGCAAGTTGGCGGCCACCCTTCCAAGGAAGCAGCCGATCTGTTGGGGCAGATCAAAGCGCTAGATGGCGACTTCCACTTTGAAACCTACTACTCGCTCTCCTGCCACAACTGCCCGGACGTGGTGCAGGCGCTGAACCTGATGAGCGTGCTCAACCCGCGCATCACGCACACCGCGATTGATGGCGGCGTGTTCCAGAAGGAAATTGAAGAGCGCCAGATCATGGGCGTGCCCACGGTGTTCTTGAACGGTGAGCGCTTCGGCCAAGGCCGTATGGAGCTGGCCGAAGTCGTCGCCAAAATCGACACCAGCACCGGCGCACGCGAGGCGGAAAAGCTCAACGCCAAAGACGCGTACGACGTGCTCATCGTGGGAGGTGGCCCGGCCAGTGCTGCTGCTGCTGTGTACGCGGCGCGCAAAGGTATTCGCACCGGTGTGGTGGCTGAGCGCATGGGCGGCCAAGTGCTAGATACGGTGGGTATTGAGAACTACATCTCGGTGCAAAAAACCGAAGGCCCGCAGTTTGCTGCAGCGCTGGAGCGCCACGTGCGCGACTATGAAGTTGACATGATGAATCTGCAGCGCGCAACCGGTTTGGTGCCCGCCAAGGAAGAGGGCGGTTTGATTGAAGTGAAATTTGAAAACGGCGCCAGTCTGAAAAGTCGCACCGTGATTTTGGCGACGGGTGCGCGCTGGCGCAGCATGGGCGTGCCGGGTGAAGATCAATACCGCAACAAGGGCGTGACCTACTGCCCGCACTGCGATGGCCCGCTGTTCAAGGGCAAGCATGTGGCAGTAATTGGCGGCGGTAATTCCGGTGTGGAAGCTGCAATTGACCTGGCAGGCGTGGTTTCACGCGTCACGGTGTTGGAGTTCGCACCCGAGCTCAAAGCCGACGCGGTGCTGCAGCGCAAACTGCACAGCCTGCCCAACGTCACGGTGATCACCAACGCCCAAGCCACGGCAGTTACAGGCGATGACAGCAAAGTCACTGGTCTGAACTACACCGACCGGGCGACTGGAGAAGCACAAAGCATTGCGCTGGAAGGCATCTTTGTGCAAATTGGTTTGCTGCCCAACACCGACTGGCTCAAGGGCACGGTAGAGCTGACCCGCTTCGGTGAGGTAGAGGTGGACAGCCATGCCCGGACTGATGTGCCCGGCGTTTTTGCCGCCGGAGATTGCACGACCGTGCCATTTAAGCAGATCGTGATTGCGGCGGGGGATGGCGCCAAGGCAGCACTGAGCGCGTTTGACCATTTGATTCGGACGAGTGCGCCTGCTTAGATTTCAAGTCAAATAGGGCTCTAGTTGTAGTTTCCCAATAGGTTGTTCACCCGAGGGGCGGATTCAAGTACGAAGTGCAACCTTCAAAAGGGTGGCTCAAGAGTGCATAGGATGCTCTCTTGTTGACCAGCCAGTCGCCAAGGAAAGCACGTTGAACTACACACACTTGAGGCGAGAAGAACGATACCAAATCCATGCCCTGCGCAGCCGCGCAGTTGCCATTGCTGCCATCGCCGCAGACCTGCAGCGTCACCCAAGCAGCATTGCCCGCGAGCTTGGGCGCAACAGCAGCGCTAAGGGGTAACAGCCCCGCACGGGCCCATGC
>JBBSUJ010000067.1:0-18026 GCA_038235025.1 Burkholderiales bacterium
CTGCCAAGCTGCGCCGCCAAGCGAATGCGCTGCGCCTCGCCGCCGCTGAGCGTGGGCGCGCCGCGTTCCAGCGTGAGGTAGCCCAGGCCGACTTGCTGCAAGAAGGACAAACGACCTTCGATTTCCGGCAGCAAATCGCGGGCGATGGCGGTCTCGCGCACGCTCATGGCGAAGCCGGTAGATGCGGCCTTGGTATCTTTGTCTTCCGAGCTTTCCAGCTGTTGCAAGCCTTGCACCCATGCATGCACTTGTTCTACCGACCGCTGGGCAATCTCGGTGATGGGGTGGCCGGCAAATTGCACCGCACGCGCCGTGGGGTTGAGGCGGGTGCCGTGGCAGGTGGGGCAGGCCAGGTCGTGCACGTCTTCCACGTCCGGCTCGGCAAAGGTTTGCTCGCGGCCTTTTTGGTCGGCGGCTTGTACCGAATCGTCAAATACCAAGCGCTGATCGCGCGTGAGTTTCACGCCCGTGCCGACACAGTCGGGACACCAGCCGTGCTTGCTGTTGTACGAGAACAAGCGCGGGTCCAGCTCGGGGTATGACGTAGCGCAAATCGGGCAGGCGCGCTTGGTCGAGATGACCTGCAAGGTGCCTATGCCCGTGGTGGGCGCGCCGGATTCCATGGCTTGCGCCAGTCCATCCAGGTGGCTCAGCACATGCACCACGCCCTTGCCCAGCTCCAGCGCACGCGCCAGGTGCTCGCGCAACAGCGCTTCGTTTTCCGGCGTTACTTCCAGGCTGAACACGGGGAGCTCGATGGTGTGTTCCTTGAACCGGTCGAGCCGCGCAAATGGCGTGACGGGCGCAAAGCAGCCATCAATGCGCAGGTGCGTGTAGCCGCGCGGCCGCGCCCAGTCGGCCAGCTCGGTGTAAACGCCCTTGCGCGCGATAACCAGCGGCGCCAGCAGCCCAATGTGCTGGCCGCGGAACTGGCGCATCAGCTGCGCCGCAATGCGCTCGGGCGTTTGCGGCTGCACCGCTGCTCCGTCATGAATGCAGTGCTGCGTGCCCAGCTTGACGTACAGCAGGCGCAGGAAGTGCCACACCTCGGTGGTGGTGCCCACGGTGCTTTTGCGGCCGCCGCGTGACAGGCGCTGTTCGATGGCTACGGTGGGCGGAATGCCGTAGACCGCATCCACCTCGGGCCGGCCTGCAGGTTGAACGATGCTGCGGGCGTAGGCGTTGAGCGATTCGAGGTAGCGGCGCTGGCCTTCGTTGAACAGGATGTCAAACGCCAGCGTCGATTTGCCGGAGCCGCTGACCCCCGTAACCACGTTGAACTTACCGCGCGGAATGTTGACCGACAGGCCCTGCAGGTTGTGCTCGCGGGCGTTGATGATCTGGATCGCGTTGCTGACCCGTGCATTCGCCCCCTCTCCCTCTGGGAGAGGGCTGGGGTGAGGGCTTGCCTTGGATCCCACAGCCAAACCTCCGACATCCGCCCTCACCCCCGCCCTCTCCCAGGGGGAGAGGGCGTAAGCCCCACGTGAATCTTGCGCAGTCGAAGCACTGCCCGCACCCAGCGCTGCCGCATAGTCCCGCAGCGCCGCACCGGTGTGCGAGCGCGGGTGTTCCTGAACCAGCGCGGGCGGGCCTTCTGCCACCAGGTCGCCACCGCCGTCGCCACCTTCGGGGCCCAAGTCAATCAGCCAGTCACTGGCGCGAATCACGTCCAAGTTGTGCTCGATCACGATGAGCGAATTGCCGCCATCCAGCAACCGCGCAAAGGCGCGCATCAGCTTGGCGATGTCGTCAAAGTGCAGGCCGGTGGTGGGTTCGTCAAACAAAAACAGCGTGCCGCGCCGCACCAGCGGCTGGCGGCTGAATGCGGTGGTTTTGGCGGCACCTGCCAAAAAGCTGGCCAGTTTGAGGCGCTGTGCTTCACCGCCGCTGAGCGTGGGCACTGGCTGGCCCAGCTTGACGTACTCCAGACCCACTTCCACGATGGGCGCGAGGGTGCGCAGCACGTCACGGTCGCCCGCAAACAGCGTGACCGCTTCGCTGACGGTGAGGTCCAAAACGTCGGCCACATTCAGGCTTTTGCCGCAGCGCTCAATGGTGACTTCCAGAACTTCGGGCCGATAACGCTTGCCGTCGCAGTCGGGGCAGCGCAAGTACACGTCGCTCAAAAACTGCATTTCCACATGCTCAAAGCCCGAGCCGCCGCAGGTGGGGCAACGCCCATCGCCGCTGTTAAAGCTGAACTTGCTGGCGGTGTAGCTGCGTTCCCGCGACAGGGGTGCCGCGGCAAACAAATCGCGAATCGAATCCCACGCGCCCACGTAGCTGACGGGGTTGGAGCGCGCGGTTTTACCGATGGGCGATTGGTCGACAAACACCACGTCGGACAAGTGATCGACCCCCAGCAAGCGGTCGTGCGCACCGGGCGTGTCCGTCGCCTTGCCAAAGTGGCGCAGCAGCGCGGGTGCCAGCACATCCTGAATCAAGCTGGATTTGCCCGAGCCGCTGACGCCGGTGACCGCTACCAACCGCTGCAGCGGAAAATCTACCGTGATGTTTTTCAGGTTGTGCTCGCGCGCGCCTTCCAGAATCAGGCGCGGCGTGGCGTCGGTCACTTGCCGTCCGAAAGGCAAACCAACTTGCTTGCGCCCACTCAAATATTGGCCGGTGAGCGTATCGGCACGGCGCAGCTCGTCGGGCGTGCCGTCAAACACTATTTCGCCGCCGCGTTCACCGGGGCCAGGGCCAAAGTCGAGCACGCGGTCGGCCGCCAGCATCACGGCCGGGTCGTGCTCCACCACCACCAGCGTGTTCCCCGCACCGCGCAAGCGCAGCATGGCTTCGGTGATGCGGTGCATGTCGCGCGGGTGCAGGCCAATGCTGGGCTCGTCGAGCACAAACAGCGTGTTAACCAGCGACGTCCCGAGCGCCGTGGTCAGGTTGATGCGCTGCACTTCGCCGCCGGATAAGGTGCGGCTTTGCCGGTCCAGCGTGAGGTAGCCAATGCCCACGTCGTTCAGGTAGCGCAGGCGCGTGCCGATCTCGTTGTGCAGCAGCTTCAGGGCTTGCGCGTCGCCGTTCTCACGCGCAGCGGCGGAGCGCGTGGCGTCGTCCTGCACGACGCTATTTTTTACGTCAAATGAGGCTCCAACGCTTATCCCGCCTGCGCTAGCAGCTATTAATTGTGTAGTGGTAGCGGACAAGCGCTTGAAGAACGCGTTCAAGCCACTAAGCGGCATCAACATCAAATCGTGCAGGCACAGGCCCGGCAGCGCTTCGAGTTGCGCGCGGCTCCACTGCACGCCTTGCGGCATAAAACGTTTTTCGGGCGGCAGCACGGCATCAGCGTCTTGCTTGCTGCCGATGCGCCACAGCAGGCTTTCGTTTTTCAGGCGCGCGCCCGCACAAGTGGGGCACTGGGTGTAGCTGCGGTACTTGGACAGCAGCACCCGGATGTGCATCTTGTAGGCCTTGCTTTCCAGATACTCAAAGAAGCGCGCCACGCCAAACCACTGCTGGTTCCACTTGCCCCTCCAGTTGGGCGAACCGCCAATCACCCACTGCTGTTGCTCCGGCGTGAGCTTGTTCCAAGCGGTATCGCGCGGAATGCCGGCGGCCTCGGCGTGGCGCATGAGGTCGTCTTGCGCTTCTTTCCAGGCGGGCGTCTGAATGGTTTTGATAGCGCCGCCGCGCAGGGTTTTTTTGTCGTCCGGAATCACCAGCCCGTAGTCCACGCCAATGACGCGGCCAAAACCCTTGCAGGTTTCGCAAGCGCCCGCGGGCGAGTTGAACGAGAACATCGACGGCAGCGGTTCGCTGTAGCGCAGGTTGCTGTCAGGCGAATGCAGCCCGGTGGAAAAGCCGTGCAATTCGGGCTCAGCGCCCTCCACCAGCCGGTAAACCGTCATGCGGCCTATGCGCTGCAACGCCACTTCAATGGCTTCAATGGCGCGGGCTTTTTCCACGCTGCCAATGCGAAAGCGGTCGGCCACCACATCCAGCTGCTTCTTGTCATCCACCGTTCGCTCGGCCTGGATTTTGGTGAAGCCGCTGGCGGATAGCCACTGCGCGACCTGATCGGCGCTGGTGTTGGCGGGCAAGTCGACAGGAAAGGTCAACACGAGCCGGGAACCTGATGCCCCCACGCTCCGCACTGATGTGTCGTCGCTGCCCCCCGAGGGGGCGCTCGCCAGCTTGGGGCGGCCCGGCGCTGGCTCGGCGTCACCAAAACGCTGCACCAGATCAGCGTAAATCGTCTCGGGCGAATCGTGGCGCACCGGCTGCGCGGTTTCGCGGTCAAACAACTGGGCGGCGCGGGCGAACAGAAGCTTGAGGTGGTCGTTCAGCTCGGTCATCGTCCCCACGGTAGAGCGCGAGCTGCGCACCGGGTTGGTCTGGTCGATGGCAATGGCGGGCGGCACGCCTTCGATGCGGTCCACCGCGGGCTTGTCCATGCGGTCGAGGAACTGGCGCGCGTAGGCGCTGAAGGTTTCCACATAGCGCCGCTGACCTTCGGCGTACAAGGTGTCAAACACCAGGCTGGACTTGCCCGAGCCGCTGGGCCCGGTCACCACGGTCAGCTCCCCGGTCTTGAACACCACATCCAGGTTCTTCAAGTTGTGCTGGCGGGCGCCAAAAATGCGGATACTGCCGGTGTCGTCGTGGTTCATGTAGCGGATAGAGGGTGGAGCCTGCCCACGTGATAGTGGGGTGTGGAACCTGGAGGCGAAATATTTTAGGAGCGTATAGATACCCCTCGCTGGCCAATGGAGGCATCGCGTGGCGCTGGCTATACACCATTTGGGGGCGTCTTTCAGGGTTTTCCAGCGATGCGGTTGCCCCAAGAAGAGGCAAGATGCAGTTCAAGCAACTTGATACAGAGAGCGAGCCCCATGCCGATGCCCACACGCTTTGTTCGCCACGCTTCAGTGTGGGTCCTTGCCACCGCGCTCAGCCTGCCAGCGGGTGCCCAAATTTTGGTAGGACAAACGGCAGGCTTTACCGGGGCCGTGGCTTCCGGCGTGAAGGAGACCACCGACGGCGCGCTGCTCTATATCAACTCCGTCAACAAAAATGGCGGTGTGAACGGGCAACAGATCAAGCTAATTTCGCTTGACGACAAGTTCCTGCCCAACAACGCTAGAGACAACGCCAAAAAATTGATAGAGGAGGACAAGGTCGTGGCCATGTTCCTCACCCGCGGAACGCCCCACACCCAAGCCACGTTGCCACTGATACAAAAGCACAACGTGCCGCTGATCGCGCCTTCTACTGGTGCCATGGTGCTGCACGAACCGGTGATTCCGCAGGTATTCAACGTACGCGCTACGTACCAGCGCGAGGCTGAAAAAGCCATCAATTACCTTGCGTCTATTGGCGTGACCCGCATTGCCATCCTGCGCACGGACGATACCTTTGGGGAAGACGCGCTGGTGGGCGCAATGCGCGGCCTGGAAGCCGCCAAGCTTCAACCGGTTTTTCTGGACAAGTTCCCCCGCGTCACGCCCGACCTGAAACTGCTGGCCACCGGCACGACCGAGACCAACGCACAAGCCGTACTGATCATTGCCAGTAGCGCCGTGGTCACCAGTGCGTTGAAAGCAATTCGTGCCGAAAAATCCACAGCGCAGGTTCTAACGCTGTCCAACAACGCGTCGGACGGGTTCATTAAAGGAATGGGCGCAGATGGCAAAGGCGTCATCGTGTCGCAGGTGTTCCCTTACGAGCGCAGCATCAATTCCCCACTGGTCAAAGAAGCCAAGGACTTGCTGAAGTCGGGCGAGGAAGAAATTCTCAGCCCGCAAATGCTGGAGGGCTTTGCCGCCGCCAAGGTGCTGGTAGAAGCCCTGCGCCGCGCAGGCCCCAACCCAACGCGTGAAAAGCTGCTGCTGGCGCTCGATAACCTGCGCTACGACATTGGCGGGCTGGAGGTGAAATACTCGCCCACCGACCACACAGGGCTCGACTTTTCGGATCTCGCCATCGTTGGGGCCAACGGCAAGTTCCGCCGCTAAGAAGCGACACGACGGAGCCACGAAGCAGCGCGGCTTCGGGCATCCATATTCAGGTGCTCTTCTTCACGCGCCAAGCGGTGGCGGCCCGCCGGCCACGCTGCCCGCTCCTGTCCAAGCGCTTTCGAACCAGACATCGCCTGCCAAGTAAGCGCGCAGCATGGGCAGGCTGTCGAGGCCCCAGAACAGCTTGTCATCCACCAGAAACGCTGGCACGCCAAAGATGCCGGTGGCAGCGGCCTGATCGGCGCTGCTGCGCAGCAGCGCCTCGGTTGTGGAATCTCCCGGTTCGCGGCCCGGCTTGGTTTGCGGTGACAACGCCAGCGCCAGCGCATCAAGCCGCGCAGGCTCCAGCGCGTTACCGCCCTCAGCCCACACATGGCGCAGCACGGTGCCCGCCGTATAACGGTTAATGCTGCCACTAATGGAGCAGGCCAACGCCTGGCGCAGGAGGGGAAGAGGGTCGAAGGGATGCACAGCAGGCATTTGCAAGGGCACGCCCAAGCTGTGGCCCAGCCAAGTCGCATGCCGGTAAATCCAATCACGCTTGGAAGCGATCGACACCGGCGCAGCGCTTCCGTGGTGCTTCAGCGAGGCGGCTAGCACCACCGGCCGGTATTCCACCGAATAGCTCAGCCCCTCCATCACCTCAGGCAAGCGCTCAAAGGCCAGCCAAGCGTAAGGTGAGATGAAGTCGAGATAGAAGGTGATGCGGTTCATGGACGGTTCACGGGAAGTTCACGGGCGACTCATTGGCGCATCAAGCGCACGCCTCATGGCTACGCAAGACCGGCAGGCACAGGCGCACCCGCACGCTGCAGCAGACCCACCCACATCGCACGCCGTGCTGGCGCATCGCTGGTCGACCAACGCCGGATTTCATCAATGCTGCGGAAGCACCCCTCGCACATGCTGCGGTCGGCGGTCATGCGGCACACCGATATGCAGGGCGACGGAATCACTTCGTCAGAAATTGGGTAAAAATAGCCTGCAGCGCTTAATCTGTCTGCATGAGCAGCTATGGTTTGGGTAGCAGTAATCGGGGTCGTCATATTCAGGTCACATTGTCAGGTGACATCCGCCAGCGGCGCGCCGGTCAGGTGTTGCAGGTCTTGGGGGGAGAGTTCAAAAACGGCGTGCGGGTGACCCGCAGCTGCCCACAGTGTCTCAAACCGCAATAATTCGCGGTCGATCAGGGTTACTCTTGGCTGCGCATGCGCCAGCGGGGCCACGCCGCCAATGGAGAAACCGGTGCGCAGTTTCACAAACGCGGCGTCGGCCCGGCCCAGCGGCCCTATCAGTGCTTGCACTTTGGTTTGGTCCACCCGCAGGTCTCCCGAGGTCACCACCAGCACCGCCACATCGTCGCTCAATCGCCGAAAAATAATGCTTTTGGCCACCTGCCCCACGGCAATGCCGAGCGCGTCGGCCGCTTGTTGGGCCGTGCGGCAGGCGGCGTCCAGCATGCGCGGGCCGTGGGCGTGGCCGGCTGTCTGCAGCGCCACCGCCACGCGCTGCACGCCCTCGGGCAGCGTACTCAATTCAGCTCCACACATGCCATCTACCCCGGTCGTTTTTTAAGCAGCGCGGTGGCAGCGCGCGAGTTGGGCTTGCGGCCGAAAAAGTCGCTGATGAAGACGCCGGCGTCGATCAGCTGGTCCAGATCAATACCCGTCTCAATCCCCATGCCGTGCAGCAGGTACACCACGTCTTCCGTCGCCACATTGCCCGTCGCGCCTCTGGCATATGGGCAGCCGCCCAGACCCGCGACCGACGACTGGAAGTTCCACACGCCCAGTTCCAGCGCCGCCAGAGTATTCGCCAGCGCCTGGCCGTAGGTGTCGTGAAAATGGCCTGATACATTGTCCAGCGCAAAGTGCTGCAAGGTCGCCCCGATAGCACGCTGCACCTTGACGGGCGTGCCCACGCCAATGGTGTCGGCCACATCGACGCGCTGCACGCCAATGCCCTTGAGCAGCCCCGCCAAATAGGCCACGCGCTCGGGCGCAACCTCGCCCTCATACGGGCAACCCACGGTACAGCTCATGGCGGCGCGCACCGCGATACCGGCTGCGCGCGCGGCTTCCACCACCGGCGCAAAGCGCTCGATGCTGTCGGCAATGGAGCAGTTGATGTTCTTTTGGCTGAACGCCTCGCTGGCCGAGCCAAAGACCACGATTTCGTCGGGCTTGTCCAGCAGCGCTGCCTCGAAGCCTTTCGTATTGGGTGTCAGCACCGAATAACGCACGCCGCTTTTACGTGCAATGCCTTGCATCACCGCATGGTTGTCGGCCATCTGCGGCACCCATTTGGGGGAGACGTAGCTGGTGACTTCGATCTCTTTCAAACCTGCGTCTTGCAGGCGGTGCACCAAGCCGATCTTGATCTCAACGGGAACCGGAGATTTTTCGTTTTGCAGGCCGTCGCGGGGACCTGCGTCGATCAGCTTCACACGGGCGGGGTAGTTCATGGCAGTTCCAGCAAATGCATGTGATCGGATCAGTAGCCACGCTCAAAGTCCACCACACCGGCGATCGCCTCACCACGCTCCAGCGCGGCGAGCTTGTCCGCTATCTGGGCAATGGTTTCCCGGCGCAGCGTGCGCGCCGAAGTGTGGGGTGTGAGGGTGATTTTGAGGTGGGCCCAGAACGGGTGTTTGGGCGGTAACGGCTCAGTGCGGAACACGTCCAGCGTGGCACCCGCCAAGTGACCACTATCGAGCAGCGCGATCAGATCGGCATCAACCAAATGCGCGCCGCGCGCCACGTTGATGACGTAGCCACCGGGCTGCAAAAGCGCGAGATTTTGCAGGCAAAGAATGTCTTCAGTCTCGGGCGTCAGCGGGAGAAGGTTGACCAACACCCGGCTTGCGGCGAGACACGGCTGAAAACCTCCCCGCCCATGAAAGCTTTGCACTCCATCCACGGCTTTGGCCGATTGGCTCCAGCCATTGACCGGAAATTCAAACTGCGCCAAAGCGTGCGCCACACGCCGGCCCAACACGCCCATGCCCAGCACGCCCACTGCAAAATGCTGGCGCTGCGGCGGATCGCACAGCACCCAGTCGCCTTTGCGCATGGCTGCATCCGTCTGATCGAAAGAGCGGAAATAGCGAATCACGGCATGGCACACGTACTCGGCCATTTGCACCGCCATGCCGGCATCGTCCAACCGAACCACGGGGCACTGCGGCAGGCGCAATTGCATCAAGGCGTCCACGCCTGCGCCGATGTTGAAGAGGGCTTTGAGCTTGTTTTGCTCGTCCATCAGCTGCTGGGGTGGTGCCCACACCACAGCGTAATCGGCGGCAGGCGCGCCGGGCTCCCACGCACCGACAGTGGCTTGGGGCAAAGCGGCCTGCAATCCTTCTACCCAAAGGGCAGGCGGTGCATTGGCACAGAAGACGGTAATGTTCATCACACCTTCATCACACTCTTGTCACACCTTTGCCAGCGTCAGCAGTTCAGAGCCTTCCGTCACCTGATCGCCCGGCGCATACAGCAGCTCGCCTACGGTGCCATCGCGCGGCGCGGCGATGGTGTGCTCCATTTTCATGGCCTCCAGCACGGCCAGCGGCTGGCCCTTGGTCACGACATCGCCGGCTTGCACGGCAAAGGAAACCACCTTTCCCGGCATGGGCGCGGTGAGGCGGCCACCCTCTTGCTCCGCCACACCGGCGTGCGCCAGCAAGTCGATAGTTGTGATGTGCGTCGCGCCTTGAGGCATGAAAATATGGTCGTTGTCACCGTTGGTATGCACCACCGCAGTGGTTCGCTGGCCGGCAAACTGCAGGTCGATGCGCTCGTCGTCAAAGGCAAAATCCAGCAAGCTCGAAGCCGCGTTCTCGCCGTTGCCCACGCTCAATCGCAAGCCGCCATCGTGTAAGTACTGAAGCGCAGCCTCTACTGGTTCGCCGTGGAATTCAAACGCAAAACGGCGATCGACCACACCATGGGAACGCCACCCGTCGCGGCGACTGAATGGGTCCGTGCCTTCCAGGCTGCGCTCGTTCAGCAAAGTTCGCGCTACCGATGCGGCTGCGGCCAGCGGCAAGCCGACGGGCTCTTGGTCAAACAGCGTGGCCGCCTCGCGTGGGATCAGCGCCGTGTCCAGCTGCGCCTGCACGAATGCATCTGATGCCGCTACCCGCCGCAGAAACTGCACGTTGGTCGTCAGGCCCACGATGCGGGTTTGCGCCAGCGCTTCGTCCAGCCGTGCCAGCGCTTGCTCCCGCGAGTCACCATGGACGATGAGCTTGGCGATCATGGAGTCGTAGAACGGGCTTATCGCGTCGCCACGGCGCACGCCCGAGTCCACGCGGGTGGGCTGCACGGCTGTGGTGCAGCCCTCACCCCAACCCTCTCCCAAAGGGAGAGGGGGTAAAAACTCGGTGCAGGGCGGAAGTTGACAGACGTTCAGCCGCCCTGTGGCTGGCAAAAAGTTGTTGTCCGGGTTCTCTGCACAAATGCGCGCCTCAATCGCATGGCCGGTAATTTTTAGTTGATCTTGAGTGCGCGGCAAAGGCTCGCCGGATGCCACACGCAACTGCCACTCGACCAAATCCTGCCCGGTGATCGCCTCCGTAACCGGGTGCTCCACCTGCAGGCGCGTGTTCATTTCCATGAAAAAGAAGTTTGCCCCCATGGTCGCGCACTGCGTGTCGCTCCCTGCCCCCCAGGGCGGCTGCGTTTCGCCTTGGGGCGGCCCGGCGACGAACTCTGTTGCCCCCACGTTCGCGCACTGCGTGTCGCTCCCTGCCCCCCAGGGCGGCTGCGTTTCGCCTTGGGGCGGCCCGGCGACGAAACCTTCAGCTGCACCACCCAGACCGTATCCGCCGACTTGCTCGACGATAAATTCCACGGTACCAGCGCCCACGTAATTCACCGCGCGCGCAGCAGAAACCGCAACTTCGCCCATGCGTGCGCGTAGCTCGGGGGTCATGCCGGGCGCGGGGGCTTCTTCCAGCACTTTCTGGTGCCGCCGCTGCACCGAGCAATCGCGCTCGAACAGATAGACGTAATTCCCTTGCGTGTCGCCAAACACCTGAATTTCAATGTGGCGCGGGCGCTGCACATACTTTTCAATCAACACCGCGTCCATGCCAAAACTGCTGATGGCTTCTCGCTGGCAACTGGCGAGCGCCGCAGCGAAGTCTTCGCTTTTCTCGACCACGCGCATGCCTTTGCCGCCACCGCCGGCGCTGGCCTTGATCAGCACCGGGTAGCCGATGCGGTCTGCCTCGCGTTGCAGCAAGGCAGGGTCCTGGTCGGCACCGTGGTAGCCGGGCACCAGGGGCACGCCGGCTTTTTCCATCAGCTGCTTCGATTCCGCTTTGAGGCCCATGGCCTTGATGGCGGAGGACGGTGGGCCGATAAACACCAAGCCGGCTTCGGCGCAGGCTTCTGCGAACGCTTCGTTCTCGCTCAAAAAACCATAGCCTGGATGAATGGCCTGCGCGCCCGTGGCCTGGGCCGCTTCCAAAATGCGCTCCCAACGCAGATAGCTGTCTTTTGGGGCGCTCCCACCGATGTGCACCGCTTCGTCACAAACCGCGACATGCTTGGCGTTCGCGTCAACGTCCGAATACACCGCCACCGTTTTTACGCCCATGCGTTTGGCTGTGGCAGCCACTCGGCAAGCGATTTCA
Source organism: Burkholderiales bacterium (assembly GCA_038235025.1). Classification (GTDB taxonomy): domain Bacteria; phylum Pseudomonadota; class Gammaproteobacteria; order Burkholderiales; family Burkholderiaceae_C; genus Simplicispira. The sequence continues at coordinate 11,620 of JBBSUJ010000067.1, forward strand.
CCGCGGTTGGCGATCAGTATTTTTTTAAACACAATGGTTCTCCGCGGTGCAATCGCCTGCGCACGCTGCGCGTGCCACGCAATTTGGCTGCGCCGCTGCGCCGCTTTGCGGCTGGTCACCGCGGTTGGCGATCAGTATTTTTTTAAACATGTGGTTTCTCAAAAACCGGCTGCGCACCGCCAAAAAAGGATGAGAGACGCCGCAGCACGGCGCGCAAGAACTTGAACAACACGACCATCAGCAGCACCGACAAAACCAGCATGACCACCAAAGCAAAACCAAAGGCCACCGGGTGCTGCGTGGAGAGCCAGACCACACCGATCACCAAGCCATCCTCAAACAGCGAAACCAGTCCATTGGAGAAAGGCTCGGGCGAGGTGTTGACTGCCGCACGCGTGGTCATTTTGGTCACCATCGACGTAGCAGCAAGCGAGCCGCCCAGTAGCCCCGCAATCACGCCCATGCTGGCGTTGTCGGCACCAAAAACGCCGGCAGCCAGCAGCGCGCCACCGGGCACGCGAATGACGGTGTGCACGGCGTCCCAGGCGCTGTCAATCCACGGCACTTTGTCGGCGAAAAACTCTACCAACATCAAGCTGCCCGCCACGGTCAGCACCAACGGGTTCGTGAGCACATGCAGGCCGGCCGGCAACGCAAGGGCACCGGTAGCGCCCATCAAACCGACAATAAAAACCGCGGCGTACAGCCGAAAACCACTGGCCCAGCCGAGCGCGGCTGCCAGCGCCAGCAGGCTGGGCATGTCGAGCTTTTGCGTGGCCTTGGCCATGCCGCCCGCCACGTCGCGCGCGGTGCCCGCATCGACATGCAGGCCGATGGTGTGCAGCCACTGAACAATATGAAGCCACAGAGCGTCCATAGTTGCCTTCTTATTTGTTTTGGTCGACAAGCCAGGACGGCTTGCGCTTTTTAAGGAAGGCCTGAAGGCCTTCGCGGCCTTGGTCGCTGGCGCGAATGTTGGCAATGCTCTGCACCGTGGCGGCGATCAATTCCGCATTGATTTCCCGCTCGGCGACATCCATCACCAGCCGCTTGCAGGCGCGCACCGCGCTCGGGCTGGCGGCGGTCAGCGCTTTGATCCACGCGGCCACTTGCGCATCGAGCTCATCGGCTGCCACCACTGCATGCACAAAGCCGATGCGCAGCGCTTCCGCAGCATCGAAGCGCTCGGCCGTCAAAAAGTAGCGGTGCGCAGCGCGTGCACCCATTGCGCGAATCACGTAGGGGCTGATGGTGGCGGGGATAAGCCCCAGCTTCACTTCGCTGAGGCAAAAGCCTGCGGCGTCCACCGCCACCACCATGTCGCACGCCGCCACCAGCCCCATGCCGCCGGCCACCACGTCGCCCTGCACGCGGGCGATGGTGGGCTTGGGGCATTCGTAAATGACACGCAGCATCTCAGCAAGCTTGGCAGCGTCGGCGAGGTTTTCTTCGCGCGTGTAATCGGCCATGCGCCGCATCCAGTTCAGGTTGGCCCCCGCGCAAAACGCCGGGCCCTCAGCGGCCAGCACTACAACGCGCACGTCAGATCGCTGTCTCGCCTCCTGAAATGCGGCGGTAAGGTCCGCAATGACTTCGTCACTGAAAGCATTGCGCACCTCGGGCTGATTGAGGGTGATGCGCGCGACAGTGCCTTCGCAGCACATTTGTAAAGGGGTCATGCAGCACTCTCTTGAAATTCAGTCTGAAGGAAATACACCAGATCTAGCTCTGGACACGCGCAACCCAGCGCGGTAAGTGCCGCCGTGAGCTGGCCGCGATGGTGCGTGCCATGGTTGAACACGTGTGCCAGGGTCGCGGCGAAAGGCAATGACACTCTCGCGCCGCGCATGTTGGTGTAGTCAAGCTTTCCGTCGAATCGCTCCTGGCGCCAAGTGGCGATCAGCGGCGCCCAACGCTCGGCGCTGGTCTGCAGCCGCTGTGCCAACAACGCCCGGTCGGACTCCACCTGCGCATCCAGCTCCACCGTGGGAGATACGCCCTCTTCAAAACGGCGAAACCACAGCAAATGCTCAGCGACCAAAAGATGGCTCAGCGTGCCGTGGATGCTTTTGAAGACGAGGCCAAGGTCACGCTGGTAGGCGTGGTCGGGCACAGCCGCCACGCCTGCCAGCACGCGCGAAGTGGCCCACTCGTTATAGCGAGCGAGAGTGCAGAAGTGCGCGTGCCAGGGGCTTACCGCGGCCATGTCTCCAGCCCCCCCAAGGTTTTAAGAGCATCGAAATCGGCATCGCGGTGAAGCAATGTGTGCTTGTGCGTCATGCAAAAGCTGGCAAGCAAAACATCGATGGGGCTGTTCACAGTGCGTCCCATTTGACGCAAACGTCTGTAAAGTTCGGCGGCCTGCAGAGCAGGTTCGGTGCCGCCAATCGCCACTTGCGGCAAAGCCGCCATCAGGCGACCGGCCTCGCGCATGACCTTGCCGTCGCGAAAGCCGCGCATAACCTCGAAGAGCACCAGGTCCGCCATGCCCACTTCCATGCTGGAATCACCCAGGCACTGCTCTAGAGCCACGCATGCGGCGCCGCGCTGGCCTCGAAAGAAGTCGATCCAGACACTTAAGTCGGCCAGGATCATGTGGACTCGCTCCGCGAGCTTGTCGGGAGAGGAGTACGGGGTTGTTTCTTGATGCCTACGGTCTTTCCTCGTTTGGCTGGTATCACCGCATAAGAAGCTTCGGGCTCGTGCACCGCCGGCGTCTGCGCCCACCCACCATCGGAATCGTCCCACTGAAGCTGCCCGCGCAAAGCGAGCAAGCCTTCATACACCTTGCGGCGACGCAAAAGGCGCAAGCCCTCCTCCACCGCTTCGCGCTTGGTGGAAAAACCGCCCGCCTCCATGGCAGCGGCCATGAGCTGGTCGTCAATGTCAATGTTGGTGCGCATGCAAATACCTCCATGTGTATGAATTTAATAAATCATACACATCACATACGGAAAAGTCCAAATTTCGTATCTTCAATCGGCGCATTGCGCGCCGCCGACAAGCCCAATGCCAGCACGCGGCGCGTGTCGGCCGGGTCGATCACGCCGTCATCCCACAGCCGCGCAGTGGCGTAGTACGGGTGGCCTTGGTCTTCGTACTGGCGGCGGATGGGGGCTTTGAAGGCTTCTTCTTCGTCTGCACTCCACTGGCCGCCCTTGAGCTCAATGCCGTCGCGCTTCACGGTGGCCAGCACACCAGCCGCTTGGTCGCCGCCCATGACGCTGATGCGTGCGTTGGGCCACATCCACAAAAAGCGCGGCGAGAAGGCGCGGCCACACATGCCGTAGTTGCCCGCGCCAAAGCTGCCGCCGATGATGATGGTGAATTTCGGCACGTTGGCGGTGGCCACAGCGGTCACCATCTTGGCGCCGTTGCGGGCAATGCCTTCGTTCTCGTACTTGCGGCCCACCATGAAGCCGGTGATGTTCTGCAAGAAGATCAGCGGCACCTTCCGTTGGCAGCACAGCTCGATAAAGTGCGTGGCCTTGAGGGCAGATTCGGAAAACAAGATGCCGTTGTTGGCGATGATGCCGACCTGCATACCCTCAATCCGCGCAAAGCCTGTTACCACCGTGGGCCCGTAGCGCGCCTTGAATTCGTCGAACTCGCTGCCATCGACGATGCGGGCGATAATTTCGCGCACATCAAAGGGTTTGCGCGTGTCGACCGGAATCACGCCATACAGCTCTTTTGCTCCTGATTCAGGAGCTATTGGCGCTTGATCCGTAAGCGCTGGAGCCTTATTTTTATTCAAATTTTGCACTGCTGTGCGCGCCAGCTTCAAAGCGTGCAGATCGTTCTGTGCCAAATGATCGGCCACGCCTGAGAGGCGCGTGTGCACATCGCCACCGCCCAGGTCTTCGGCCGTCACCACCTCCCCGGTGGCGGCCTTCACCAGCGGTGGGCCGCCGAGGAAAATCGTGCCCTGGTCCTTGACGATGATGGATTCGTCGCTCATGGCGGGCACGTAGGCGCCGCCCGCCGTGCAGCTGCCCATGACCACGGCGATCTGTGCAATGCCATGCGCGCTCATCTGCGCCTGGTTGTAAAAGATGCGGCCAAAGTGGTCGCGGTCGGGAAACACTTCATCCTGGTTAGGCAGGTTGGCACCGCCCGAATCCACCAGGTAGATGCACGGCAGATGGTTTTGCTGCGCCACTTCCTGTGCGCGCAGATGCTTCTTCACGGTGAGCGGATAGTAAGTGCCGCCCTTTACCGTGGCGTCGTTGCAAACCACCATGCAGTCGATGCCGCTGACCCGCCCGATGCCGGCGATGAGCCCTGCGCCCGGCGCTGCGTTGTCGTACATGTTCAGCGCTGCCAGCGGGGCCAGTTCCAGGAAAGGCGTGCCGGGGTCAAGCAGCATTTGCACCCGATCGCGCGGCAACAATTTGCCGCGGGCCAGGTGCTTGGCACGCGCGGCCTCGCCACCGCCCTCAAAAACTTTGGCGACTTGCGCGGCCAGGTCATCGACCAGCGTTTGCATGGCAGCGGCGTTGGCCTGAAAGTCGGCAGAGAGGGGATTGAGCTGGGTAATGATTTTGGGCATGGCAGGGTGTTGGCGGTAGGGGACGTGTCTCCTGAGCAAGCCATGCGGTACGGCTGCGCGTTTCACTCATACAGGATAGAACTGTGCGCGCCAATGCGCTTGCCACAATGGTTGCAAATCGTGCCAGGGCGGCGGCACACTAAGCATCGTGAAATCTACCGCCCTGCCCCCATCCCCCCGTTTGGCCAAACGAAGCGCGCCACAGTGGGAGGGGTCCTCGGCTGCGCTGCACCAGGCGATAGGGCCGGCGGCGGCCAAATCCCGCACCCGGGCGAAAACAGCCTTGGAGGCTTCGCGCACCGAGGTGCCGATGGGCCCGACGAAAGCGGCCAGAACGTCGCCCGTACGAATCCCAAGCGCCAGGAGCCCCAACGCAAAAACCTCAGTAGCCAAAACGCCCATAGCTTTCGTGCGTGCCATTGCGCATGCATACACGCTGCGAAACATGTCACCCCGCAACGCACTGGCCCATGCGCAGATAGACCCCGAGCTGCTTACGAAGACCGACGCGCACATCACCGCCTTGCAGATGGAGCGCATCTCGGATGCCGCCATGCGCGAGCTGGATGACGAGGCGCTGGGCTGGTTTAGCCGCCCCTTGCCGTGGGGCAGCTACGGCATGCTGGCGCGCGCCTCCAACAGTTCGCCGCACTTGGGGTTGGCGCTATCGCGCTGGTGCAGACACCACGGGCTTCTGATGCCGGACGTGCTGCTAGAGCTCTCGCAAGAAAGTGGCATCGCGCGCATCGCGCTGCGGGAGTCGCAAGAAAGGCCCGCGTTCGATGCACTGCGCGAGTTTTGCCATGTCTCGCTGCTGCGCAACGCGCTCGGGCTGGCGTGTTGGTGGGTGGATTCGCGCATTCCGCTGCTGGCCGCTGAATTCGCGTTTGACGCGCCGGCGCATGACAGCGCCTATGCAGTTTTGTTCAGCGGACCGGTACGTTTTGCGGCAGCGCGCACCTCCATAGCGTTCGACGCCCGTTACCTGGCGCTGCCGCTGTGCCGTGATGAAAACGCGCTGCAGGCGATGCTGCAACACGCTTTGCCGCTCACGGTGCTTCCATACCGACGCGACCGACTGCTGGTGCCGCGCGTGCGCCAGATGCTGCTGAGCGAGCCACTGTCCACACATAACGCGAGCGATTTGGCGGCGCAGCTAAATCTGTCACCGCGCACCCTGCACCGGCAGCTCAAGGATGAAGGCGCTTCGCTGCAAGCCCTGAAAGACGCCGCCCGCCGCGACATTGCCACCGACCTTTTGCAACGCAGCGGCAGGCCGATCAAGCAGGTGGCGCTGGCGGCCGGGTTTCAGAACGAAAAGAGCTTTATTCGCGCGTTCAAAGGTTGGACGGGGCAGCCCCCTGGGGAATGGCGCGGGCAAGGGAAAGCGAGCCGCTGACAGGCGGAGGCTTCCGATGGCTTGGTGCAGCGTAAGGCCGGGGCGCGCTGGCGTGTTAACCACCGCTTGAGGTTCGCGCAGTCCGCGAGTGGGTCGCGCTGTGACTCGGGCGACGGTGCTTTAGGGAAAGGCTTGCCGGTGCGAGTCTCCCGGCCGCACGACAGTCAGCACTGCGAATCACTTACTTTTTTATAGCTTCCTGCGCAGAATCCGTAAGGGCTAGAGGCACTTTCGGCTCCTATTTTTAAGCCACAGCGCCTCGTCGGGCAGTATTTTTCGAGGTCCCTATTTTTGATAGCTGCTCACGCAAAACCTATAAGGGCGGTTTCAACCCCAAGTGCAACATTAATTCAATGCACCAAGTCAGGCTGAACAGTCAGTCTGGCCAGATGCTCTGCGTAAACCTCAATCGGTTTGCGCCACCCCAGAGTCATCCTCGGGCGCCCATTGAGCTGA
>JBBSUJ010000068.1:0-17781 GCA_038235025.1 Burkholderiales bacterium
GGTACAAGCCGCCGACCAAAAAGGCCGCGAGCAAACTTTTGCCGAGCCGGATGTGGAAGACGTGCACGACCTGGCGTGCCCCACCTGCCACGGCACCCGCCTTAACGCCACGGCGCGTGCGGTGCAATTCGCCGGCCACCCCATCACCGAGATTGCCCAGCGGTCGGTGCAACAAGTGCATGCATGGGTGCAGGGCTTGCAGCAGTTGGAAAGCAAAGGCGATAACGACGCCGACACCAACTCCGCACCCACCGGCTTTGCCATGAGCGTGCGCGAGACCGCCATCGCGCGCGACTTGCTGCCTGAAATCAAAGGCCGTTTGTCTTTCCTGGAGCAAGTCGGCCTGGGCTATCTCACGCTGGAGCGCGGCGCGCCCACCCTCAGCGGCGGCGAAGCGCAGCGCATTCGTTTGGCGGCGCAGCTCGGCAGCAACTTGCAAGGCGTTTGCTACGTGCTGGACGAGCCCACCATTGGCCTGCACGCGCGCGACAACCAGATGCTGCTCGGCGCGCTGCGCCAACTGAGCGCGCACGGCAACACGCTGGTGGTGGTGGAGCACGACGAAGACACCATTCGCGCGGCGGACCACATCATCGACATTGGCCCCGGCGCCGGCAAACGGGGCGGTGTGCTGGTGGCAGAGGGCACCGTGGCCGACATTTCGGCGGCAGAAAACTCGCAGACCGGCCGCTACCTGCTGCACGCCATGAAGCACCCGATGCAGCCGCGCCGGCCCGTGGCGGCAAGTGGCAAAGCACCGCGCAAGAATGCTTCTGTTTCCATAGCTTCTATCCCAGATGCAGTAAGCGCTGGAGGCCAAAAAGACTTAAAGAATGACGAGCCGATCACCTGGCTGGCGGTGCACGGTGCGCAAATGCACAACCTGCAAAACGTTAGCGCTCAGGTTCCGCTGCACCGCTTGGTGGCCGTCACCGGCGTTAGCGGCTCCGGTAAATCGACGCTGGCGCGCGATGTGCTGCTCACCAACGTGCAGGCCTGGGTGCAGCAACGCAGCACTTACATGGGCCGCCAAGCGATGGATGCCGGCAATGCGCCGCCGCTGGTCGGTTGCACTGGTATTTCAGGTTTCGAGACCATAGACCGTGTGCTGGAAGTGGACCAAACCCCCATCGGCAAAACGCCGCGCAGCTGCCCCGCGACGTACATTGGTTTCTGGGACACGGTGCGCAAACTGTTTGCCGAAACCCTGGAAGCCAAGGCACGCGGTTATTTGGCCGGGCGCTTCAGCTTCAACACTGGCGCGGGTCGTTGCCCTGTGTGCGAAGGCCAAGGCATTCGCACCATTGCCATGAGTTTTCTGCCCGATGTGAAAGTGCCGTGTGAAGCCTGCCACGGCGCGCGCTTCAACCCGGAAACGTTGGCCGTCACCTGGCGCGGCAAAAGCATCGGGCAGATTCTGCAAATGGAGGTGGACGAAGCGGTGGATTTCTTCACCGCCATGCCCTCCATCGCGTACCCACTGCAACTGCTCAAGGACGTCGGGCTGGGCTACCTCACGCTGGGCCAACCCAGCCCCACGCTGAGCGGTGGGGAAGCGCAGCGCATCAAGCTGGTGACCGAACTGACCAAGGTGCGCGACGAGATTGGCCGGCGCGGACAGAAAATTCCGCACACGCTGTACGTGCTCGACGAGCCCACCGTGGGCCTGCACATGGCCGACGTGGACCGCCTGATTCAGGTGCTTCACCGGCTGGTGAACGGGGGCCACAGCGTAGTCGTCATCGAACACGATCTGGACGTGATCGCCGAAGCCGACTGGGTGCTCGATTTGGGGCCTGAAGGCGGCGGTGGTGGCGGGCAGATTGTGGCGGCGGGTACGCCAGAAGAAGTGGTGCGGCTGGGTACGCATACCGGTGTGGCGCTGGCGCCCGTGTTGGCGCGATAACGTAAGCCTGACGGCCTTGCTGCGCAGCAAGGCCGTTTTTTGTCCTCTGGGCCATAACCCTCTCCATCCGCAATTGAATGCGGCGTCGGGTGACGGGTGACGGGTTTTTACTCAAAGCGGCTGGCTGCGCTGGGCTTGCAAAAAGCCCTTTCCATTCCGTTGAATTTCGCCTTCAGCCACTGAACAGAACCAGTGCCGTGCGCATCCAGACCGTGTTGCCAGTCGGCTGGATCGAGGCTTTTTGGCCAGCGCAGCGACCGGTATTTCCTTTGCGCATGCCCGCTTTATGAAGCGAGAGAGACAGCGCCGCTTGCTCAGTGTTTTCCCTTGACTTGGCTCCACACGCAAGAAACAGCCCGTTTCATCAGGTGACTGTAAGGAAGTCAAACGAAAGTGCAATCGTCAGTAAGTGACGCGAGGCAGTTCACCTATTCGTCGGTCACCCGTACAGGCGAATCGGTGAACTGAAAGTCCATTGCACAGCGGCAAAACCGCGGTGTTTTGCAATTTTTTAAAGAGGAACCAAATGACGGAAGACAAAAATAGTCAAGCCTATTGGAAAGCCACACTCAACCTGTTGTTCAAAATTTTGATCGTCTGGTTTCTCGTGTCTTTCGGCGCGGGCATCTTGTTCGCTGGTTGGCTCAACAATTTCCATCTGGGCGGCTATCCACTGGGATTCTGGTTTGCCCAGCAGGGCTCCATCTACGTCTTTATCGTGCTGATTTTTTATTACGCGAAAAAGATGGGCGACATTGATCGCCGGTTCAACGTGCAAGAAGAATAAGGACTGACCCATCATGTCTCTTCAAACCACTATCTACATCTTTGTCGGTCTGAGCTTCGCGCTTTACATCGGCATTGCCATTTGGGCCCGAGCGGGTTCTACCAGCGAGTTTTACGCGGCCGGCGGCAGCGTGCACCCGATCACGAATGGTATGGCCACTGCGGCTGACTGGATGAGCGCTGCATCGTTCATCTCCATGGCTGGCTTGATCTCCAACATGGGTTACGGCGGCGGTCTTTTCCTGATGGGCTGGACGGGCGGCTACGTGCTGCTGGCCATGTTGCTCGCACCGTACTTGCGCAAGTTCGGCAAGTTCACAGTGCCTCAGTTCATCGGTGATCGGTATTACTCAAAGACGGCCAGCACGATCGCCGTGGTCTGCCTGCTGATTGCATCGCTCACTTACATCATCGGACAGATGACCGGTGTGGGCATTGCTTTCGCGCGCTTCCTGGGTGTGACCAGTGAAACCGGCATTTACGTGGGTATGGCAATCGTTTTTGCCTACGCAGTGTTTGGCGGCATGAAGGGCATCACCTACACCCAAGTGGCGCAGTACGTCGTGTTGATTCTTGCGTTCACGGTTCCTGCTGTCTTCATTTCCCTCGCGCTGACAGGTAACGTGTTTCCGCAGTTGGGCCTTGGTGGCAACTACCGCGGTACTGACATGACTCTGCTGGCCAAGCTCGACAGCGTGGTGACCGACTTGGGCTTTGGCAAGTACACAACGTCAGTTCCGGGCAGCAAGCTCAACATGTTCATGTACACGCTGTCTCTCATGATCGGCACGGCTGGTCTGCCACACGTCATCATGAGATTCTTCACGGTTCCTTCGGTAAAAGACGCACGCTTGTCGGCTGGCTGGGCGCTGGTGTTCATCGCCATTCTGTACACCACGGCTCCCGCTGTGGGCGCAATGGCCAAGTTAAACCTGCACGCCACGGTGAACACGGCGGTCAAAGCCGGCGGTGATCTGTACGCGCCGGAGGCCAGCATCGAAGGTGCCACAAGGCCCGCCTGGATGACGCGTTGGGAAGAAACCGGCCTGCTCAAGTGGGAAGACAAAAACGCTGATGGCCGTATTCAGTACTACAACGACAAGACCAAGGACCAGGCTGTGCTGGACAAGGCGACCGGTGCTGGCTGGAAGGGCAACGAGCTAAGCGTGAACCCTGACATCATTGTGTTGGCCAACCCTGAAATCGCGCTTTTGCCTAACTGGGTAATCGGCTTGGTCGCGGCAGGTGGTTTGGCAGCAGCGCTGTCCACAGCGGCGGGTCTGTTGATGGCTATTTCCTCAGCCGTGTCACACGACTTGGTGAAGACCGTGTTTAACCCGACCATCAGTGAGAAAAATGAGCTGCTTGCGGGCAAGGTGTCCATGGCAGTGGCAGTGGTGGTGGCCGGCTACCTGGGGCTCAACCCGCCCGGATTTGCAGCGGGAACGGTGGCACTGGCATTCGGAATTGCGGCCAGTACGTTGTTTCCCGCCATCATGATGGGTATCTTCAGCAAGAAGATGAACCGCGAAGGTGCCATTGCCGGCATGGTCGCCGGCTTGGTATTCACTCTGTTCTACGTATTTGCACACAAGGGCATCTTTTTCATCAAGGGCACGGAATACCTGGATCTGATTGGCGGCGCCAACAGTTTCTTTGGCATCACGCCCGAAGCCATCGGTGCTACGGGGGCTGCAGTGAACTTCATTGTGGCGTTCCTGGTAGACCGCGTAACCGCTCCGCCACCTGCGCACATCCAGGCTATGGTGGAAGCAGTGCGGGTTCCGCGCGGCTCAACGTTGGTGGGCGGCGCACACTGACACGGGAAGAAAAAGGGGGCTGCAGGTGTGTGCAGCCACCCTCACAATCGAAGGCCCTGCCAGGCGCGCTGGTCGGGCCTTTTTTTACGACAAATCCAAGCGTGCCCTGAGGCGCGTTTTGACGGGAGCCCCCATGGTTTTTGATGTAAGCGTTGCGCTGACCTGGATTCTTTTTCTGGCTCTGTTTCCCATAGGGTTCTTCTGGTTGCGGCGCGCTTGGCGCATCGCTGTGCAAAAGGACTATTCCGAAGTGGCGCTGAAGGGCGGTGAGCCGCCTGCCAATCCCCGGCGGTATGCCGGCTGGGTTGTGCTGGTGAACCTGCTGGCCGGTTGCGTGGCTGTAGTGGTCATCGCCGGGGTGGCGATGGGAAGCCTCGACTACAACACTTGGACGGCAATGGCGGGCAGCACGATCTGGTGCAAGTTTTTTCTGGACTTTGGCATTTCGCGATTTGCGCATTCCAGCGCCCGCAATGGCCGCCAGCCGGCCACCAGTAAGTAGGTTTTTTTCAGCGGCAGGCTTGAGGGTGCCTGTCTTTATTGCCGTGCGGAATTTATTGCTTTCGGTGCGCCGCACACAAAGCCGTCGGCAGCGCGTGTGCGACGATCACTGCGCTCCTTGCAGTGCAGGTCATGGGCGGTTGCCGTGAAACACACCCTTCGCCGTCAGCGCCTTGGTGCCTTGTTTGTAGCGGGCTGGTTGCTGCTGAATTTCCCTCTGCTGGGGCTTTGGGAGAGCGCTGCGACGGTGGCCGGCATTCCACTGTTTCCGCTGGCGCTGTTTGTGATTTGGGCCGGGCTGATCGCCACGGTGTGTGTGTGGATGGAGGGCATGCCGGCGGCCGAACCATCTGCGTCCGGGGCTGGCGTGTCGGGCGCGGTCGGTGTTCCCCACCTGCAAAACGGGGCAGCACCTGGTTCCGTGGCTCCCACCTTTCCTGTTTCTCCCGAATCAACTTCAACTTCAACTTCAAACGCTAACGCGGGCGCTGATTCGCCTGCGCTGCGTCCGCCTGCATGACGGCCGTGCTGCCCGCGCCACTGGTCATTGGCACCTCGCTCGCCTACCTGCTGTTGCTGGTCGGCGTAGCGCACTGGGCGGACCGGCGCGCCGCAGCGGGGCGTTCGGTCATTGCGCGCTCGTGGGTGTGGTTTACGGGTTGTTCAATGGCTTGGGGGATATCTTCACGCAGGCCGCGGCGCGGCCCGATTTGGCGGCGTTGCTACGGCCTGAGCAAGGCGGTGCTTTTTCCTGGGCGCAGTGGCTGGGGCTGATGGTGCTGGCGTTGTGCGCGGCGCTGGTGCTGCCGCGCCAGTTTCAGGTCATGGTGGTGGAGAACGTAGAAGAAGACCATGTGCGACGCGCCGCCTGGATGTTTCCGCTGTACCTGCTGCTGATCAATCTGTTTGTGCTGCCGATTGCGCTCGGCGGCCTGTTGATTTTTACCAGTGGCGCGCAAAACCCTGAGCACTTTGTGTTGTCTCTGCCCATGGCCGCCGGCCAGAACGCGTTGGCACTTTTTGTATTTGTGGGCGGCCTGTCAGCCGCGACCGGCATGGTGATTGTGGAAACAGTGGCCGTCTCCACTATGGTGAGCAACGAGCTGGCCCTGCCGCTTTTGCTGCGCCTGCGCTTGCTCAATGCCACGCGCCAGCCGGGCGACTTCACGGCGCCGCTGCTGCTCATTCGGCGCGCGGCCATCGTGGGCGTGCTGCTGCTGGGCTACTTGTACTTTCAGCTCGCGGGCGATGCGTATGCGCTGGCCAGCATTGGCTTGATCAGCTTCGCCGCCGTAGCCCAATTGGCGCCAGCGCTTTTGGGCGGCATGTATTGGCGCGGTGGCACGCGTGCCACCGCGCTGGCGGGCTTGATGACTGGCGCGGGCGTGTGGGTCTACACCCTCATGCTGACTTCGTTGGCGAAGTAGGCTGGCAGGATTCGGCGTTTCTTTTAGTGGGGCCTTGGGGACTGGCATGGCTGCGGTCTAAGAGTCTGTGGGGCCTGACGGGGCTCGACAACCTGACGCATTCTTTGTTCTGGAGATTGCTGCTCAACATCAGTGCCTATGTCGCGGTGTCGCTGTGGCGTGCGCCTTCGGGTCGCGAAGCCAGCCAGGCCTTGCTGTTTGTGGATGCCATGGAGCGCGGCGCGGCGCAAACGCCGGTGTTCTGGCGCGGACGCGCCGATGTGGGCGAGCTGCGCGCCTTGTGCGAGCGCTTTTTAGGGTCCGAAAAAACCCAGGTGCTGTGGGCTGCCTATGCGGTGCAAAGCGGCGCGCCTGCAGGGAATGCGCCGCTGCCGGATGCGCGACTGGTGCAGTTTGTGGAAGCGCAATTGGCGGGCGCAGTCGGCAGTGCGTCGGCACGCGTGTTGGTGGCCGCCGTATCGGATGAAGAGACGATTTCGCAGCGCGATGTGTTCACTATGCTGGATGAGGCTTCGCAACTGCGCAGCTATTCACGATTGCTGGAACGCGCGACGGGGGAACTGCGCAGTGCCAACGAGCAGCTTAAAAGCCTGGACCGGTTGAAGGACGATTTCATGTCCTCCATGACGCACGAGCTGCGCACCCCGCTCACCTCTATTCGCGCCTTGGCCGAAACTCTGCAGGCCGAGCCTGCTTTGGCGCAGGCGCAGCGCCAGCAGTTCATTGGCATCATCGTGCAGGAAACCGAGCGGCTCACCCGGCTGGTCAACCAAGTGCTCGACATGGCCCGTATCGAGGCGGGGCATGTCGACTGGCAGGTGGCGGCCATTGACCTGCCCGCCTTGCTTGAACAAGCCGCTGCCGCGGCGCGGCCCATGCTGCAGGCGAGCGGTGCGCGGCTGGAGGTTCAGGTGCCCAGCCACCTGCCGCTGCTGCATGCAGACCCTGACCGCTTGCAGCAAGTGCTGCTCAACCTATTGTCGAACGCGGCAAAGTTTGTGCCGAGCGAAGGGGGTGTGGTGCAACTGCAGGCCTGCGCCGATGCGCAGGGCGTTACGGTGTGCGTGCAGGACAACGGTTCAGGTGCGCCGGCTGGACACGAACAACGGGTGTTTGAGCGCTTTCACCAGGCCGGTGGACCTGTGGCCGGCGGGCAGGGCACCGGCTTGGGGTTGCCAATCAGTCGGCACATCGTGGAATATTTCGGTGGTCGCATCTGGCTGGAAACAGTGGCAGAGTGTGGAGCACGCTTTTGCTTTTGCTTTTGGCTGCCCTGGCAATCGGCCCGTATAGAAGACGACACCGCATGACCTACAAGATTCTGATCGCCGACGACGAACCTAATATCGTGGTCTCGCTTGAGTACTTGCTGCAGCGAGAAGGCTACGAAGTGCCGGTGGCGCGCGACGGCGAGGCCGCATTGGCCGCCATAGAACAGCACCGGCCTGACTTGGTACTGCTGGACGTGATGATGCCGCTGCGCTCCGGCTTTTAGGTCTGTGCCAGTGCGCGCGCCAACGAGGCTATTGCCAACACGCGCATCATCAACTTGTCGGCCACAGGGAGGGAGACCGACCTTGCCAAAGGCACGGCGCTGGGAGCCGACGAGTACACGACCAAGCCCTTCGCCACACGGGAGCTGGTAGAGCATGTCGCCGCGTTGCTGGCGCGCGAACGTTCGGCATGAAGCGCTGCAGAACGCTGTGAAGTGCTATGAAGCGCCGTGACCCGCACCTGCTGATGGCTGTTGGCGCGGCAGGGCTGGCTTTGGCCCTGTGGCTGGCATTGCTGGGGGCCATGCTGTGGTCCACGCTGGATGCGCCAGCGAGTGGGCTGCTGCAGCAGCGCGGCGCTGATGTGCTGGCCCTGCTGGCGCTCGCCTGGGCGCTGGGGCTGGCGTTGCTGGGGTGGGCGCTGTATGCGCTGCACAGCCGCTATGTGCAGGCGCCGCGCCGTTTTCTGGAAGCTACGCGTGTGCTGCTCGCAGCCCGCTCACCGCAACCCTTGACGATCCTGGGCACCGTTGATCAGCGCTCCTTGGCAGAGGCTGTCAACTCCTTGGCCGCCCAGCGTGATGCGCTGCGCGCCGACATGACCACGCAGGTGACGCAGGCCAGCGCGCAGGTGCAGCAAGAAAAAGACCGCTTGGGCGCATTGATGGCCGAGCTTCCGCAGAGCGTGGTGGTGTGCAATGTGGCGGGCCGCATCCTGCTCTACAACCAAAAGGCGCGCGCTCTTTTTCTCCAGCTGTCGGGCGATGCTGCGCTGGGCGCAGGCGTGGAGCTGATCGGTATTTGCCGGCCGATACAGGCCGTGCTGAATGACGAGGTGCTGGCCCACGCCCACGCGCGCATTCGCCAGGCGATAGAGCGCGGGGAGGCGCGGCCAGCGGCGCAATGTGTCACGGCGCTGGCAGGAGCAGGAGGAATGGGAGGAGCAGGAGGAGTGCAGTTGCTGCGCGTGCAGGTATCGCCCGTGCAATCGCGCGTTTCTGCTACTGCCCCGCCCCACGGGGTGAGCACCGAAGCGCCTCTCGCCACTGATGAGCCACCATCCGCGAATGAGGCGCCTGATCGTACGGAAATCACCGGCTTCGTGCTGATGCTGGACACCATTACCGCCCGCGTGGAAGACGAGCAAGAGCGCGGCCAGTTGCTGCACGGGTTGACCGAAGGCAGCTGCGCTGCGCTCGCGAACATCCAGACCGCAGTGGACATGCTGGCGTACCCCGACATCGCCCCGGCGATGCGCGAGCGCTTTCTGGCGGTCGTGCGCGAAGAAGTGGCAGCCCTGTCGGCGCGCACGGCGGCGCTGGCACAACGCGGTGCACAGCAACTGGAAAATCGCTGGCCGCTGGAGGACATGCGCGGCAGCGACCTGGTTGCCGCTGCTG
Organism: Burkholderiales bacterium; assembly: GCA_038235025.1. Lineage (GTDB taxonomy): Bacteria > Pseudomonadota > Gammaproteobacteria > Burkholderiales > Burkholderiaceae_C > Simplicispira. Next base: position 9,334 of record JBBSUJ010000068.1, read on the forward strand.
CGCACCAGATGAACGCCCGCTGCGGTTGCCCCGTCACCCCTGATGGTGTGGATGCGGCACTGTGGCTGCGGGTCGACAGCTATGCACTGCTGCAGGCACTGGCTTACTTGGGTACGCGCTTGGTCGACGAATTTGGGGTGCGCTTTTTGCAATTGCGCCTGGTACGCGCCGGCGCGTATGCCCAGCTTGACTTGGTGTGGTCGGGCCAAGCCATGAGCAACGAAACGGTCATGGGTTGGGAAATGGATTCGATGTACGCCGCCAATCCCGGTGGCCACCACACGCCGCTTTCTGTGCGCGAGGTGCTGGACCGCCATGGCGGCGAGATGTGGTTTGAGCGCGAACGCGCCCGGCACCAAGCGCTTTTTCGGTTCCTGTTGCCATTGGCGGCAGAAGCACCAGCAGCGGCAAGTTCGGTAAGTGCGGCAAGTGCGGCAAGTGCGCAAGCTGCGCCACTGGATATCTACGCAAGCCGCCCCGAGTTTTACGACTTCGACCTGTTTCAGCACGCGGAGCATGGCGGGGCACTGGAAGACCAGCTGCTAACGACGCTGACCTATACGGTGTTCGACACCGAGACCACCGGGCTGCACCCCGCGCAGGGGGATGCCATCGTGCAGATTGGCGCCGTGCGCGTGGTCAATGGCCGCCTGCTGCCCGCCGAGTGCATGGACCAGCTCGTCAACCCTGGGCGCAGCATTCCGGCCGCGTCGATTCCGATTCACGGCATCACCGATGCCATGGTGGCGCAGCAGCCGACCATTGCGCAGGTGCTGCCCGCGCTGCATGCGTTTGCAAAAGACACGGTGCTGGTGGCACACAACGCGGCGTTCGACATGAAGTTCCTGCAGCTGTGGAAGGCGAGCACCGGCATCGTGTTTCGCCAGCCAGTGCTCGATACGCTGCTGCTGTCCGCCGCAGTAAACCCCCACCAGCCGTCGCACCGGCTGGAAGCGCTGGCCGAGCGCTTTGGCATTGACGTGGTGGGCCGCCACACCGCCTTGGGTGATGCCCAAGTGACCGCGCAGGTGTGGTTGCGGTTGATTCCGCTCTTGGCCGAGCAGGGCATCCACACGCTGGGGCAGGCGCGGGAGGCCGCGCAAAAAACTTACTACGCACGGCTGAAGTATTGAATTTCGAGCGCTGGGCTTGGGGCCTCGACCGGTCAGCTGAGCGGCTAAATCGCTACTGAATAAATAGCTGTTAGCCCAATACCGATAAGCGCTAGAGACCTAAAAGGCTTAAAGTTTTTACGGCTTGCCTTAAAACCGCCCGAGTTGGTAACGTTGCGCCAGTACGCCTTGCACCGTTTGCACCACCAGAAAGGTTGCCGCAGGTGGCCGCTTTAGAAATTGGACAAGCTATCCAGCGGTAAATAGTTGTCGGGCGTGATGCCCTGCGCCACCTGCCGGGCCTAGTGGTTAATGCGCAGTGTGGAAATGAACTTCAGCGCTTCGCGCAAATCACGCGCGCTGCCGGTGCTGAGCTGGCCGGTGGTGGCGGCTGCGTCCAGCCGGTCGTGTGTGTTGACATCGGCCGCCCCAGCGCCCAGCGCAAACAAGCGGTCCAAATCGACAATGGGCACGATGCCCGCATGCTTCAGGTTGACGGTGCCTGCATGCTCCGTGCCGCGAATTCGGGTGATATGGCAAAACAAGCCTAGCGGCGGCCGGTGCGTGAGCGCGTTGGCCACCATGTGCGAGAGAAACAGGTTGTTGCCGCGGGTGCCCTCCAGCACATCCTGCCGGAGCGAGTCGAGCAGCATGCTGCAGCCGTGGATGGCGCGCAGGTCGAAAAAAACGAAGGTCAGCATCAGTGCCAAGGGCTCGGGCGTGTCCACCCGTTCGCGAAAATACCGTTGCCACTGTGCGCGTGGTTGGCGCCAGCGGTCGGTCATGGCCATCATTTCGCCGGGGCAGTGGATGTAGCCACACGCGGCTAGCCCGTCACACACCAGGCGGGAAAATCGCTCAAACCAGTCACCATGCAGCGCGGCATCGTAGGCATCGTCCAGCACCATGCAGTTGTCCTGGTCAGATAGCGCGGTTTGTTCATTGCGCGCTTGCGACCCCGCCGCCACCCACACGTATGGCACCGGCGCATCGCCCAGTTGCGCGTGGGCCAGTTCAATCAGGCGCACGGTAATCGCATCTGTCATGGCGGTCACGATATGCCCGGTGCCGTATGCGCTGGCGCCGCTTTGCGCCAATTGCTGCTGTAAGGTTTTAATGCGCGGCGCTACCCGCGCCAGCCCCTCTACCGAGGTCTGCCGGCTGATTTGCCCGGCTAGCACCACGGCCGAGGCGGTTTGCTGCTCGGCCAGATCGGTGGCGGTCAGCATGCCGATGATGGTGGTGCCTTCCATCACCGGCACGTGGTGCACGTTGGCACGCGCCATCAACAGCAGCGCGTCAAAAGCGGTGCTGTCGGCTTGGAGCGTGAGCGGCGCAGGTGTGGCCACCTCGTGCACCGGGCGGGCCGGGGCCAGCCCCACTGCCAGCACCCGGTTGCGCAGGTCGCGGTCGGTCACGATGCCGTGCAAAACCCCTCAGCGCCTGCCAGCATCACCGAAGAAACACCTTCGCGGCACATATGGGCCGCCACGGCTTGCACCGAGGTGCCAGGCGCCAGGCAAATGGGCGCGCGTCGCAACAGGGTTCGCACCGAAACCGCCAACCGGTTGAGTTGCGTGCCGCCATCAAGCCGGTCGTTGGCTGAATCGCCGGAATCGCCGGAATCGCTGACATCGCCGGGCATCTGTGAGGCTGCAGGCAACGAGGCGAAGTGGTAACGAAGTGCAGGGTGCTGCAAGCACAGCGCTTGTAGTGCGCTAGCCGGTAGCCATGCCACGACGCCGTCTCCGGCCACCGTGGCCTGCCAATGACCGAGGAGGGTGGCTGGCGTCGCCCCCAGGCCAAACAGCGCACCCGCAGACAGGTGAACGGTGTGCTCCAGGTCAGGGTCGCACAGTTCTACGGTGCCAGCGATCACCCAGCCCAGCCTATCAGCCAGCGCTCCTTGCTCGGCCAAGGTGTCCCCGGGCGCGGTCGACTCCAGGTGCCACTGCGCAGCGAGAGCTCGCAGTGCCGTGGAATCGAGCGGAGCAAAGACCGGTTGCGCGGCTAACAGGGCAAGCATGTCGCCAGCGGCAGGCAGTGAAGAAGGCATGTGCGTTCCTGTGGCCGAAAAGAGCATTGTTGCAGCCGGCTACTGCACGCTCCCCGCGCAGGCCACTTTCAGCGTCGGGTTTGCGAGGCCTGATGCGCAAGAGCGGATGCCGGTGCTGGTTGGCTTTTCATCCTGCGCCCGTTCAATAGGCGTGACGACAAAAGAGCGATGAAAAAATAAAAATTCATCTCATGTGATTCTTATAATCACCCATTTTTGCGTCACGTGCTTTTCCGATTTTTTGGGTGCGTGGCGTGGGATCACCTGCCTGGCTTGCATGCCTGTAGACACTCTAGAAGGATTTTTTTATGGACAGTGCGCTGCTCAGTTTGCTAGGTGCTTTCCTGCTTTCTCTCATCGGCCTCTTTGTGTTTATCTGGTCGATGCGCAAGGGCTTGCTAATGGAAAACCCGCGCGCCGCCTCGGTTATTTTTGCGCCGGGTGAGATAGGCAGTGCGGACGACCCGGCCTTGCCGGGTGATAAACAAAAACCGCTGCGCCAAGCGGCGGCCGAGGTGGGAGATGATGTTCATCCGCCCGATCCGGATGCGCTCGTCCACCGGCTGGAGGCTGACCGGTCCACTGCGTTCCCGGTGTTTATGTTCATTGCGTTCGCCTGCATGTGGCTGCTGCTGGGCTCAGCTGCGGGGCTGACAGCATCGCTCAAGCTGCACATGCCGGACTGGCTCGTCAGCGAAGCGTGGATGACCTTTGGCCGCGTGCGCACGGTGCACTTGACGGCCGTGCTGTACGGCTGGATTACCAATGCGGCGCTGGGCGTCATCATCTGGCTGCTGCCGCGCTTGCTGCGCACGCCTCTGGTGGGCGCTGTGTGGGTGATGCTGGGCGGCGCACTGATCAACACCGGGATCGCCAGCGCTATTGGTGCGATTGGCTCGGGCTGGACTGACGGCATGGAATACCTCGAAATTCCGTGGCAAATCGGTATCTTCATCGTCGCGGGGTTTATCTGCATCATCGGCCCGGTGCTCTACACCTTGGTGAACCGCAAGGTGGAGTCGCTTTACGTGAGCGTTTGGTACATGGTGGCGGCGCTGCTGTGGATTGCGCTGCTGTTTATCGTCGGCAAGCTGCCGGGCATACACACCGGCGTGCAGCAGGCGACCACCAACTGGTGGTACGGGCACAACGTGCTGGGGCTGTGGTTTACGCCGGTTAGTGTGGGAGCGATCTACTACTTTCTGCCCAAAATTATTGGGCGGCCGGTGCGTTCTTACAACCTGTCGATCCTGGGGTTCTGGACCTTGGCGTTTTTCTACGGCCAAGTGGGCGGTCACCATTTGATTGGTGGCCCCGTGCCAGGCTGGCTCGTCACGCTGTCCATCGTCCAAAGCATGATGATGATCATTCCGGTCGTCGCCTTCGCCATCAACATGGCGGGAACAATGCGAGGCCGCATGCACCTGGCGTTTTATTCCCCCACGCTGCGTTTCATGATGTTTGGCGGCTTCATGTATCTGCTGTCGTCGCTGCAGGGCTCGTTCGAGGCCTTGCGCAGCATTAACCAAGTGGCGCACTTCACGCACTTCACCGTGGCACACGCCCACTTGGGTGCCTATGCGTTTGTCACCATGGTGCTGTTTGGTGCCATCTACTTCATGATGCCGCGGGTGCTCAATTGGGAGTGGCCGTACCCCCGGCTGATCACCATGCAGTTCTGGCTAGCCGCCATTGGCATCACGATTTATTTTGTGGGTTTGTCTATTGGTGGTTGGTTGCAGGGCCTGGCCATGCTGGACCCCAAGCGGCCCTTTATAGAGTCTGTTCTGGTGACCCTTCCTTATCTGAAGTGGCGCAGTGTGGGCGGGTCTTTAATGGTGCTGAGCCACGTTGTTTTTGTCGGCCACTTTATGGTCATGGCGCTACGGTTTGGTCCGCAGCGCACTGGCGCGGCATTGTTCTGGCAGCAGAAGGCACAGGAGCCCAACCATGGAAAATGAAGTCAAACTCGCGGCGGGCGCCATGGTGGCGCTGGCGGTTGCCACAGCCGCGCTGGTGGTGCTGCCTTATATCCAGGTGCGCGATCTAAAAGCGCCCGAGGGCCTCAAGCCCTACACCAGCAGCGAGTTGCGCGGGCGTCAGGTCTATATCTCCAATGGCTGTGTGTATTGCCACTCTCAACAACCGCGTGACCGCAGCTTTGGGCCCGATACGGAGCGCGGTTGGGGCCGGGCGTCGGTGCCGGGCGACTACGTGTATGACAAGCCGCATTTGCTTGGCAGCATGCGCACCGGGCCAGATTTATTCAACATCGGCGCCCGCCAGCCCAGCCAGGATTGGCACCTGGGGCACCTCTACCAGCCGCGCGCTTATGTGCCCGGGTCCATCATGCCGTCGTACCCGTTCCTGTTCGACGTGAAGCGCGAGGCAGAAGAGGGTGATGTAGTGCTGAAACTGCCACCGGGCGTTGCGCCAGAAAACCGCGTCGTAGTGGCCAAACCCGAAGCACTGGATTTGGTTCGGTACTTGCGCGGCCTCGATCACACCTACCCGGTGGTGCCACCTGATCCACGCCCTGAAGGGGACGCTCCCGCAGCGCAAGCGACCCCGGTTGCGCCTACTGCGGCCTCCTGAAACCAACGAGAGTTTTGTTATGGCAAGTGAACCACCCCGTACATCGTCGGCCCAGGGACGCGAAAACGCAGAACCCGAGGAGCGCATGCGCCCGATGCCTTTGCTGGCAGGAGTGGTCGTGGTGGCCATGGTGCTCTTTGGCGTTGTGTACATCTTGATGTCGGCGCCGCCCGGCAACCCGCTACTGGGCGATCAGCGCACCGTGGCGGACATGAAAGGGCCGGTGCCCACCGCGCCGGGCGCAGCGGTAGATGGCAAAGCCCTGTTTGCAGCCCAGTGCGTGGCATGCCACCAAGCCACCGGCAAAGGGTTGCCCGGTGTATTTCCGCCGCTTGACGGGTCGGAATGGGTGCTTGGCGATGAGCGTGTGCTTGCCAACATATTGCTGCACGGCATTAATGGCGAAATGGTCGTAGCTGGCGCTACTTACAACGGCGCAATGCCCGCTTTTGCACAATTGACGGATGCCGAGCTGGCGGGCCTAGCCACTTACATTCGCAGCAGCTGGTCGAACACCGCTGCGCCGGTGGAGGAGTCGCTGGTGACGCGTGAGCGCACATCGAGCACGCGCACCACGCCCTTTGAAGGTGGTGCGGCGTTGCAGGCGCTCATCGCAGCGCCGGCAAGCTAAGGGTCAGCCCAAGTGCTGCGCACCGCGTTCGCCGCACTCGGTTTTGTCTGTGCGAGTTATGCAGGAGCCAGCTGGCTAACGCACGATTTTCAGGTCTGGACTGCGGAGGGCGCGCGCCGCCTGGAAGTCGCATTGCAGCCAGTGTCGGCTCCTGCCGTTCTTGTGGAAGGGCCGGGCCTGCCAGCGCAGCCGCTGCAGGACTGGCTTGGCTCGCCTGGGCGCGTTACCTTGGTCGATCTCATCTACACCCGCTGCGAAACGGTGTGTCTGAGCCTGGGCGGTGTGTTCCAGCAACTGCAGCGCCGGCTTGAGGTGGGGGATTGGGGTGCAGGTGCAGGTGGCACGGCCGTGCGCCTTCTCTCCATTAGCTTTGACCCAGTTCACGACACCCCCGAGCGACTCGGCGAGTACGCAAAAAAAATGAATGCAAACCCGGCGCTGTGGCAATTTGCGCGGGTACCAGCCGCTGACGCGTCGGCCGATTTGCTGGAGCGCTTTGGCGTCGTGGTGGTGCCAGATGACCGTGGCGGCTACGAGCACAACGCGGCCATTTTGGTGCTGAACGGGCAGGGCCAGCTGGTACGAATTTTTGATATTTCTGAGCAAGAACTGGCGTTTAACTATGCCCAACACCTAGCCTCCAGAGAGCTTGCTGCTAAAGCCTATGCGCCTTCGTCGGCTCATTCGCTGTTGGCTAAGAAGCGTCTCACTCCATGAAAGCGTTCTGCGCGTCCGCGTGGCTGTTAGCGCGGAACATGCAAGGATCGCTGGGCGCGGCAATGCTGCTGGCATTGGCGCTGCCACCGGCGCGCAACGCCCTTGAATCAAGTATGTGGCTTCACATGTTGGTACAGGCACCGGCACTGCTGCTGGCGGGTGCGTTGTTGGCGGGTGCCTGCGGCCCGCGCGTGCGGGGCGTTTTGGCGCGCTGGAATGCCTATGGCGTGGCCGGGCTGGTGGGCGCAGGGTTGGTTCTGAGTCTGCTCATGGTGCCGCGTGCGCTGGATCTTGCACTGGTCGACCCAGGGTTTGAAGCCGCCAAGTTTGCGCTGGTGCTGTGTGCCGGCGGTGCGCTGCGCGTCTCTTGGCAACCTGCGGGGCTGATCATGCAGGGCTTTTTTCTTGGAAACGTGTTGCCCATGATGGCTGTGGCCGGCCAGTTGTATGCAGATTCCCCTGTGCGGGTTTGCAATGCCTATTTGTTGGACGATCAGGCCCGGCTGGGCGCTTGGCTGATAGGGCTCGCCAGTGTGCTGGCCGTTGGCTGGCTGGCCCAAGTGGCCCGCAGCATGGTCGTGCGAGAAGTCATCGAACTGCGCGCGGCGGAGCCTGTCGCGCCTTCGCTGCAAAAACCAACGGCACAATTGGCCGGTGTTGGTAGGCAGAAAAACGCTAAGCAATAGGCGTGCGGCGACCAGCGGTTCGTGGGGTACTAACGGGTAGGTATGGCGCTGTGCGGCAGGTCGGCTGAGCAGTTGCCGGACCAAGGCAGTATCGGACTTGTGTCTGTGAAAATTCGTTGTAGGGCGCGTATCGTGCGGTGGATGATCTCCCAAACCCTGCGGTTAGGACCGTTCTGCATGACCTTCGCGACGATGTGACAGCTCCGGTCGGGACAGGCCGCAAGCAACGTAGCGGAGCGCCTGAGGCCGCGCCATCACAGGCTGCAAAAAGTTATGCAGGACGTCCCAAGGCACCGCGGCGGACCTCCTAGTCCGTGTGCCTAGAAGGTATCAATTTAATAGCGAACTATTAAAGCTGAATAAGCGCTAGAAGCCGCTTTGACTCGCGAATTCAAGTACGAAGTGCGCGACTGTCTAGTGTAAGAGGCGTCACTTCCACCTCATAAAACACCTCGTGCGGGGTGCGGTAACCCAGGCACTACTTGCGGGGCCGATGGTTCAGCGCGTACACCGCCTCATCGACCTCCATTTGAGTCACCTTCGCCAGACTCATGCTCTTGGGAAAGTACTGACGCAGCAGGCCGTTGTGGTTCTCGTTCAGTCCTCTCTCCCAAGAGCAGTAGGGATGCGCAAAGTACACCTGTGCACCCA
>JBBSUJ010000069.1:0-17579 GCA_038235025.1 Burkholderiales bacterium
GGCCGAATGATCGTCCGGGATGCGACATCCGAAAAAAACCAGGCGATTGCTCACTGCGGCTGTGATGGTCAAGGTATTTCGGACGCATCGATAGGTTTGATAGTTGCCGATTGATGCTCGAAAGCGATGGGACGGTTTACCCGATAGTCATGAGACTGGCGTTTCCCCCTGCTGCTGCAGTATTGATGCTGAGCGAGCGCTCTAGCACCAGACTGTCGAGCACAACATCGCTACTGCCGGGCGACATTCCTTGCAGCAAAACAATAGCGCCAGTCCGCTGCGCCAGGGCCGCACCCGTTTGGAGCAGGTCTGCGGTTCCGCCATGCTGCAGAACTACGTCTAGGTGCGGCGCTTGTAGCGCATCCGACGCAATCCACTCAATTTCTTGCTGAATTGTTTCTGGTAATTGGCTGCGTAAGCTTTTTGCCATGGCCCCCTGCCATATCGCTTTACTGCCGGTCGCTAACACCGCCGCAAGCTGCGTCAACAGATCGTCCTCACGAGTAGCCAAGCAGGCAGCAAATCCTCGTGGGAGAACGGTGTACACGTTCCGCTCACCTGTAGGGCCAGGAAGAGTACGCGAGAGACCAGCCGGGGACTGGGCTGCGAATCGGGCGCAAGTTGCAGCCAAGTCAGCATGTCCGCCGCTATGAGCCCACGCTTCAAATTGCGACAGCAGCGGGGCGGTCGTAATGGCTGCCACGGCCTCCTCGCCTATGATTTGGTCGCGTGCGCCGTTGCCCGGATGGCTTACTAGGCGTCTGAGATAAAGCGGCCCGCCAGCCTTCGGGCCGGTGCCGGACAGGCCCTCTCCGCCAAAAGGTTGAACGCCCACAACAGCGCCCACCATATTGCGGTTCACATACGCATTGCCCGCATGCGCACGTGCCAACACCTGGGTGATGGTTTCGTCGATGCGGGTGTGCACACCTAGCGTCAGGCCATAACCGGTTGCGTTAATGTCGTCCAGCAGCTTCGGCAGGGCTGTACGCGCAAAGCGGACCACATGCAGAACGGGACCAAAAACCTCGCGTTTGAGGTCTTTTATGCATTTGATCTCGATCAAAGTCGGCGGCACAAACGTGCTGTTGGTGGGCTGTGTAATTTCACCCGCTTGGAACACTGCGCAGCCACTAGCGCGCATGGTTTCAATGTGCGAGTTGATACCGGCCTGGGCTTCAGCATCAATCACAGGTCCGACATCCGTTGCGAGCAACGCCGGGTCTCCAATGCGCAGTTCCTCCATGGCGCCTTTGAGCATGGGTAGCAAATGTGGCGCAGCATCTTCCTGGAGGCAAAGCACCCGAAGTGCAGAGCACCGCTGTCCAGCACTGTCAAAGGCTGATCCTAGGATATCGATTACAGCTTGTTCTGCCAGAGCGGAAGAGTCCACAATCATGGCGTTTTGGCCACCTGTCTCGGCAATCAGCGGCACTGGCATTCCGTTTTTGCTCAGGCGCGTCGCAAGCGTTTTCTGAATCAAGCGTGCAACTTGGGTGGAGCCGGTAAACACTACGCCCGAAACCCTGGCGTCTTGCACCAATGCCGCACCTACCGTTTCACCCATCCCAGGTAGCAGTTGAATCGCTGCGTGTGGAACGCCAGCTTGCCACAGGATACGCACGCCTTGGGCCGCAATCAGAGGCGTCTGTTCAGCGGGCTTTGCCACGACGCAGTTGCCTGCTGCCAATGCTGCCGACACCTGGCCAAGAAAAATGGCCAATGGAAAATTCCATGGGCTAATACATAGGACAGTGCCCAAAGGTTCGCCTTCCGTTCCCGGGTGTGCGTCCGATGTTTGCGCCGCGTAATAGCGAAGAAAATCCACCGCTTCACGCACTTCGGCGATGGCGTTGGCAGCGCTTTTCCCCGCTTCGCGCATCAAGATGGCCATCATGGCGCGCATTTCGTCTTGCAGAATATCGGCTGCGCGCATTAGCGCTGCGGCGCGGTCGGCAGCGGAAGTTTCCCGCCAAGCTGCGCCATCGTTTTCAGCCAGCATCAACGCTTGGTCCACGTCTTCCAGTGTGGCGTCTTGCACCCGGCCCACGATATCGCGGTGGTTCGCGGGGTTGCGCACAGGTTGCTTGGCTCCTAGCGCGGTTTCGCATGCCAGCATGGGTCCTGCAAACAACGGTTCTTGCCGCGAGCGCTCCAGTGCGTCGTCGATTTGCTCAAGCATGGTTTCGCTTGCCAGGTCGATACCCTCGGAGTTGCGCCGTTGTTCACCGTACAAGTCAAGCGGATGCGAAATGCGCCGGTGTGGCAAACCCGCGGCACCTTCGGCTGCTGCTTCCGCATCGACGGTTTCAACGGGGTCGCGTACCAAATCATCAATCGCAATATTGGCGTCTGCAATGCGGTTCACGAAAGACGTGTTGGCTCCGTTTTCCAGCAGACGTCGCACAAGATAGGCCAGTAGCGTCTCATGCGTACCAACAGGGGCGTAGACGCGACAGGGGCGGCCAAGCCCCCCCTTGGATGCAGGCTTCACGACCTGCTCATACAACGGCTCGCCCATTCCATGCAGACACTGGAATTCGTACTGTCCCGGCGTGTATTTATCGGGGTCGGCTATTTCGTAAATGGCAGCCAAAGTGTGTGCGTTGTGCGTGGCAAATTGTGGGTATACCGCATCTGGCGCTTCGAGCAATTGCCGCGCGCATGCGATGTACGAAACATCGGTGTGGGCCTTGCGCGTGTACACCGGGAATCCGTTCAGCCCCTCGATTTGGGCGCGCTTAATTTCGCTGTCCCAGTACGCGCCTTTGACCAAGCGGATCATGAGACGTCGGCCGGTAGAGCGCGCGAGCGCAATCACCTCTTCAATGACGGCCGGGCAGCGCTTCTGGTAAGCCTGAATGACAAACCCCAGACCATCCCAGCCTTTTAAGCTTTCTTCTTCGCACAGTCGGGCTAGCAGATCGAGCGAGATTTCCAGCCGATCCGCTTCTTCCGCATCTATGTTCAGACCGATGTCGTACTGGCGCGCCAGCACGGCGAGTGAAAGCAAAATGGGATAAAGCTCGGCATGTACGCGGGCAATCTGCGCGCGCGCGTAACGCGGATGCAGCGCCGACAGCTTGATAGAAATGCCCGGCCCGGCATGGATGCCGCGACCGTTGGAAGCGTTGCCGATTTCGTGAATCGCGTCTTCGTAGGATTTCAAGTAGCGTTCTGCATCGCGCTGCGTCAGCGCAGCTTCACCCAGCATGTCATATGAGAAACGAAACCCACCCGCCTCACGCACTTTGGCGTTAGATACGGCATGGGCAATAGACTCGCCAGTTACGAACTGCTCGCCCATCATGCGCATTGCCATGTCCACGCTCTTGCGGATGAGCGGTTCACCCCCCTTTGCGGTGAGACGCGCCAAAAGGGAGGAAAGCGTGTTTTCGCTATGCGTGGCGACGAGCTTGCCAGTCAGCAGCAGGCCCCACGTGGCGGCATTGACAAAAAGTGAGGGGCTTTTGCCTAAGTGGGTTTCCCATTTTCCAGTTCCGATCTTGTCGCGAATAAGCGCGTCGCGGGTGGCTTTGTCCGGGATACGCAATAGCGCTTCCGCAAGACACATCAGCGCCACGCCTTCTTGTGATGACAAAGAGAACTCTTGCAGCAAACCTTGTACCAAGCCGTTGCGACCTGAGCCGGTGCCGCGCTGGCGAAGCTGCCCGGCCAACCGAGCCGCAACAGCGTGGATCTTCGCGCTGGTATCGCTGTCGAAGCGCGCGGCGGCGAGCAGCGGTGCCAAGGCCTGCGGTTCCGGTACCCTGCACAAGGACTCCAAAGTGCTGCGGTGCGCATTTAAGGGAGTGGGGCGTGGAGCAAATGGCAGGGAAAAAGAGTCAGACATCATGTGGGTCTCGGGTTGCACTTCGTTGCCGAATCTTGCTTGACTTTAAGACGAATAAAATTTCAAAGATCGACCGTATTTCCGAATATAAAAACAGGATGCCTCAGCAAAACAAAGAAATTGACAGGTCGGACCGCAAAATACTGTCGATTTTGCAAGAAGACGGCCGCATCTCGAACCTGCGCCTGGCCGAGCAGGTCGGCCTGTCACCCACAGCCGTGCTGGCGCGAGTTCAGCGGCTGTCGAAAGATGGGTTTGTGCTGGGTTATGAAGCGCGCCTTAACCCTCTCAAACTGAATGCGGCAACTTTGGTGTTTGTCGAGGTGCTGCTTGATCGAACTACGCCCAACGTGTTTGATCAGTTTAACGCTGCAGTGCAGGTAAGGCCGGAGATCATGGAATGCCATATGGTGGCCGGCGGTTTTGACTATTTGCTCAAAACCCGTACTGCCGACATGAACGCCTACAGGGCTTTTGCCGGCGAAGTGCTTTGGCAGTTGCCGGGAGTGCGGGAGACCCGAACCTACGCAGTAATGGAAGAGGTTAAGCACAGTACGCGTTTGCCGCTGGCATGAGCTTTCGCAATGGCATTCTGTGTAACGCACCTGGTTGCTGTCCAAGGGGTGGCCCAATTGGAGGAGATAGGAATCAAGACGTCAAACCGTTGCGGCGCTGCGATTTCTACTCTGCGCGATTAATCAGCCTTGCATAATCAGCATTAAATTCACCCAAAGGAGACCTTGATGCGCGCACTTTCGAAAGCAGCCATTCTGTTCGCTGCAGTTGCCTTTACGCAGGTTGCCAGTGCTACCTGTTACATGGTGTATGCGCCCGATAATTCGGTCGTGTTCCGCTCGTTGACGCCGCCGGTGGACTTGTCCAAGCAGCTGCACATGACCATGCCGGCAGCCGCGCCTGGGGGCACGCTGGTATTTTCGCCGGAAGATGAGGGCTGTCAGTTTGAGTCGGACAAGCTCAGCAACCTGCGTCAAGCCGCATCAATGCCTGGCAAAGAGCGCCGGCGAGCCGAACGCGCGCGCAAAAGCCGGCGCAGCAACGGGGCATGATGTAGAAGTTGCCGCGGCGCGATAAAAAGCGCTCTGGTAGCCTGAGACAATCAGGCATGAGCGAAAAAATCGACATTGCGGCTGCTGCCGCCGCCAAATCGTTTCCAGACGCGAGATATGGTGAGGCCACTACGATAGAGTCGAGCGACGCTGCTGACTACCCGGCGGGGGCTGTACTGGTCGCCTCGGTCAACCTTGATGCGCAAGGTGTTGCTCGGCGCGCAGATGGCAAAGTGGTGTTCGTCGAGGGAGCGCTCCCTACCGAGTGGGTTACGGCCAACGTTCATCGCAAGAAAAACAACTGGGAGCAGGCCAGCCTGACAGCAATACACCGCGAATCTTCCCAGCGTGTGTCACCGGGTTGTCCACATTTCGGACTGCACGCCGAAGCCTGCGGCGGCTGCAAAATGCAGCATTTGCATCCTGCGGCTCAGGTTGCAGTCAAGCAGCGGGTGGTGGAAGACAATCTTTGGCATTTGGGTAAGGTCAGGCCAGAAACCGTGCTTCGGCCCATTGAAGGACCGACTTGGGCGTACCGCTACCGCGCTCGGCTGTCTGTGCGTTATGTGATCAAGAAGGGTGAAGTGCTGGTGGGTTTTCACGAGCGAAAAAGCCGCTATGTGGCGGACATGCGCGTCTGCCCGGTGCTTCCGGCGCATGTAAGCGCAATGCTGGTGCCCCTGCGAGTTCTTATTGCTTCCATGCAAGCGAGGGACACACTGCCACAAATTGAACTGGCCTGCGGGGACACGGTGACCGCATTGGTGCTGCGTCACTTGAAACCCCTGTCAGCTGTGGACCTTCAACGTCTTCACGACTTTGCCGCGCAGCACGGCGTTCAGTGGTGGTTGCAGTCCAAGGGGCCCGATACAGTGCAGCTTTTGGACGCCGAAAGTCCAGTACTCACTTACGCCTTGCCTGAGTTTGGCGTCACCATGCCTTTCAAACCTACCGACTTCACGCAGGTGAATCCGCATATCAACCGCGTGCTGGTGAGTCGCGCGCTTCGTCTGCTGGCGGTGCAGCGGGACGAGCGGGTGATCGATTGGTTTTGTGGCCTAGGAAATTTCACGCTGCCTTTGGCTACGCAGGCGAGGGAGGTGCTCGGCATAGAGGGGAGCGATGTTTTGGTGGCTCGTGCCCAAGAAAATTATGTGAAAAATCAGGCTGTAGCGCTTGACCAAAAAGGGCTTGCAGCTACGCAATTTGTAGCAAGAAACCTTTTTGACATGACGCCAGCCATGTTGATGGCCGATGGCACTGCAGAAAAATGGCTGGTCGATCCGCCGCGAGAAGGCGCTTTTGCCTTGGTCAAGGCTCTGGCGGAGATAGAGCAGGCAAGGAGGGGCGAGTCGGGCGTCGAGCCGCTCTCAGAGGATGCTGCGCATTGGGCACCTCCGGCGCGCATTGTTTATGTAAGCTGCAATCCGGCCACGTTGGCACGCGATGCGGATGTTTTGGTGAACGTAGCGGGTTACCGCTGTACTGCGGCTGGCGCGGTTAACATGTTTCCTCACACAGCACATGTGGAAAGCATGGCGGTATTTGAGCGACGCTCATAGCCAAAGTTAGAGTCAATGCTGACACTCAGCTACGTTACTGCTTAGTTTCCACGGCCGCCGCGGCGGCAGCCGGCTCGGCGGCAGATGCTGCGGCAGCCGAACCTGGCACCGGAATGCCCTCTATCTTGTTGTCGCGCATGTAGCCATCCATATCTTTCCAGCCTGCAAAGATCGCTGCCTTCGACGCCTTTTCATTGTTAGCGTAGCAGTCTTCGATACCGCGTAGCGCATAGCGGCAAGCGCCTCCAATGGCTTTGGCTTCTTCTTCGCGCTGGGCAATGCGGGGATCGGGGCCAAGGCCTGGTATGTCGCAGCCAACAAGTAGCAACGGGAAAAGAACTGCGAGCGCAGGGCGGAGAGAGCGGCGCAATTGAAGCGGGATAAAGGTCAGGCGCATGGTTTCATATCGGCGGTTTTGCAATTGGCTTGAGCGAGAACATGATGAACTAAAAACGCAGCAGAAGGCTCTTGAGGGCCCGCGCATACCCAAGGGCGCTGGTGAAAGCTTAGTCGTCGCTACCGCTGGTGATGCCCAATATCATCAAAAGGCTTTGAAACACGTTGAAAATCAAGATGCAACGCGAGTGTGGCGCTTATGTGATTGGTTTCGCCGCCATCCAGAATTCGCTTGAGGTCGTACAACATGGAGGCGCTGTAAATGCCAATAGCAGCCACCGAAATCACCATCATCCCGGCTGTCGAACCTACAAAGATATTGATCACCGAGCCAACGATCAGCACCATGGCTCCGACAAACAGCCACTTGCCCATGCCTGAGAGGTCGCGTTTGATCATGCTGGCCATGCTGGCCATGCTGGCCATGCTGGCCATGCTGGCCATGCTGGCCATGCTGGCCATGCTGGCCATCACAAAGAACACGCCTGCGGTACCTGCAAACGCCGTCATGATCAGCTCACTGCCGTTGGAGAAGTCCCACATCACGCCAATAAGGCGGGAGAGCATCAGCCCCGTGAAAAAGGTGAAGGCGAACGAAACCGCAACACCAGCTGCAGAGGCTTTCGTTTTCTCGATAGCGTACATGAATCCAAATGCGCCGCGCAGAAAAACGATGACCCCTAGCCCGACCGTAAGTGACTGCGCAATGCCGCTGGTCACACCCAGCCAAGCACCCAGAACGGTAGGCAACAGGCTGGGCGTCAACAGCCAATAGGTGTTGCGCATGACCTTGTGGCGCTGTTCCTGCGACAGTCCTGCGCAGTACCCTGTAACGGGAGGGACGCGGGTGAGGTGATTGTTCACAAAAGCCTCCTATGTAGGCCGCAAGCTGCGGAACTCGAATTGACTCTAAATGGTGGATATGGGCGCTATTGCAATGGCGCACGCATCACCGGCTGGCCAGACACTCGGCGCTTCGTTGCAGGCGTTGGGTCAGTGGCGGTACGTGCGCGGCTGTGATCGGTCTGATTTGCTCTGTCGCGCTGTTTGGGTCATGACTCTTTCAACCACGCGCACGTTCCTGAAGGAGCGCTGGTCGTTATGCTTTGGTGGTTGGCTAGGCACCCGCACTGGCCCGTCTCGAAGCAGGAAATTCAAATGAAACAGACCATGCAACTAGAGCACGACGACATTCGCAAGATAGCTGCCGCGGCAGAAAAAGAAGCGCAGGCAAACCAGTGGATGGTCTCGATCGCTATCGTTGATGCAGGTGGACACTTGCTGTCGTTCCAGCGGCTAGACGGCGCGGCTCCATTGTCCGCGCATATCGCTTGCGGTAAAGCGCGGACTGCGGCGTTGGGTCGCAAGGAAAGCAAGGTTTACGAGGACATGATCAATGGCGGCCGCGCCTCGTTTCTTAGCGCGCCTCACATCGAGGCGCTGCTTGAGGGTGGGGTGCCTATTCTGCACAACAGCCAATGCTTGGGTGCCGTGGGTGTGAGCGGAGTAAAGTCTTCAGAGGACGCGCAGATTGCGAAGGCCGGCATCGCCGCGCTGGGCTGAGCCGATTCTTGTCGCTCGGTGGCTTCGGTCAAGGGGCTGCCGACGGCGTGCATCTTGGGAAAAAAGCCTGGCTACAAGGATGGAAAGCAATCCGCTGGCTGGCAAAAAACGACCGGTGCCCAACGGCACTGGAGTCGCCCCACGATGAAAACTATTTCGTCAAAATAAGCTTGCCCTGACGAGTCGCCTGAAGCTGGTAGGTGAATCCGTTTCGTGATGTGCGTACGCGCTTACCGCCTTGTAGCAAGGCCGCGCTTTCAACCAACGGGAAAGACTCGGGACGGCGAGTGACGGCGAGTGACGGCGAGTGACGCCATTTTCGGGTGCTATTTGTATTTCTGCGTTCGCTTCAGTAGGAACCGTTTTTGACAATGTGGATCGTTCAAAAATCTATCGAATGATATTGATTCTCATTTAAAAAGCAAGGGGTCTGCCAAGTTTCTTTGCGTGTTTTCAGGGTTGGGGCTCGGTCACAAAGCCGATCTTGCGCAATCCCGCTTGCTGTGCAGCGGCCATGGCCATCGCAACGCGCTCGTAGCGCACGTTTTTGTCGCCGCTGATGTGAAGATCTGGCGGAGGCGTCATAACTGCGGCTGACTTCAGCCGGGTTTCCAGTGCGCCGTCGTCAATGGCGCTGCCGTTCAGGGAGTAGCTGCCATTCGCCAACACCGAAAGCCGCAAAGTTTCGGGCTTGACCTCTTCTGGTTGCACACTGGCGCGTGGCAGGTCGACATTGACGGAGTGTTTCATGACCGGCACGGTGATGATGAAGATGATGAGTAGCACCAGCATGACATCGACCAGGGGTGTCATGTTGATCTCGTTCATTACTTCGTCAGTGCTGTCCTGGGTGCCAAAAGCCATCTTCAAGCCCCTTTCTTAAGCGGCAATACTTTGCCAGCTTCGCCGTTGGGAATGCGTGCGCCGGTCACAAAGTAGGCATGCAGGTCGTGCGCAAAGCTGGCCATGCGCAGCAGAATAAATTTGTTGCCACGCACCAGCGCGTTGTAGCCCAACACAGCGGGAATCGCCACTGCCAGGCCCAGCGCCGTCATGATCAGCGCCTCGCCCACGGGCCCCGCCACTTTGTCGATGGTGGACTGACCCGAGGTGCCGATGGCGATCAGCGCGTGATAGATGCCCCAGACAGTGCCAAAAAGTCCCACGAACGGCGCGGTAGAGCCTACCGACGCCAGAATGGCCAAACCAGACTGCAGGTGCGCAGTGAAGTTGTCCATGTTGTTGCGCAGGCAGCCGGTTACCCAATCGCTCACCCCTAAGCTGTCGTGAAGCTGGCCCTTGGTGTTGCGGTGGTGCGCCGTGGCTTCTCTTCCTTCGATGGCCAATGCCCGAAACGGGTTGGCTGGGTCGTTGCCTAGCGTGTTCAGGCCCGCCGCGAAATCGTCACTGTGCCAAAAGTTTTGCACGGCACGCGCGCTGCGTTTAAGTCGCACGATGTCAATGGCCTTCAACACGATAACGGTCCAGCTGGCCAACGACATCAGCAAGAGAAGGATGGCCACGCCTCGAATAACGGCGTCTCCTTGGTTCCAGACATTTAAAAGGCCGAATTGCGATTCCATGAAAGCTCCTGAGGATCTGTAAATTATTCAAGCACGAAGTTAATGGGCACCAGGTACCACATGGCTTCTGCCACACCGTTTCGTTTGCCTGGCGAAAAGCGCCAACGCTGCACGGTGTCCTGGGCTTGGCGATCAAGTCGGTCGTAGCCGCTCGATTGCTTGATTTCTACCTGCTCTGGACGTCCATCCACGCTTATCAGAACGCGCAGCACGACCTTGCCTTGCTCGCCCATCCGTTTGCTGATGGCGGGATAGGCTGGCGACGGATTGTTTAGATACGCCGCGTTGCTGGATGGCAGTTCTATACGCGGCGGCGCGGGTGCTGGCGGAGCAGGCACGGGCAAAGGCGAAGGCGGGGCAGACGAAACAGGGGGTGGTGCCGGTGGTGCCGGGGTGGGTGCGGGGACGCTCACCGCCGGCGCTTGCGGCGAGGCATCTGGCACTGGCACTGGCTCAGGTATCGGGGCGCGCACCGGCTTAGGCGCGCTGCGCACCACACGCGGCTTGGGCGGCGTTGGTGGAGGAGGTGCCGGTGGTGCCGGGCGAACGGGCGGAGGCGGAACCGGAGGCGAAGGCTTAGGCGATGGCGATGGCGGTGGCGGTGGCGGTGCAATAACTTCGCTTAGCAGCACCGCGGGAATGATGATTTCCTGCGGCTCGGTTTGGCGCAGCGCGCCCTGTAGCGCCCAGAGAGCGGCACCGTGAAACAGGGCAACACCCGCAAGCACCAGAGTGCTGCGCCCGAAGTGCGGCGATAAGGAAGCCCGTTGAGAAGACATCAATGAAAAGATGGGAACGTACTGACAAGTGCAGACGCGAACACAAATGCAAATGCAAATGCAAACATTAAAAGACCCAATGTTTTAGATCCAAAGAACCCAGTACAGCGCGATCGGGGTGAAAAAGACCGACAAAACGACTGCGAGTGCCAGCATATTTGGTTTCGATGCAGGGCGGTCTTGGGCCATGCGTACGTATTGCGTATCTATTGCGTGCGAGGTGGGACAATACCGGCCACGCTGCAGTCGCAGTCGCAGTCGCAGCCGTCCCCGTTGCCGTTCATACAGCCGCAGTTTGAAGTCGCTTCATTTCTGAGGGCAGCAACAGGAGCAACTGCGTTGCATTGCGCCACGACATCGCGAGCGCACCCTTCGCAACGCCCGCATTGCGTAGCGACCCCAAGTTCCCACTGAATTTCGTCAAAGCCCATGCCGGCGCGCGCAAAGCGGGCAATGTCACGGTCAGAAACTCGGCGGCAGACACAAACGATCATGGCAGCAGGCTCGGAGGCCTTGTGTTCGATGGTGTGAAAATTATAAATGCGAATCTGTCGCATTGTCAGTCCCGCTGGTGTTTTTATCGGTTTCGTGTCGCTTGAGGTTCGGCGCTCAAGCAGTCCGGGCTGATATCTGCCAATGTCGCTGCGCCGCTCAATGCCATTGCTACCTCAAATTCATCGCGCAGCACGCGCAAGACATGCACAACGCCAGCGGCACCCGCGTGTGCCAGCCCCCACGCGGCTGGACGGCCGATCATCACGGCGCTGGCACCCAGTGCCAGCGCCTTCAGCACATCGGTGCCGCGCCGAATGCCGCCGTCCACCACCAGCGGCACGGTACCAGCGACCGCTTCGGCAATACGGGGGAGAGCGGTTGCGGTGGTGATTGCCGTATCGAGCGTACGACCCCCGTGGTTGGAGACGATCAAGCCAGCCACTTGGAGTGCTGCTGCTTGGCGTGCGTCGGCAGGGTGCAGGATGCCTTTGAGCAGCATGGGCAGACGCGTTTGGGTCTGAAGCCATTGCACATTCACCCACGTAGGAGCGTGTTGGAGCACGCCTGAAAACAGAACGCTAGCGCCAGCTGTTATTGGCGGTGGCGGTGACGCCATACCGTCAAGATGCACGGCCCGAACACCCGCTGGTAGCTGAAACCCCGCACGTCGCTCACCGTCGCGAATGCCACTGGTCGGCGCGTCAACTGTCAAAACCAAAGCTTTAATGTCGGCCGCCTCGGCGCGCGCGATCAGTTCGCGCACCAGTACCCGGTCGTTTTTAAGTAGAGCTGGAACCACAGCGGCCCGGCAGCTGCGTCGCCGTGCATGGCCGCCGCTACCTCTTCCAATGGGGTGCTGGATTGCATGCTGAGCACCATGCCTGCACCCAAAGCCGCAGCGGCGTGGGCCGTATCAATCTCTCCATCCGGATGGGCCATGCGTTGGTCATCTACAGGCGCGAGCATTATGGGATGCGCCAGGGGATGACCCAGCAGTTGCAATTGGGTGTGCCCATGGGCCAGCGGGCGCAGCACGCGCGGCGTTAATTGCAGCTCACTCCACGCGTGGGTGTTAGCTCGCAGCGTATGTTCATCGCCTGCGCCACCGCTGAAGTAGGCCCAAGCATTGGGGCTGAGGTGGTCACGGGCATGGCGCTCGTGATCGGCCGTGGTGAGCACATCGGCTGCCACGCTGTGGCGCTGCGGTACCGGTAAGTTTTTATGATTAAAAAAGGCCTCTAGAGCTCATAGGGATTGGTTAGTTAGCTATTGAGTTAGGAGTCCTAGCACTGTTGCCGGCCCGACGCTACCTGGCCTAGCGCCACCCTCTAAGCTTCGGCCCACATGCGCAGCAGGTTGTGGTACGTGCCGGTCAGGTCCAGCACAGCGGCGTCCTGCTCGCCCAGTTGCTTGCGCAGGCGCAGCAAATCCATGTCCACGGCAAACAGCAGTTCGCGCTGCCCGGTGCTGCGCACCATGCTTTGCACCCAGAAAAAGCTAGCCAGGCGCTCGCCTCGCGTCACGGGCGCTACCTCGTGCACGGTGGAGCCAGGGTAAAGAATGGCATCTCCCGCAGCGAGCTTGATTCGCTGCGCCCCGCCGGGTTGCGATATGACCAACTCACCACCGTCGTACTCGTCGGGGTCAGAGAGGAAAACGGCGCAGGAAATATCGCTGCGCACCCACTCGCCAGTGCTTTGCGACCGCACCACAGCGCCATCGACATGCGCGCCGTAGGCGTTGTTGCTGCCGCTGTAGCAATTGAATAGCGGATTGAAAATACGGCGCGGCAAGGCGGCGGAAAAGAAGAGAGCATCCCGCTGCAGAGCGGCGAGCACCCATCCGCGCAGCCGGGTGGATTGCTCACTGGCCTGCATGCCCGCACTGGTGCTTCCGTCGCACCATGGCGCACCGGGCGCTAGCAAGCCGCGCGCACGTACCACGTCCTTGGGACTTAGTAACTGGGGGAGGCGAAGGAACATGCGGCGGCCCGAGCGGCTTGGCTTAAAAACGCGTCTTCAGCGTTAACGCCACACTGCGGGCTGCGCCGGGAGCACAGAAGCCGCGGTAGAGGCTGTCGGCATACAGCTTGTTGCTCAAGTTTTTCGCGTTGAGCAGAATGCTGGTCTTCTCGTCATAGGCATATTCGACCATGGCATCTACCACCGCAAAACTGTCGGCCATCACTGCGCGGGAACCTTCGGGATGCTGCTCGCCGCGGTACGTGACGCCTGCGCCCACACGCCACTGCGGCGCCACGGCGTAGGTGGTCCAAAGGCTGCCGCTGTGGCGGGGTGTCAGGCCTGGGCGGTCGCCCTTGACCTGCGCGCCGCCGCCCGTGGCAGACAGGGCCACATTGCTCTCGTCAATCTTGGCCCTGGGGATCCAGGTGTGGTTGAAGAACAGCTCCCATTTTGGTGTGATGCGACCGGCAAGGTTGAACTCCATACCCGCTGCGTGGCGTCTGCCCGAGAGAAGCTCTTGCGTTGATGCGATGTCTGGGTCGGTATTGCGTTCGTTGTACTTTTCGCTGTAGAACGCTGCCACGCTGAGCAAGGCGCGCTTTTCAAACACGTCGAATTTGCCGCCCAGTTCAAAGTTGCGGCTTTTCTCGGGTGGCGTGTTTTCGCTGCGCTGCGTGCGATCGTCAAAGCGCAGTCCGTACTGGTAAGTGTCCCCGGACGTGTTGTACGACGTGCCGTAAAAAGCGTAATAGGAACTGGTGGTGTTGGGCTGATAGATGAAGCCCAAGCGCGGGCTCCACAGACCGTCCGATCGCTTGTTCGACAACGCGGTTGGCGTGTTGTAGGACGCCTTGAAGTGGTCGTAGCGCAGGCCACCAAGCAATTTCACGGTGTCATTGATGGACACCGTGTCCTGAGCGTACAGGCCCAGGTTTTTCGCGTTGAAGGTGTTGAACGTGGGTTCGCCGCGCGGTGTGGGGCGCACCGCGCCGTCGTCGGGAGAACCCACCGAGGTACTGGGGTTGTTGTTCTCGCCGGTGTAGCTCTGGTCGCGCCGCGCATCGTCGTAGGAAAGATCCACGCCAGCAATCGGGGCGTGTTGGCGACCACCCCATTTGACGGTGTTGGTGTAGTCCGATTGCAGCTGGGTTGACTCGATGATGCCCAGCCGCTCTTTGGCAGAGCGGGTGATTACGGTATCCGGGCCGATGCTTTCGGGAGCCGTGCCGCGCGCAAAGCGGACCGCACTGGCCAGCAGGTCGCGTTCGTAGCGGCCATGACGCAGACGTGTTTTGAGTTCCCCACTGTCATCAAACAGGTGCGTGTGCGACAACGTAGCGTACTGGGCCGACGTATCTAGCTTGTCGCTAGCCAAACCGTAATAGTTGCGCGCTGGCAGTGAAGGCACGATGGTGCCGTTGTCAATGAAACAGGGATGGTTGTAGAGCGGCCGCCCCTCAATATCGAGCGAGTAAAAACCCACCGAAAATTCGTTGCGCGTACCACTCCCCCAGCTGTAGGTGGGTGCAATGCCCAGTTTGCGTTGTTTCACGCCGAAGTTCTTCTCGTTGTGCACCAGCGCGTTGAATCGAAAGGCTGCGTTTTAACCCGTCAGAAAATTGAAGTCACTGGTCAGGCGGTTTTCTTGGCCCGTACCTAGCGTGTAGCTCACTTCTTTTTGGTCCATCAGCAGCGGCATTTTGTTGACCTGGTTGATCACGCCGCCCGTTGAACCCTTGCCAAACAGCATGGAGGCTGACCCTTTGAGAACTTCAACGCTGTCGTTTTTGAAAGTGTGGCGCTCATAGAGCGGTGCGTCCTTCATGCCATCGACGTAAATGTCACCCGCTTGGCCGAGCGAAAAGCCGCGCAGGCGAATGCCTTCTTCGCCCGTTTCACCGGCCTGAAAAGTCACGCCTGCCGTGCTACGCAGCACATTCCGAAAATTGTCTTGCTGGCGATCCTGGATCAGTCGTTCGGTAAACACCGTGATCGATTGCGCAATATCCCGCACCGCCTGTTCGCCTCTGCCGATGCTGGTCGTGCCAGGCTTGATGGTGTCTTTGTTCTGCACCTGCGCAGTTTCTTTGACGGTCCCTGTAGGCAGTTGGCCGCCCGTTTGAGGCGCAGGGGGCGTCTGGGCCCAGCTGACCGTACAGGCCAAAAGCATCAGGGCTCCTAGTGGCACTAGGGCGTTATCAGCAGCTGGAACGGCTGCAGAGCGGGACGTCTAAATTGAGATGTGCGGGGTCGGGTTGCAGGTGAAAGTCGGGAAGCAGCCATGGGTTCTCCAATGCAGATGACGAAACGGGCGCAAGGCGCCGGTAACCGTAAGAAGCAGTGGCTGGGAAAACTGGTTGTGCCTCGTAACAAAAATTATTGTAATATAAATGCGAGTCATTCTCGTTCACCTTGATGTTTGCATGCAGCGCTCGGTGCCCTTGCACCCATGAAAAAGGCCGGAAAAAGCCGGCCTGGTGCAGTGCGTGCGAGGCGAATCAGCTCACGTGCTTGCCGATAAGGCCGGCCATCTCAAACATCGAGACCTGCGGCTTGCCGAAGACTTCTTTGAGCTTGGCATCGGCGTTGATCATGCGTTTGTTGGCGGGGTCCTGCAGGTCGTGGGCCTTGATGTAGACCCACAGTTTGCTGATGACTTCGGTGCGTGGCAGCGGGTCCGAACCTACAACGGCTGCCAAAGCAGGGCTAGGCTTCAAAGCCTTCATGAAGGCCGCGTTAGGGGTGCGTTTTTTTGCGGGTGCGGCCGTCTTGGCACCGGCAGCGGCCGGGGCTTTTTTTGCAGTTGCCATCTTGGTGTTTCCTGGTTGGGTGTTCAATGCACCAGCGAAAAACCTGTATCTCCACTGGCACGGCGATGCTACCGGCAAAAAAACGTGTTTCCAAGCGGGAAAACCGGTTTTTTTGCTTCTGGGTGTAGTTGTGGGGTCAATGGGCGGGGCGTTAAAGGCATTCCTGCTGGTTATTAACTACGCGCTGTAGCGCCTCAATATCCAAAATTCGCAGGTGGCGATGGCGCACTTCGATCAGCCCCTGATCGACGAACTTAGAGAAGGTTCTGCTAACCGTCTCTAACTTGAGCCCAAGGTAACTACCAATTTCTTCGCGGGTCATGCGCAGTACCAACTCAAACTGTGAGAAGCCCCTTGAATGCAGGCGCTGTAAAAGGTTGAGCAAGAAAGCTGCCAGCCGCTCGTCCGCGCGCATGCTGCCCAACAGCAGCATGACGCCATGCTCGCGCACAATCTCGCGGCTCATGATTTTGTGCAGATGGTGTCGCATGGCGTTGACCTCACGCGAAATCTTTTCAATACGGTCAAACGGCATCACGCAGACCTCTGCGTCTTCCAGGGCAATGGCATCGCAGCTGTGCTCGTCTGTAACGATCCCATCGATTCCGATGATCTCGCCAGACATCTGAAACCCGGTAACCTGATCGCGGCCGTCTTCCGTGGTGACGCTGGTCTTAAAGAAGCCACTGCGTATCGCGCAAAGCGAGGTGAAAGTTTCGCCATTGCGAAACAGCGCCGCACCGCGCTTGATTTTTCGTCGTACCGTGACCAGTTCATCTACGCGCTCCAGCTGCGTGGCAGTCAATCCAAGCGGCAAGCACAGCTCGCGAAGGTTGCAGGTTGAGCAAGCCGTGCGAAATGCCACATGCGCTGCGCTCTGTCCGGCGCAGTGCGCAGCTGCCTTTGAGGGCGGCGCTTCGGTGCTGTGGTCAGGAATAGAAAAGATGACATACGTCAAATTATGGGCGCTTGAGACCCTTAAAACGCGTCAGGTTTTGCGTGAATGGGTGAGTTCTTGATGTGGGTCTAGACAAGTGCGGTGCGCTTGCGGCACATTGGCAGTCCACAAGAGTGTCCATGACCGTCGTTACCCCCGAGCTGCTGACTCGCTTTGATATGGCTGGCCCGCGCTACACCTCATACCCCACGGTAGACCGTTTTGTGGATGCGTTTGGGGAAAGAGACTACACCTTGGCACTGCAACAGCGCCAGTTAATCGCCGCAGGCCGTGGTGCCAGCGGCGCGAAGCCGCTGTCTCTTTATGTTCATTTGCCGTTTTGCCAGTCGCTTTGTTATTACTGTGCTTGCAACAAGATCATTACCCGCCATCCTGAGCGGGCCGATACGTACATGCGCTACCTAGGGATGTCCTGCATAACTCCCTGCGGTCTGTGATAGCGCGGCCTCGGGCGGTTCTCTGCGTTGCTTTTCTTGCCAATAGCACGGCTATTGGCTGCAAAAAGACGCCTTGCGCCCCATCCCGATCCGCACCATCACATCCTCGCGA
>JBBSUJ010000070.1:0-17511 GCA_038235025.1 Burkholderiales bacterium
CGCCGTCGCCCGGTACCTTGTTGTCCTGCATGCCGAAGTCGGTGCACCGGTGTTCGACAAACATGTCCCAGTCTTCGAACGTACCGTCGTCAAGCAGCAGCTCAATGCGCTCGCGGGCGGTCAGCTTGCCCTTGCTGTGCTGTGCATCAATGCGCTTCTGGCCGCCACCCAGGCGCGCGCGTTCGCGCTTTTGTTCCAGTTGATCGAGGATGTCCTGCATACGTGTCCTTTGGCGTTGGCCGCTTGGTTAGCTCTTTATTTGATAGCTTTAGAGGCTTGTGGATGCTGCGCTGCGAGCAGATTTCGTGCTGCAGTAGACGCTGCCATGCGCCCCTCCGTCACTTCCTTCTGCAGAGGACCCAACAGGGCTTGCACATCGGGGTGTTGGCGAAAAGCGTGCTTCAAACCGGCTTCGATGCGCTGCCACATCCACGCCAGGTTCTGTTTTTGACGGCGCTGGGCGCGTCTGCCGTTGGCGGTCTGCAAACGGTCGAAGTCGGTCACGGCCGTCCAGAATTCTTTGATTCCGGTCCGCTCCAATGCACTCATCTGCAGCACCTTGGGTTGCCAGAAACTGGTGTCATGGCGCTCGTTGCCTGCGGTGCCGTGCAAGCCCAGCAACCGCAACGACGACGTGATCTGCGCCTGCGCACGGGTCGCAGCGTTGGGGTCGATGTCGGCTTTGTTGATGACGACCAAATCCGCAATTTCCATCACACCCTTCTTGATGGCCTGCAGCTCGTCGCCGGCATTGGGCAATTGCAACAGCACAAACATGTCGGTCATACCTGAGACGGTGATCTCGGATTGACCCACGCCCACCGTTTCCACAATCACTACGTCGTAGCCCGCTGCCTCGCACACCAACATGGCCTCGCGTGTTTTCTCGGTGACGCCGCCCAGTGCGCCGCTGGTGGGGCTGGGCCGGATGTAGGCTTCCTCTCGCATGGAGAGCTGCTCCATGCGCGTCTTGTCGCCCAAGATAGAGCCGCCGGAAACAGCGCTGGAGGGATCGATTGCCAACACTGCTACCCGATGCCCGAGGCTAATCAAGTGCAGCCCCAGCGTTTCAATAAAGGTCGATTTGCCCACACCCGGCACGCCGCTAATACCCACGCGCAACGCATTCCCGGTGTGCGGTAAAAGAGCCGTGAGCAGCTCGTCCCCTTGGGCGCGGTGGTCGGCGCGGGTGGATTCGAGCAGAGTGATCGCTTTCGCCACGGCCCGGCGCTGCTCCGCACGCCCACCCTGCAGCAGCGAATGTTGCAACTCAACCGCCCGAGAGTAAGGCGCAGGTGTCGACACCGCTGCGCTCACGCCGCGATTGCCTTGCGGATTTGCTCCAGCACATCCTTGGCGCTGGCCGGAATCGGCGTACCAGGGCCGTAGATGCCTTTCACGCCCGCTTCGTACAGATAGTCGTAATCCTGTGCAGGAACCACACCACCTACAAAAACGATGATGTCGTCTGCACCCTGAGCTTTTAGCGACTGGATGATGGCCGGCACCAGCGTTTTGTGGCCGGCTGCGAGGGTCGAAATACCCACTGCGTGTACATCGTTTTCAATAGCCTGGCGCGCGCACTCTTCGGGTGTCTGAAACAGCGGGCCCATGTCCACGTCAAAGCCCAGATCAGCGAAAGCGCTGGCCACCACTTTGGCACCCCGGTCGTGGCCATCCTGTCCCAATTTGGCAATCATCACGCGCGGGCGACGGCCTTCTACATCGGCAAAAGCGTTGATTTCTTCCTTGAGCTTGTCCCAACCTTCAGCGGAGTCATAAGCCGCTGCGTACACCCCGGTGACCTTTTGCGTATCGGCGCGGTGACGCCCGTAGACTTTTTCGAGTGCGTCGCTCACCTCGCCCACGGTAGCGCGCATGCGCATGGCGTTGATGCTGAGCTCCAGCAGGTTGCCTTCGCCGCTTTCTGCTGCAGAAGTGAGAGCAGCTAACGCTTTCCGCACCTGCTCTGGGGCCCGTTTTGACTTGATATCCGTGAGGCGAGCGATCTGGCCATCACGCACCCTGACGTTGTCGATTTGCAGAATGTCGACCGGGTCTTCTTTGGCGAGCTTGTACTTGTTGACGCCAACGATCACGTCCTTGCCAGAATCGATGTTCGCCTGCTTCTCGGCGGCAGCGGCTTCGATTTTGAGTTTGGCCCAGCCGCTATCCACTGCCTGCGTCATGCCGCCCATAGCTTCGACCTCTTCAATGATGGTCCAGGCGGCGTCCGCCATGTCCTGCGTGAGCTTTTCCATCATGTAGGAGCCCGCCCACGGGTCGACCACGTTGGTGATGTGCGTTTCTTCCTGAATGATGAGCTGGGTATTGCGGGCGATGCGCGATGAAAATTCGGTCGGCAGCGCGATGGCTTCGTCGAGCGCGTTGGTGTGGAGGCTTTGCGTGCCACCGAACACCGCCGCCATCGCCTCGATGGTGGTGCGCACGATATTGTTGTACGGGTCCTGTTCGGTGAGCGACCAGCCGCTGGTCTGGCAGTGGGTGCGCAGCATCAGGCTTTTGGGATTCTTCGCGCCGGTCTCTTTCATGATGCGGCACCACAGCAGGCGCGCGGCTCGCATCTTGGCAACTTCGAGGTAGAAGTTCATGCCGATCGCCCAGAAGAACGACAGGCGCGGCGCAAACTGGTCTACATCCAGACCCGTGGCAATGGCAGTCTTCACGTATTCCTTGCCGTCAGCCAGTGTGAAAGCAAGCTCCAGCGACTGGTTGGCACCGGCTTCCTGCATGTGATAGCCCGAAATCGAGATGGAATTGAACTTCGGCATGTGGCTTGCCGTATAGCCAATGATGTCGCCGATGATGCGCATGCTCGGCTTGGGCGGGTAGATGTACGTGTTGCGCACCATGAACTCTTTCAGAATGTCATTCTGAATGGTTCCACTCAGTTGATCCTGAGCGACGCCCTGCTCTTCCGCCGCCACGATGTAGCCCGCCAGCACTGGCAAGACGGCCCCGTTCATGGTCATGGACACGCTGGCCTTGTCGAGCGGAATCTGATCGAACAGGATTTTCATGTCCTCAACCGAGTCAATCGCCACCCCCGCCTTGCCCACGTCGCCAGTGACGCGTGGATGGTCACTGTCGTAGCCGCGGTGCGTGGCCAGATCAAACGCAACCGACACGCCCTGCCCGCCCGCAGCCAGCGCCTTGCGGTAGAAGGCGTTTGATTCTTCGGCTGTGGAGAAGCCTGCGTACTGGCGAATCGTCCAGGGCCGCACGGCGTACATGGTGGCCTGTGGCCCACGCAGGTAGGGCTCGAAGCCTGGCAACGTGTTGGTGTACGGCAAATTTGCCGTGTCCTCAGCGGTGTACAGCGGCTTTACGACGATGCCGTCCGGCGTGACCCAGTTCAGTGCGGCCACATCTCCACCGGGTGCTGATTTACGAGCGGCTTGTTGCCAGTCGCTCAGGAATGAGTCGGCAAAAGTTACGGGCTGAGACGGGTTCGAACTGCTCATAAAAATGAATGAATCCTGAGTCAAAGAGGCGCAAAGCTGCTGCGGTATCTTCGTAAATGCGGCTTTTGGAGCGGCAAAACGAGCGTTCAGATGGTGCTTCAAAGTCTACATCATTCATAATTATTCATTCAGAATATTGCCAGTTGCTTACAATTGCCCATGCCTCAAGCCTTGCTCACTACCAGACCGTTGTATGAAGAAGTCGCTGAGCAACTTCGCCAGCGGATATTCAAACGCGAGCTGGAGCCGGGAGCTTGGATCGATGAAATGCGTATTGCTGGGGAGTTCGGCATCAGTCGAACGCCATTGCGAGAAGCTTTGAAAGTACTGGCCGCCGAGGGCTTGGTGACGATGAAAATTCGCCGCGGGGCTTATGTCACCGAAGTGTCGGAAAAAGACCTGCGCGACGTGTACCACCTGCTTAGCCTGCTGGAGAGCGATGCAGCCGCTGAAGTGGCACGCACGGCGAGCGACGAGCAATTGCGCACCCTCGAAGCGATGCACCAGCAACTTGAAGCCGCCACACACGACCGCGAGCACTTCTTTGCACTGAACGAGCAGTTCCATATGCACTTGCTAGCGCTTTCCGGCAACCGCTGGCGCAATCAAATGGTGGCGGATCTGCGCAAGGTAATGAAGCTAAATCGCCATCACTCCTTGTTCAAGCAGGGCCGCATTGAAGACTCCCTTCAGGAACATCGCTACATCATGACTGCTGTTGTGGCGAGAAACTCCGCGCAAGCTCTGGAGGCGATGCAATCTCATTTCGAGAAGGGGCTTGAAGCCGCTTCTTGATCGACGTTTCAAAGCGTCGTGGTTCACTTTGGCGAGTGCGGTTAAAAAAAGCAGAATTTCTTTGCTGCGCTGGCTTCGTTGTCGCCCCAGAAGTGCTCTCGGAAGTACTCTCGGAAGTGTGTTTCGCAAGCTTTGCCGACACAAGTGATTCGCGATACTGAGTCTGTGGCCGAGAGCTGAAATGACCATGTCACCCAATGTGTGCCTCAGAAGGCCGCGATTCCTAAAAAGGACTATTTCGCAGGCAGCGTGCTGTGCCAACATGCACAAATAAAAAAACCCGCTTGCATTTCTACAGCGGGTTTTTAGTGCCTACAAGGCTTAACTTGGTGGGACGTGCGGGGGTCGAACCCACGACAAATGGATTAAAAGTCCACTGCTCTACCAACTGAGCTAACGTCCCTTGTATTCGTTGCATTCGTCAGATTGACTGAGCAGCGAAGCCCCGAATTATAGCGTTATTTTTGGCTCGCTAGGGCATTGAGCATCCAACCCGCAGCACAAATTCCAAATGTAGCGGTTACCGCCACGGTGGATCCATACCCATGACAGTTAAGCGACCCGTCACCGGTCGCATCACATGAAGCATCCGGAGGCGATACTGCCTCCTTGCTGAAAACGCAGGGCAAGCGAAAAATACTGCTCACCTCCCGAGGTGCTCCATGGTGTTTGCGAAGCCGATACCGTACTTGCGCGAGCAATGGGTCGTGGGTCGTACGCGAAAGGTCGTCGATTTCCACCTTGTGCGCTAGTTTTTTACCTCCCGCAGCGCCCGACGCAATAAACAACGTGCCAGTCACCCGCGCCCATTCGGCCATGCAAGTCTTTGCGAGTACGTTGTCGCACGCATCAATCACGCCATCAACTGGCACGTCGCCCAGAATACCGGGCCAATTGTTCGGCTCGGCAAACGCATCTACGCAAACCACCCGACAACCGGAATGAATGTGGGCAATACGTTCTTGCATCGCGAGAACTTTGGCTTGACCCAGCGTTGTATCAAGAGCGTGAATTTGCCGGTTAATGTTCGATTCGGCAATGTGGTCCATATCGATGAGCGTGATACGTGAGACACCACTTCTCGCCAACGCCTCCGCCGCCCACGACCCCACGCCTCCGATACCGACAACCGCAACGTGAGCGCATGAAATGCGTGACGCGCCGCAGACCCCGTACAGCCGCGCAGTCCCACCGAACCGGCGCTGCAGATCCGAAGACCCAGCAATAGTAGCGGCTGCGGGCTGCAATATCATTTCATTCGCGTAAGGCGCTCCTTGGCGGCCGCAGCAGCCTCGGAGTTGGGATAAGCACGAACCAAGTCCTCCATAGTCTTGCGGGCTCCTTTGGTTTCCTTTAGTTCGATCTGGCAATTTGCAATCGAAAGTGCGGCCTCAGGCGCACGCGCATGGCTAGGCGCATTGGCGAGAATGGCTTTGAAGTTGGCTATCGCACTTTGGTAATCACGATTGGCGTACCGCGCGTTTCCCAGCCAGAATTGGGCCGATGGAACGTAGCCGCTGCGCGGATGGACGGTCAGAAATTGCGCAAACGCGGACTGAGCTTCAGCAAACTTCCCAGACCGGAAAGTAGCCAACGCCGCATCAAAGGCCTGCTGCTCGGCTGGCTCTGCAACAAATTCTTGTCCGTCTTGCGTGACTTTGGACGGTTCAAACTTGCTCAGTCGCTGGTCGACCTTTTGCGCAGCTTCCTTTTGCTGGGTTTGCAGCTGGCCAACGTCGCGGGTCAATTGTTCGTTCAGCCCACGCTGGTTAGCCAGTTCCACGCGCAGGCTCTCGATCTGGGTTTGCAGATCAAGCAGACTACGTCGTAACTGCCCGCTGTCTTCACCAGCACGCTGGTTCGTTTGCTGCAAGCCGTCGATCCGCTGGCGCAACTCAATGATGGCGCGGCGCGCCTCGTCATCGTCAAACAGGGCGGCACGAGCGGGCATGCCTGCAAGTCCGGCACCCGCCACTGCGCAAGCCAGCGCCAGTCGTGAGATGAGTAGGCGAGCCATTAGCGGTACGAGAATTCGACGCGCCGGTTTTTGGCGAAATCATCTTCCGTCATGCCCTGCATGGCCGGCTTCTCTTTACCGAAACTCACGGCTTCCATCTGGTTGTCCGGCACCCCCAACAAGACCAAGGCACGGCGCACGGCTTCGGCACGCTTTTGACCCAATGCCAGGTTGTATTCGCTGCCACCGCGCTGGTCGGTGTTACCTTCCAGTACGACTTGGCGGCTACCGCCGGATTTTAGAAAGCGTGCGTGCGCTTCGACCGCAGCCTGGTAGTCGGCCTTGATGTTGTAGCTGTCGTAATCAAAATAAATGACGCGTTCGACACCCACCGGTCCCTGCGCGTCGCGCGCAGAACCATTGAGGTCCACAGGCTGCACTCCGCTCTGGCCTGCAGCCCCTGTGTTGCCGCCGTCATTCGTGGAAATAGGGGCACCAGCGCGCTCGTCGACTGGCACGTTGTCAAGGTCTACGCCCGAGCTGCAAGCTGCCAATATGGAAAGGGCTGCCGCCGTTAGTGCTATGCGTTTGATCATTTAAATTCTCCTGGACCGTATCGTTAAAAGTATGGATGTCAAAATTATGATTTCTGAAACGGACCCCAATCGGGTTCCCGCAAATCGCCGCCCTGCCCTGCCAGCCTGGCTTTGATTTTTCCGTCGAGAGTAGTGGTCATCAACGCATCGCGGCCCTGTTGCTGAGTCGCATAAACGATGAGCTTGCTGTTCGGGGCAAAGCTTGGGCTCTCGTCGCCTCCAGTGTCCGTCACCGCGAGGGTTGTACCACCTGTCAGATCCATGACATGTAGGCGAAACGCGCCGCTTGCCCGTGAGATGTACGCCATGTGTTTCCCGTCGGGGCTCAGCGTCGGAGAGATGTTGTAGCTGCCATCGAACGTAACTCGCTGCGCCGATCCGCCGCTCGAAGGAACTTTGTAGATCTGCGGCGCCCCCCCCCGGTCGCTCACAAAATATATGGCTTTTCCATCCGGCGAATACACCGGCTCGGTGTCGATGCCTGCGCTTTGCATCAACCGCTTGGGCTCGCCACCGTTCGCATTGATGGTGTAGAGCTGAGAGTTGCCATCGCGGCTGAGCGTAACGGCCAACGTAGAGCCGTCAGGTGCCCAAGCGGGTGCACTGTTGGAGCCGCGGAAGTTCGCGATAAGACGCCGTTTTCCGGTAGCGATATCGTGGACATAGACCACCGGCTTGCGAGACTCGAACGACACATAGGCGAGTTGTTTCCCACTGGGCGACCAGGCGGGCGAGATGATGGGCTCGGGGCTTGCCAATGCAGCTTGGGCGTTTTCGCCATCAGCATCCGCTACCCACAAAGAATATCGGGAGCCCCCTTTGGTCACATAAGCCAACCGCGTTGAAAAGATGCCTTTTTCCCCGGTGAGCTTTTCATAAACATAGTCGGCGATGCGGTGCGCCACCAAGCGCAGGTCGGCCTGCACGATGACATAACTCTGGCCACCCAGGTCCTGCCCACGGACGACGTCCCACAAACGAAAACGCACGTCATAGCGACCGTCCGCCAAGCGGGTCGTACTGCCGACGACCAGCGCATCTGCGCTCCGCTGACGCCAGAGCGCCACGTCGGGCCGCGCGGTTTCATCGAGCGCGGGTCCCGAAGAATCAACGCCGCGAAACTGCCCACTGCGCTCCAGATCAGCCTGAACGATTGCAGCAATCTTTTGCGGCGACTGCGCGTCGCCCCGAAATGGCGCAATAGCAATGGGAAGCTGGGTTAGACCAATACCAGAGACTTCTACGCGAAACTGGGCCAGCGCGGGAACGGCGGCCAAACTGCCAAGGCCCAAGAGAGCCACTCGGCGGGATGGTGCGACAAGGGAAATGCAGGGGGATTTTGGTGTTGTCATTCGCAAAAAAAAATGGTCGGCCAAATGCCGACTTTCAACCGTGAATGTTACACATGCCGAAAGGCGCACTTGTCACAAGAAGTTGACAGGTGCTCAAACCTTAAAATCCGTCTCTCATGTCTATCTCCCCCACCGACAGCGTTTCCTCCGGCGAAAGCCTTTCTTCAACAGTGCAGCCGAGCCTGCTCAAGCGGCTCTTTCGCATATCACGATATTTTGGCGATCAGCGGTTAACGTGGGTTGTGGCGATTGCTGCAACGCTAATCGGGGCGGTCACTGAGCCGCTGATTCCGGCATTGCTCAAGCCTTTGTTGGACCGGGGATTTACGCAGGGCGACCTGCAGCTGTGGACGGTTCCACTTGCCATCATGGGAATTTTTTTGGTACGCGGGCTTGCCCAATTTGTGGGTCAGTACGCGCTCTCGCGGATTGCCAATGACGGCATGTTGAAGTTGCGTCAGGCGCTTTTTGAACGGCTGCTTGCCGCAGACCTCGCCTTGTTCTCGCGCCAGTCTGCAAGCAGCTTGTCCAATACGGTAGTTTACGAAGTACAGACCGGCTCAACGTTGCTGGTGCAAGCACTGTTGGGCCTGTCGCGTGACGGGTTCACATTGATCGCGCTGCTTGTTTACCTTTTCATCCTCAATTGGCAACTGACCTTAATCGTGGCGATCGTTGTGCCTGGCGTCGCGTGGATCATGAAAACGCTTTCGCGCCGACTGTACAAAATTACCAAAACCAGCCAACAGGCCACTGACGCGCTGGCGTACGTCGTCGAAGAGAACGTCTTGGCGCACCGCATGGTGCGCCTGCACGCGGCGCAGCCGGCGCAATTGGGTCGCTTTGCCGTGTTGAGTCGCAATCTTCGCGGCCTGGCAATCAAGGCCACCATCGCATCGGCGGCAATGACGCCACTGACCCAACTTCTGGCGGCAGCGGCCTTGTCAGCGGTCATTTGCACGGCGCTTTGGCAAAGCCGTACGGCGGCAGCCACGCCCGACGTGACAGTGGGCGGATTCGTCGCATTCATCACGGCCATGCTGATGTTGATCGCACCCATAAGGCGGTTGGCTGATGTCGCCAACCCGATCACCCGCGGCGTGGCGG
Organism: Burkholderiales bacterium; assembly: GCA_038235025.1. Lineage (GTDB taxonomy): Bacteria > Pseudomonadota > Gammaproteobacteria > Burkholderiales > Burkholderiaceae_C > Simplicispira. The sequence goes on from JBBSUJ010000070.1 coordinate 9,293, forward strand.
CGTTGGAGCGCGGCATGGTGCTTTTAGGCGACACGCCGGCCGAAACGGGTGGCCAACATCGCACTGAGCGCGCGCAGGGCGACATTGTGTTTGACCATGTAAGCGTGAGCTTTTTGTCCGACCGACCTCCTGCGTTGCAGCACGTGAGCTTTCGCGTAAAGCCGGGGGAGGTAGTCGCGTTGGTAGGGCCATCCGGGGCCGGCAAAACGACGCTGGTTAACTTGTTACCGCGGTTTGTTGCGTGCAGCGAAGGACGGGTACTGCTGGACGGATTTGCCCTGCCCGACTGGGACCTGGAAAGCCTGCGGGCGCAATTTGCATTGGTCAGTCAAGACGTTGTTATGTTCAACGATTCGCTGGCAGCCAACGTGGCGCTGGGCGAGAAAATTGACACCGATCGCGTGCTGGCTTGCTTGCAGGCAGCCAATTTGGAGGAGCATGTGAAGGCTCTACCGGAAGGCATTCAAACCCAGGTGGGTCACAACGCGGCACAGTTATCCGGCGGGCAGCGTCAGCGGCTAGCGATTGCGCGCGCGCTTTACAAGGACGCGCCTATATTGATTCTGGACGAAGCTACGTCGGCCTTGGACACCGAATCGGAGCGGCTGGTACAAGACGCACTGGCGCGACTAATGCGCGGACGTACCACGCTGGTTATCGCGCACCGACTGTCGACGATTGAACACGCAGATCGCGTTGTAGTCATGGACCGGGGAGACGTTGTCGAGCAAGGGACTCATCTTGAACTGATGGCGCTCGGCGGGCTGTATGCGCGCTTGCAGAACCGCCCGCCTGCTACAAATGTGACCAAGTCAAAACCGTTCTCGTGAAACTGGTTACCTACCAACGGCCACGTTGAGGTTGGCGGCGACGAATCGCATTGGCAATGTCTTCCGCCACGCTCTTGCGCTCGGCGCGCTGTGCAAAGTCAATAGCGCTCAATCCCAACTGGTTGCGCAAGCTGATATCAGCACCCTCTTTCAGGAGAAGATTGACGGCGTCCCCCGACCCATAGCGGGCTGCCATCATCAACGGCGTGGTGCCATTGGGCGATGTTGCATCGAGGTACGCCGCGTTGTCGAGGAGCAGCGCAATAATTTCTGTCTGACGCTCGGTGGTACCTGACGCTGCGTAATGCAGCGGTGTCCACCCCGGATGATTGATGTCCGCGCCGAGCGCAATCAAAGCTTGCGCGGCCTCTACGTGGCCCCGCAGCGCGGCTAGCATCAGCGCGGTTTCACTATCAGGGTTGCGAAGGTTGACGTCAGTGCGAGGCGAATTGATGAGTGCCGCTGCGGCATTCATGGAGCCCAGCTGCAGGGCCAAAATGAGGCCGGTTGCCCCTTGGGGATCGCGAGTGTTCGGATCGAATCCGCGGCTCACCAGCTTTTGGAGATCCCGGCCGTCATCGCGTCGTATATTTTCAAAAAAATCTTCAAAGGAACCTGCCGCAGCGCTCACCGTTGCGAGCAGTGCGCCCATCGTAAGCAGCGATACGGTGTGGCGGCGCGAGATCATGCGTAAATTCTTTCAAAAAGCTTCTCAAAATTTCGGCTCGTAACTTCCGCTATTGCTTCCACGGACACGCCGCGAACCGCAGCCACCTGCTGTGCGACAAAAGGTACGTAAGCAGGTGAGTTGGTCTTGCCACGGTAGGGCACCGGAGCCAAATACGGGCTGTCCGTTTCAATCAACATGCGGTCCAGCGGAACAAAAGCCACCACATCCCGCAGCGCTTGCGCGTTCTTGAAAGTGATGATTCCGGAAAAGGAAACGTAATAGCCCATGTCAAGGGCTGCGCGGGCAACTTCAAGCGTTTCCGTGAAGCAGTGAAAAACCCCGCCGCAGCGCGGGCCAGAATCGCCGGCCTCGCCTTCTTCGCGCAAAATTCCTAGCGTGTCGGCAGATGCGCTTCGCGTATGAATCACCAGCGGCAAACGGGCGTGGCGCGCTGCGCGAATGTGCGTACGAAATCGCTCTCTTTGCCATTCCAGATCAGCCACGCTGCGCCCGCCTTTGCGGTCTTCCATACCGTAGTAATCGAGACCGGTCTCGCCTATCGCAACTACGCGGGGCAGCGCTGCGCGCTCTAGCAGGTCAGCAACGGACGGCTCTTGCACACCTTCGTTGTCAGGGTGTACGCCCACTGAGCACCAGAAATTGCTGTGCTCTGTGGCCAGGGCGTGGACATCAGAAAATTCTTCCAGGGTGGTGCAAATGCAGAGTGCCCTATCGACCTGGGCTTGCTCCATGGCTTCGCGGATTTCTGGCAAGCGCGATGCAAGCTCAGGGAAGTTGAGATGGCAGTGTGAGTCAGTGAACATGCGGGTCGCGGCCGGGGCTTAAAGGCATGTCGAATGCCATCTTCCGACAGAAAAGAGGTCTATGCCGCGCAGCCTGTCAGATGGTTTGCGTGGGACGGTCGGAACCCAGCGCGGTTCCCAGGATTTCTTCGATTTTGTACTTGAGCTGACGCGACTTTTCGTCCTTAGGAAACTGAATGCCCACGCCCTGTGTGCGGTTGCCACTGGCGCGTGCGGGAGTGATCCAGGCCACGCGACCGGCCACCGGATAACGCTGAGGGTCATCGGGCAACGTCAGCAATACGTAAACGTCATCACCCAACCGGTATTCACGAGGCGTAGGTACAAAAATGCCGCCATCCGCGAAAAATGGAATGTAGGCCGCATGCAATGCGCCTTTCTCTTTGATCGCAAGCTGCATGACGCTGGGGCGAGGACTTGATGGCGATGGGGACGTGCTCATGGGGCTTTCCTGGCGTTGGCTAAATTCGAGTGTAGGACGTTTCGTGCTTGCGCCACCAACGCCTCCAGCATCAGAGGCGCTGAGAACGGGTGGTCGGCGATTCGGGCGGCCTGCGCCAAATCCTTGCCCCAGCGTACCAGCAGCAGCGGTGCGGGGGGTGCTGGGAGCTTGGCCACTTCAAAGTAACGAGGAGCCGCGCCCACACCCGTTACCTGCAAGTCGTGGCACAACTTCTGCAGGGCAGCAATTACCGCAGACGGTGCCCAACCCTCCACTGCACTGGTGTCGCCGCGCAACATTGCCGCCGGGAATTTTTCCCAAACAGCTGGATCAGCACCAGCGCGGGCCAGGCTTAGTGCGTCGTCAGGGCGGCCACCAGCCGCGCGCAGCAGGGCTTGGGCCGCTGCTGGCGGTACGTTCTCGGCGTTCAGCCACTGCAGCACCTGTGCTTGCTCTGGCCAATGCAAAGCATGCGCCATACAGCGGCTGCGAATGGTGGGCAGCAAGGCATGCGCCGCCTCGGTAGCCAACACAAAACGGGTATTGCCGGCTGGTTCCTCCAAGGTCTTGAGCAGCGCATTCGCAGCGATCATGTTCATTTGCTCCGCGGGGTACACCACCACCACTTTACCGCGGCCGCGTGCGCTGGTGCGCTGAGCAAACTCGACTGTGTCCCGCATCGCGTCGACACGAATCTCCCGGCTGGGCTTGCGTTTCTTGTCGTCAATATCGCTCTGCGCTTTTTCCGGCAGGGGCCAGCCGCGCTCGAGCATGTCGGTTTCGGGCATAAGCACCGCTAAGTCAGCGTGCGCATGGACGTCAATAGCGTGGCAGCTGGTGCACTGACCGCAAGCACCGTCCTCGCTCGGCACATTGCAAAGCCAGGCGCGCGCCAGCTCCAGTGCCAAGCAAAACTGGCCTAACCCTGATGGGCCGTACAGCAGCCACGCATGCCCTCGCTGAGCGAGCAGGGCGCTTCGTTGCGTGGCGATCCACGGTGCCAGTGTCACGCCGCGTTCCCGCTTGCGGCTTTGTTGTCTAGCCAGCCGCGCCCCGCCATGGTCTGCGTGATCTGTTTCCAAACTTCTTTCGGAGCCCGATCAGCGTCAATGCGCGCGAACCGGTGGGGTGCAGCCTCCGCGCGCGCCACATATCCTTGCGCCACCCGGCAAAAGAAGGCGGCATCAAGCTGCTCGAACCGGTCGGGCGCGCGGGCGCTCTCCAGTCGGCTTGCCGCTACGGCCGGGGCTAGATCGAACCACAAGGTGAGATGCGGCTCCAGCAAGGCTCCAGGCTCAAGGCCCAATCCGCTTTGCACCATGGTTTCCAGAGTGGAGAGCGTGTCGGTACTGAAGCCCCGCCCTGCACCCTGATAAGCAAAGGTAGCGTCGCTAAATCGATCGCACAGCACCACGTCGCCACGCGCCAATGCAGGCGCAATGACGCGACCAATATGGTCACGGCGCGCCGCGAATGCCAACAAAGCCTCGGTAAGCGGGTCCATCGCCTCGCTCAAAAGCAGTGTGCGAAGTTGCTCGGCCAGCGGGGTACCGCCGGGTTCGCGCGTGCAGATGACATCGCGGCCATGAACACGAAATGCTTGCGCCAGCGGCTCCATGTGCGAGGACTTGCCGGCACCATCAATGCCTTCGAAGCTGATAAAAAGGCCGCGAGCCTCGCAGGTAGCGGGTGTGGTGAGTGTGGCGGTCGTGGTGCGCATGCTCACTGCCCGCGCTGGTACCGTCCCACCGCGCGATTGTGGTCGCCCAGTGATTTGCTGAACTGGCTGCTGCCATCACCCTTGGCGACGAAATACAGCGCATCCGTGCGCTCGGGCAGCACTGCTGCGAGCAAAGAGGCTTTGCCCGGCATGGAAATCGGTGTGGGCGGCAAGCCCGCTCGGGTATAGGTGTTGTACGGCGTATCGGTTTGCAGATCGCGCTTGCGCAGATTGCCATCGAAGCTTTCGCCTAAGCCATAAATGACCGTCGGATCGGTCTGCAACAGCATGCCGATACGCAGCCTATTGGTGAACACGCCAGCCACCAGCGCGCGGTCTGATGCCCTACCGGTTTCTTTCTCAACAATGCTGGCAAGCACCAAAGCCTCCTCGGGTGATTTGAGCGGCGTGTCAGCCGCGCGCTGCTCCCATGCGAGAGCCAGATGTCGGTCCATTGCGTGCATAGCGCGGCGCAACACTGCAAGGTCGCTGCCTCCCTTGGCGTAGGTGTAGGTGTCCGGGAAAAAGCGGCCCTCTGGTGCGGTGCCCGCCCGTCCCAGCCGCTCCATCAGAGCACTGTCTCCCAATGCGGCGCTGTCGTGTTTAAGTTCTGCTTGGGCTAGCGCGGCCCGAACTTGGCGCAGATTCCAGCCTTCGACCAAGGTGAGAGACCGCAACGTCTCGTCGCCCCTCACAAGTTTTTGCAGAAGGCTGCGAGGCGTGGTTCCGGGGGAAATTTCGTAATTGCCTGCCTTGATAAGTCGATCCTGACCCGAAAGCCGAAACCATGCATATAGAAGACGTTCATCAGTGCGAACACCACTGGCGTGCACGTCGCGCGCAACGGTGCGCGGGCTGGTTCCGGGTTCGATGGCAAGCTCCACCGGCGAGTCGCCCATGGGCAACGGTGCGTGTAGCCACCACAAGCTGGCAGCGCCCAAAGCCGCGACAAGTAACAACAGAAATATGAAAGCGCGGCGCACGACTGTTTTGGCACTTTGGCGAGAGGTGGAAAAGCCGGCCATCATAATTGCTGCATGAGTACCAATGCCCGCACCCCCGTTGCCACATTACCCAGTGGTGCTTGCCTGCTGCCCGATCTGGGCGTTATACGAGCCGAGGGCGAGGAAGCCGCCAAATTTCTGCACGGTCAGTTGACGCACGACTTCGCCCTGCTGGACCTAAGCCACGTGCGACTTGCCGCTTTTTTGTCGGCCAAGGGACGTATGCAGGCCAGCTTTATTGGTTTTAAGCGCAGCGAAATCGAAATTCTGCTCATTTGTAGCCGCGACTTATTGGCTCCCACCCTCAAGCGTTTGTCCATGTTCGTGATGCGTGCCAAAGCGAAACTGACCGATGCCAGCGATGACTTCCTGCTGTATGGGCTGACAGGAGATGCTATCGAAAGCGTAGCTGGAGGCGATTTATCCGTAAGCGCTAGAGTCGATTTAGATACTATTTCCGTCATCGGCTTACCGCTCGTAGGAGACACTGCCCGCGCGCTGTGGATTGCGCCAACAGGCACCCCTGCGCCATCCGCAGAGCCGCTCGATGGAGCCGCGTGGGCATGGGGCGAGGTGCAAAGCGGGGTGGCCACATTGAGCGCGCCGCTGGTCGATGCCTTCGTGCCGCAGATGCTCAATTACGAATCGGTAGACGGCGTGAGCTTCAAGAAAGGCTGCTACCCCGGACAAGAGATTGTGGCGCGCAGCCAGTTCCGCGGGGCGATCAAACGGCGCGGGTTCATCGTGCACGCAACCGGTGCGATCAAAGCAGGAGACGAGATTTTTTCCGCCGCCGATTTCGAGCAGCCTTGCGGGTTGGTGGTGCAGGCAGCACCGACGCATGGCGGCGAAGGCTTTGATGCCATCGTCAGCCTGCAGCTATCGCATGCTCAGGCGGGCGACCTGCACGCGGGCGGACCCGATGGCCCTGCCCTTGCGCTGTGCCCGCTGCCGTACGCGCTGAAGGAAGACATTTAGAACTCTGGCGGGCCCCCTGCGACTCTGGGATTTGTGCAGCGCGGGTTTCTTGCAAGCGCTGGTTTTTAAAGCGACGCGAATGCCGATCGCAGCGCTGCTGCTGCTGCAGAATGCGCCGCCAAAGCCTCGGGAATCGCGCGCCCCATCTTGATGAACTCGTGCGTGACGCCGCGGTAGATTTCCAGGTCTACGGGCACGCCTGCGCTGCGCAGCTTGTCAGCGTAGTCAATGCCTTCATCGACCAGCGGATCGCACTCGGCCAGGCCCACCCACGCCGGTGCTACGCCCTCCACATCGGGGGCCAAGAGCGGGGCAAAACGCCAGTGCTCGCGCTCTTCTCGTGTCTGCACATAGTTGCCGAAAAACCAGGATATTGCCGGTTCCTCCAACACCAGGCCACGCGCAAAGCGTTTGTGCGATGGAGTTTCCTGGTGCGCAGCGCAGCCCGGATAGAACAACACCTGCAGCGCCAGCGCTAGGCCCGCATCCCGCGCTTCGATAGCGCTCACCGCCGCCAGCGTGCCGCCCGCGCTGTCGCCACCCACGGCAATACGTGCCGGGTCCGCCCCCAGCGTTGCCGCTTCTCGCGCCAACCAGCGCAGCGCATCCCATGCGTCGTTCGATGCCGTAGGAAACCGGTGTTCGGGTGCCAGGCGGTAATCCAGTGATACCACCATGCAACTCGCCAGCCGCGCCAGTTCGCGGCACAAAATGTCATGCGTCGCACTACTGCCAATCGTGAACCCACCGCCATGTAGATACAGTAGCACCGGCAAACCTGGCGCAAGGGTTGGCGCTACCAGCCTTGCGGGAAGCAGCGCACCATCACGCGCTGGAATCCGCAGCATTTCCGCGCGCGCCACAGGGGCGCGAGGCACTTCCAAAATATCTGCGCCCAGCGCATAAGCAGCGCGCGCTTCTTTTGCGCTCAGGGCGTGCAGTGGCGGTCGACCAGCTCGCGCCATACGTTCGAGCACGCTGCGCATGCGCGGGGTGAGCTGATCGGCGTGGGGCGAGAAATCGTTGCTCAAAAAATGCTTCTTGAAAGTAATGAAGGCGCAGGTTGTGGCGGATGAGGACTTGCGGCCAAGGGTACGCTGCGTCTGCATAAGCTGCGGGATTGGCAGGCCGCTTGAGTGGAGGGGTTCGAGCGTGTCGGTTCATCCTGAAGAAGCCACCGGATGTCGATCATTAGCCACCCCATTCAGATTCAGTTCCGACATGACGCTTAGCGCCGGCTGGCGCAGGGGATCGAATCGGAGCTGGGGCCTGCCGGTGGCCGGCGACTTCGGCGTCAAAACCAAAACTGCAAGGAGCTATGCAGGACGTCTTAATGACACTAGCGCCCTACTCGCGCGGTGCCTCAATGCTAAGCAAATCGTCATCGTCGCGGCTCTGCTCATCAAGGTCCATGGCACCTTGCAGGTCTGTTTGGACGCGCGTATCGAGCGGCGGTTGAGCTGAAACGGGCTTGGGCGACGCCGCAGTGGGCGGCATCGCCGGGCCTTGCGACGCGTTGGCACTCATTGCGCTGCGCTCACTCAGTTGCACCCGGTAGATAGGCTCGGGCATGTCCATGCCAGCGGCTTCCAGCGCAAGCTTGGTGCTGCGAATCGCTTCGCTTTTGACAAGTAAAAAATCGTGCGAGCGCTGGTCCACCCAGCCATGAAACCGCACCTGCACGTTGGAGTCACCCAGGGACGCGATGTAGGCACGCGGCGGTGGCGATGCAATCACTCCATGCACCTTGA
>JBBSUJ010000071.1:0-17418 GCA_038235025.1 Burkholderiales bacterium
CGGACCGCCCGAGACCGCGCTATCACAACCCGCAGGGAGTTATGCAGGATGTCCTTAGGAATGATCTGAAAAATTAATTAATTACTAAATTTATAGTAATCTGTAAAATTTTTAAAAAATAATTTTGGTAATTTAAATTATGCGCTTACGTCAAATTGAGGTTATCAACGCAATAATGTTGACGGGTAGCGTGAGTGCTGCAGCGCGACTGATTAACGTAACGCAGCCTGCGGTGAGTCGCACGCTCCAGCACGCTGAAATTCAGCTAGGGTTTCCCCTGTTTCAGCGTGCAAAGAATCGACTTCTACCAACTGATGAGGCTCTAACACTTTATCCCTACATAGAGCGCCTATTTTCGCAGCTTGACGAGGTGCAGCGATTAGCAATTAATTTGCGTTTTGCAAAGGACATCAGGAAATTGCGTTTGTTGGTTGTCCCCGCGCTTTGCTACGATGTTTTGCCTAAGGACGTCCTGCATAACTCCCTGCGGTCTGTGATAGCGCGGCCTCGGGCGGTTCTCTGCGTTGCTTTTGTTGCCAATAGCACGGCTATTGGCTGCAAAAAGACGCCTTGCGCCCCATCCCGATCCGCACCATCACATCCTCACGAGGGTTATGCAGGCCATCCCTAGCAGCGAAATATTGCCGGCAATCAAGGTGCCAAAGAACATACCCACTGCCAACAACCCGATGCCACCCAGCATCACGCTCGGTCTGCCAGCTTGTCCAGCAAACTAGGCAAAGCCAGCATGGAGCCAGCGCCGAAGCTCGCCAACGCCAACGCAACCGCACTCTGGGTTAAGCCCATCCCACCTTGGATGATGACCACGGTGTTCACGAGCACCATCGAGCCTGCCGCAGCAACGGCCGCATTGACGGCAAGGAGCCCGCGCAGTCGAGGTGTAGCCAAGTAGATTCGGAGCCCACGTGTGGTTCGGTCGTAAATGCTGCGGCGCTGGGGAGACGCATGTAGCGCAACCGACACCACCAACATGGCGGAGACCAAAAATCCCACTACCGTGCCGGCAAACAGCTCGTGAAAGCCCATCACCGTGAGCAGCGTGGCAGCCAACATAGGGCTGACCAGACTCTCCATGTCGTAAGCAAGGCGGGAAAGCGACAAGGCCTTGGTGTAGTCCTCCTCCTGGGGCAACACATCGGGAATGGTGGCCTGGAAGGTGGGAGTGAAGGCTGCCGACGCGGCCTGCAACACAAAGATCAATATATAAATCTCCCAAATTTGGGAAACAAAGGGGAGGAGCAGGGCAACCCCTGCTCTTATCAAATCCAGCGTTACTAGTATGGTGCGTCGGGGCCACCGCTCAGCAAATGCGGCTGCGATCGGTGCTACGCCGACGTACGCAACCATTTTGATGGCCAATGCGGTGCCCAAGACGACTCCGGCGTTGCTTCCAGCCAGATCAAAAGCCAGGAGCCCCAGCGCCACAGTAGCCAAACCGGTTCCGATCAAGGCAATGATTTGCGCGGCGAACAAATGTCGATAGGTCCGGTTTGCCAGGATACCGAGCATGCTGCGTCTTTCAAGATCAGGCGATAGCGCCAATCGGGGATGTTCTGCGCCAGCGCTTCAAAGATAGCGGGTGATGTCCCGGAACTCTTGCATGGAGTGCTGCTGATCCTCACCAAGTGGTCCAACAAGATCTTCAAGGCAGTGATCTAAATGGTCTTGAATCAGAGCCTTTTTGGCGTTATGAACGGCTTTTTCCACGGCCTGCAGCTGCTGCGCGATATCGAGGCAAGAGCGGCCCGCCACCAACATTTCTATCGTGCTGCTTAGATGCCCATTCGCCCTTTTAAGGCGCTTGATCAGGTCTGGATGAGAGGCATGTACGTGCGGGTGTGTCATGTTGATATTATCCTCCCCAGGGGGATACTATAATTTCGCTCGGTTTCCCCTAAAACGTCATGACACTACCCACCCAGCAATCTGCGCGGCCTGCTCTGGCAACGTTGGGCGTGCAATGGTTGGTACTGATCGTGATCACGCTCGGGATCATCGTTTCATCGATTGGGCTGATGAGTTCCCACGGCCTCGCAGTCATAGCAGCGTCACACGAATCTGTACGTCCCTCTTCCGAAGACCTTCACGGGCATGCGCACTCAAACCATGGAATCGAGCCCTCGGAGGCGGATGAGAGTTCAAGTGCCGCGCATCCTCACCACGGGATGGACCATTCGCACGACATAGCGCACCACTTGGCTCTTGCCTGGGGTGCCGGTTCGCCGCAACTCGCAAGCTGGGAGGTGGTGGTACGCCCGTGGATGGATATGGGGCAGGCCTTCCGGCTAGATCGCCCACCCATGGGCTAGAACGCTTCTCCTCGCTGCCTTCGCGCTGCGTTCAGCCGCGCCTCCATTCCTTTCAGACCATCGGAGTCTTTATGCACAGCCTTGTCCGCGACAGGCTGCCACGCTCGCTTATGGCGACTTGGCAGACCCGTCTGCTGCTACTTTCGGCGCTTTTTGTTTGTCTTCTCGTTGGGAGCAATGAAGCCCTTGCCCACGCCGTGACGGCGGGCGACAAAAGCTATATCCAGGAAATTTCAGGCGTCAACCTTTTGCCTTTTATGTACTTGGGTGCCAAGCACATGATGACGGGATACGACCACATCCTGTTTCTCTTTGGGGTGATCTTCTTTCTCTACCGCATCAAGCACATTGGCCTCTATGTGAGCTTGTTTGCGCTGGGGCATTCGACCACCATGATCCTGGGCGTGTACTTCAACGTCGGGATCAACAGCTACCTGATTGACGCGATCATTGGTCTGTCGGTCGTCTACAAGGCGTTGGACAACATAGGAGCATTCCAGCGGTGGCTGGGATTTCAGCCCAACACCAAGGTTGCAACGCTGGTGTTTGGCTTGTTCCACGGCTTCGGACTGTCGACCAAGATCATCGAGTACGAGATATCACCCGAAGGCTTGGTGCCTAACCTGCTGGCATTCAACGTGGGTGTGGAAATCGGTCAGTTGCTGGCTTTGACCGTCATCCTGATTGCCATGAGCTACTGGCGCCGCACCGCCAGTTTCCTGCGCCACGCCTACACCGCCAACGTCGCCATGATGAGCGCGGGCTTCATTTTGGTGGGCATGCAGCTCACCGGCTTTTTCGTGTCTTGAACACCCAAGGAATTTTGAACATGTACAACAGTGATACCCCCTCGCGGGCTGAGCTTCCTTCTTCGAAAAAGCTCTTGCGATCCACAATCTTGGCCGTTATTTCGGCTCTGGTTCTTTTAGTTGTCGTGGTGCTCCCGGCTGAATACGGTATCGATCCCACCGGGATCGGCCGCGTTTTGCGAATGACTAATATAGGAGAAATCAAGCAGCAACTGGCGGCTGAAGCCGCAGCAGACGCTGCCAGTACAGCGGTCGCAAAGCCGCCTGCGGCTGAAACTGCGGTCATCGCCAGTGCCAACAGCGCAGAAGTGGCAACGCCTGCTGTATCGCCAGAAACCAGCACTGCGCCGGTACAGGCCGAACAGCCCACAGTGGAGTGGCGCGACGAAATCCCCCTCACCCTGAAGCCGGGTCAAGGAACCGAAGTCAAGCTGACGATGGTTGCTGGTGCCAAGGCTCAATATTCGTGGGTGGTCGAAGGCGGTGAAGTGAACTTCGACACGCACGGGGACGCACTGGGCAAGTCGATCAGTTACGAGAAGGGTCGCGGAGTTGCTTCTGATGACGGTGTGTTGGAAGCCGCATTCACGGGCAACCATGGCTGGTTCTGGCGCAACCGGGGGAAGTCAGACGTGGAGCTCATCCTGCGCACCCGTGGCGACTACAGCAAGATTAAAAAAATGTGATGTGGAAGGCGCAGCGATGCGGATTGCTGCGCCACTTCATTGCCCCGCATCTGGATTCACACCCCAATTGAACACCTCAATGAAATCCCTCAAAACACTCGGCAGCACTCTTTTGATTGCCTGCTTTCTGATTACGCTCTCAGGCTTTGAAAAACTAGGCTTGTCAAGACAATAGCGGCCAATCTGGCCATGGTCACAGCCACGATTAGACGCGGCTTCTTCGCTTTATTTGGCTTAAAAGCGCTGACAAACGAAACCTTGGTGGCCTCAAAAGACCACCAGGGTTCAACCAAAAAACCCACAGATTCGGCACTGTGAAGTCATGAGTCTTTCGATGCCTTCCTTAAGTCGACGCGGGCCTACTTTTTTCACACTTTGAAAGACCAGAATAATTCGCTCAGATGGATTTGCAAATTGACGCTTTTCGGCGGAGTTTTTTCAACTGCAAATTCCGCTCCTACAAGGCAGGTGACTTCTGATATTTGGTGCGGTCGATTTCTGAAAATGGCAACAGCACGCAGCAGCAGATTCCCGCCGAGCCGCTGTACCAGGTGCCGTTTGCCGACGGCATTCGCAAAGCCGTGAACAGCATGCCGGCGATTGCTGTGGGTTTGATCACCGAGCCGCGTCACGCCGAGTCCATCGTTGCCAACGGCCAGGCGGACGCAATTGCCGTGGCGCGTGCCATCCTGTACCAGCCGCACTGGCCGTGGCAGGCAGCGGCCGAGTTGGGTGGTAGCGTGATCGCGCCACCTCAGTATTTGCGCAGCGAGCCGCATGGACACAAGGGTTTGCTTAAAGCGGCAGATTAGTGGATGAAGCGGACGCGTTGAAGGCGCGCTGTGTGCCGTGCCTTCAACCCAGAGTTAGCGGTTCAAATGCCAGATCGCATCCGTTCGGAAGCCCTTGGGGCGGAGGCTATGAGCCGCTGAGGGATGTGCGAGCAATGCGGCTTACAGCTTCTGCCGTTCAAAGGCAATCGATACGCCCTGCTTCGTCACCGTAATGGGCCCTGGCTGCATGCCCAGGCCATCCAGCAGGGCCAGGTCTTTGGGTTGCAGGCGGTGCAAGATCACTTCGCGCAGGGATCGCTGCGCTAAGCGCGGCGCCCAGGCCTGCAAGAGCGCATTGGCGCCGGGGTCCAGGCCTTGAATGTGCAGGCTTTGCAGCGCTACGTCGTGCGCGCGCAGGGAACGGTCGGCCGGTTCATAGCGCAAACCAAACGCAACCTCCAGCGCGCCGCTGCCCGGTGTGGGCAACGCCGGCCCACTGATTTCTAGCGGCAGCCGCGCGCTCATGCGGTTGACGTCCGGGTGCATCGTCAAGGCGGGCGGCTCCAGCGTCATATTCGCCAATCCCGCCAGGGGAAACGTCTTCGGAAAGCGCTCGGCCAGCAGAGCGGTCAGTTCGGCGGTGGAGACGGTGTAACCGTTCAGGCCCATTGCGGCGTGAGCCGTGCCAGGCGCCATCGCGAGCGTGGCCATGGCGCCAGCACCCAGCGCGATGGGGAGTGCAGTGAGTGCGGCGCGTACCAGCCAGGCGCGGCGATCCAGCACAAGGGCGGAGCGCCGTGGCGCAGGGGGAATGTTAAGCATGGCGCTAGGACACGCCTGCTCGGGCAAAGGTTTCATTCGGATGCGGGCGCCGAGCAGGCCGGAGGAGCGTAGCGCGGCTCAACGTCCGATCACGGCCCAGCCGACATGCTGGTCGCGCTTGTCGTTGGCGTACTCCCAGCCTGTGCCGCAGCGCTCGCAGCGGTGGCTGGTGATGGTGACTACGTGATCGCCATGCTCTTCGCGGCGGTGGCCACCTTGCACCAACTCGGCGTGGCCGGGGGCCTTGCGCCAGTTGCGCTGGATGCCGGCGCAGGCATCGCACAGCTCCATCTTTTTCAGTTCGCGGTGGCGGGCGGAGTCTTTGGGGTCGGTCATAGGGAGAATCTTTGCAGTGAGGGAGCACTGTACCCTGTGCTCAAACGGGTAAAAATTGAAGTAAAAACAGGCTCTAGCGCTTATCTGTATTGGGTCTACAGCTATCAATACAGGACTCGATAAGTCTCAGCAACCTGCCTGCTATTTTCACCAAGGCAAGGCGTCGCCGTTGTACGAAAAGAAGCCGCCGCTGTCTGCGGGCGTGCGGGCATCCAGCGCGCGCAGCATGTCGGCCGTGGCGACCAGCGGTGGGCGGCCAATCTCGGCACCGCGAAACGGGGCCGACAAGGCCGAATCCACCGTGCCCGGATGCAGCGCCACCAGCACCGCCGCCGGCTGTTTGCGCGCAATTTCAATCGCTGCCGTGCGCACCAGCATGTTCAGCGCCGCCTTGGACGCGCGGTAGCCATACCAGCCGCCCAGCCGGTTGTCGCTGATGCTGCCCACCTTGGCAGACAGCAGCGCAAACACCGCGCGCTCCGGCGCCAACAGCGGCGTGAAGTGCGCCAGCAGCAGCGCTGGGCCCAGCGTGTTGATGCGAAAGCTCTCATTGAGCTGCGCGTAATTCAACTGGCCCAGCCGCTTCTCTGGCAACCCCAAGTCGCTGTGCAGCACGCCGGTGGCGTTGAGGATGAGGTGGAACGGGCCTTGGTTACGCAATGCGTCAGCCGCAGCAGCAATGCTGGCTTCGTCGTCAAAATCAATGCGCGGCGCTGTGCTGCGCGAGAGCTCTGCCACGTGTGCGCAACGCGGGTCGGCGCGCAGATGCTGCACAAAGGCGACCCCGATGCCACCCGTTGCGCCCACGACTAAAGCGCGGTAACTGGCGGGAAGCGATGGGAGAAGAAAGGCTTTGTGGGGGGCGGGTTCAGACATCATGGACAGTAGGAAGCAGGTGGTGAACAAATGGCGGCATGTGGCGCGGCCACCTGCCAGTTTGCCCGCATCAGGCCACCGGCGCAGTGTGAGGGTCGTTGTGAGGCACTGGTGGTTGAGCGTTGACGGTTGAGCGCTAACGGTTCAGCGTTCGACGGGCACCTTTTGCGCGGTGCTGGGGTAAAAAATCGACCCGCCAGAGCGGCTCGGGCCCTGTTTCGCCAAGCTGTCAGGCGCTCCGGCGCGGCGAACGGTTTCAATGGTGTTCCAGAACGCGCGCTGTAACAGAGAAGGCCTGACAACGTCCGCTGCGGGAAAATGGGCCATGGTCAAAGACGAAGACGAAGACGAAGACGAAGACGAAGACGAAGCCGAGCAAGGCTTTGGTTCTCGGCCATTTTTGAAAGCCGATCTTGGTGATTTCTTCTCTTATTGAGGCCCGCATAAATTTCCACGCCAACGCGGCAGAAGTGGCGCGCCAACTCATTGGCATCACGCTGCTGGTCGATGGCGTGGGCGGGCGCATTGTGGAGACCGAGGCGTATGACCAGAGCGACCCGGCGTCGCACACCTACACCGGGCCCTCGGCGCGCAACGCCGCCATGTTTGGGCCGGGCGGGTACATCTATGTGTACCGCTCTTACGGCCTCCACTGGTGCATGAATCTGGTCTGCCGCGAGGCGGGCCACGGCGCTGGCGTGTTACTGCGCGCACTTGAGCCCACGCACGGGCTGGAGGTGATGCAAAAACGCCGCCGCATGTTGCAGCCGCGCCTGCTGTGCGCCGGGCCCGGTCGGCTGGCGCAGGCCCTGGGTGTCGATCACAGCTTCAATGGCCGTGCGCTACAGCCGCCGCTTTTTGCGCTGCTGCAGGAAAAAGAGGGCGCAGAGGTGCAGGTAGTGGCTGGCCCGCGAATTGGTATCAGCAAAGCGGTGGAGACGCCATGGCGTTTTGGCGAGCGCGGGTCGCGTTATGTGAGCAAGGAATTTGCGCCCGCGCCCGCAATAGTCTCGGCAAGCAAGGGCGCATTGGACCGCTCAGACGTCAAATCGGGTACGCCGCCCACCACGCCAGTAGCCGCCCGCAAGCGCTGATGCGCCGCGCCCAGCAGATCGGGCGGCAGTTGGTGTTTGGCCTGCAGGTAACGGTGCACATACACATCAAACCAAGCACCTAAAGTTTCTGCCATGTGCGCTGCGCCGGCCAGCTCTAGGCACAGCGCCGCAATCTCCACGGTGCACAAGTGTCCGTCCTGGCGCGTGCGGCGCAGCTGGTAGCGCGAGAGCTGCTGGGGCTGCAGGCTCAGCACAGGCAAGCGGTCCAGGTATGGGCTTTTGCGAAACATCTTGCGGGCTTCAGGCCATGTGGCGTCCAGCAACACAAACAGGGGCCGTTTGGTGGGCATTTGCCCGAGCCCTGCCGGCGCAGCCTGCAGTGTTGTCACAACGCGTTGACATGCCACAAAGTCGCCCGGAAACACCAGGTATGGCTGCCACTGCGGGTCAAGCAGCAGCGCCAGCAAAGCGGGGTCGACCTCGGTACGCGTCCAGCCGAAGGCAAACGTATCAGGCACCACATCGGCGGCCAGCCAGCCGGTGTTGCTAGGCTTGAGTGGCTCGGTATCGGCCATCAATAAACAGATGCCGGCGGGCGATGCGGCAGTGGTCGGGCGCAGCGCACAAATGCAGTGGCTGGGTACCAACCGGCAGCCGGCGCAGCGCTCGCCCTTGGGGCCGCCGCGAGCCAGAAACGGCTTGACGCTGCGTGCCAGTCGCGCTGCGCGCAGGCGGGCCACCGCGTGGGGTGCAGCGCAGGATGCGTTCGCTCTTACTGATGCTTGTGCAGCGCCGGAGGAGACTTTGCCGTCCCACGCCGCAGTGGACTCCCGCTGGGTCACAAGTCGCCCACATGCTCCAGCGCAAACATGGGCACCTCGGCTTGGTGGCTGAGCCAAACGCCACCGCCGATTTCCCGATAGCCTTCGCTGAGGCCGCGCCGATACAGGCCTGCGCGGTGGCGGAACATGCGCCCGTCGGTCAAATCTTCATCAATGGTTTCGCGCTCATAGTCCTCGCGCGACACAGCCTCCACATACAGCGCGCCTTTGCTGAGCCGGGCCAAGTTGGGCAGGGCCAGTTTCAGGTCAGCCGGGCACAAGTAGGGCAGCACGCCCTGGCAGATGACCAAGTCAAACGGCTCGGAAGGTGTGCCGTGGGTGTCAAGGGGCTGGTAGTCCACCACCGAGCCCTGTTGCCACCCAAAGCGCTCGCACAAATACGGGCTTAATTCCACGCCCTGGTAGGCGGCCGCTGGAAAGTGTTGCGCCACGATGGCTTTCCACAAGCCAATGCCGCAACCCATGTCCAGCACCCGGAGCACGGGAACGCGCAGGTATTTGAGGTAACTGCACACAAAGCTGCCCAGCCGCTCGATATGCGCCGGGTCGACCACGCTGGTTTTTTTGTCGTAATAAAAGCGCTGGTAATACGCCTCGTCGAAAGTGCTGGCGCTGGCGGATTTCAATGGCGCGTCCTGGTGCGTGAGAGAGCTTGCGCGCTCGCCATGGGCACCCCGAAAGGGCGCATGTGCGGCGGGAAATGCCCGGTGAATAAGAGCGGCCAAGTATCCCCTACGCGTATGTCCACTGCGCGCGGCGGTGGGTTCCGCCAAAGACAAGCCCATCGCATCGCGCTGCATCGCATTGCATTGCATTGCACAGAGCCTGACGTAAAAATAGCCCCAGCGCTTGACTGGCAAGCGTCTGAAGCTATTTAAAGGATAGCGAACACCCTGCAAGCCGCAGAGGTGGCCTGGGTTCGCCCAAGTGTTTTACGCGGCGGGCTTGAACAGCGCGCAAATTTTGTTGCCATCCGGGTCGCGCAGGTACGACAGGTACATGGCACCGCCTCCGCGCATGCCGGGTGGATCTTCACAGGTGGTGCCGCCGTTCGCAACGCCAGCAGCGTGAAACGCGTCGCACTGCTCGGTCGTGGCCACGTTGAAGCCGATGGTGCTGCCATTGCCGTGGCAGGCAGGTTCGCCGTTCATGGGCGTAGAGATAGCAAAGTTACCCGTAGGGCTGGGGTAGAAATAGCGGTTCTTGTTGGCAACGCCGGGGCCAACGCCCAGGGTGCCGAGCACGGCGTCGTAAAACTTCTTTGACGCTTCGAGGTCGTTGACCCCCAGCATGACGTGACTGAACATGTTCTTCTCCATTGGCTGCCCGCCTATGCGCGACATGCGACCTGGGCGGTCGGGCAGAGCGCGAAGAATAGGCGCTGCGCCGGCAGCAGCGCTTTGAGGGCAGAAAAGGCCAGCCATGGCTGAGGGGGAAGGGCGGCGGGTGCTTTAAGACCGTCCTGCAGAACCTTCTGCGCTCTGTGAGAGGGCGGCCTCGGGCGGTCCGCTGCGCTGCATTTCTTGCCAATAGCTGGACGTAACTGGGTTTAATGGAACATTGGCAGGCAAAAGATGCCTTGTGGCTCATCCCGACGCCCATGGCCACATCCGCGCGGAAAGTAGTGCAAAACATCCCATGGCGCTTATGCAGAAAGCGCCAGAAGCTATTAAAAGCGGAGCATTTATCCCGCTGGCGTCGCCATGCGAATCCGCCGCGCTGCTTCCTCGTCCCGTGCGTCATCGATCTCGCGCAGCACGGCTTGCATGTCCACGTCGGCTTTGCTGCGCTCGAAGTGGCCCGTAAGCGGCGTCTCGTTGCTGAGCAAGCCGCTTTGGTACAGGCTCCAGATTTCCGCGCCGTACTCGGTCTTCAGCAGCGCGGGGGCGAACTGGCCGAAGAAGTTGCGCAGGTTGCCCACATCGCGCAGCAGCATTCGCTGGGCGTGGTTGTTGCCGGCCGCGTCCACCGCCTGCGGCAGGTCGATGATGACGGGGAAGTCGACGCCTTCGCCCTCCACGCGGTCTTCTTCGTTTCCTCCTTCAATTTCCGCTCCCACGGCCGCCGAACCGTCAGCGTTGCCGTGCGCCAGCAGAATGTTGAACTCCGACAAATCCCCATGCACCACGCCCGCGCACAGCATGCGCACCACCTCGGCAATCAGCGTGGTGTGGTGTTGCAGGGCTTGCTCGGGTGTGAACGACACATCGTTGAGGCGCGGGGCGGCGTCGCCGTGGGCGTCGGTCACCAGCTCCATCAGCAGCACGCCATCGTGGAAATTAAACGGTTGCGGCACGCGCACGCCAGCTGCTGCCAGGCGGTAAAGCGCATCGACCTCGGCGCTTTGCCAGGCGGCCTCTTGTTCTTGCCGGCCAAACTTGCTGCCTTTGGCCATGGCACGGCCGGTGCGGGAGTTTTTTACCTTGCGATTTTCGGTGTAGTCCACCGCTTGGCGAAAGCTGCGGTTGGTGGCTTCTTTGTAGATCTTGGCGCAGCGGGTCTCGTCCCCACAGCGCACCACGTAGACCATGGCTTCCTTGCCGCTCATGAGCTGGCGCACCACGGTGTCGATCAGGCCCTCGTCGATGAGGGGTTGGAGTCGGGCGGGAGCTTTCATGGGGGAATTGTGCCGCGTGAAGTGGTGGGCGTTTGCGGGATGTCGAAATAGGGCGTCTGCCCGCTGGCGTATGGCCCGTGACCGCTGTTAACAACGGCGGCCTTGACGCCAATGGCAATTGCCGCCGAAGTGCCGCAGACCGCCGGCACCTGTTCGGGCTCCCTATTGAACCAGCCGACCGCTTGCATGGGCATGAGCCAATGCGGCGCATCCGAATCATCCACTCATCCCGATTGCGCTCCAACGCGACCCCTGCGAGATCGTGAACAGGCGCTAAGGATTCCGCCACAAAATAGCGCTTGCCCCACGTCATTACCCGTACACCCGAGCATGCGCATCCTTCACACCTCCGACTGGCACCTGGGCCAGCATTTCATGGGCAAGAGCCGCCAGGCTGAGCACCATGCGTTGATTGAATGGTTGCTCATTCAGGTGGATGTGCATGCGGTGGATGCGGTGCTCGTCGCGGGCGATATTTTTGACACCGGCTCGCCCCCCAGCTACGCCCGCGAGCTGTATGGCCACTTGGTGGCGCGTCTGCACAGCGCGGGGGTAGCGCTGCTGCTGCTGGGCGGCAACCACGATTCGGTAGCCACGTTGGGCGAGAGCCGCTCGCTGCTGGCGATTTTGAATACCACCGTGGTGGCAGAGGTTAGCCAGCCGGCCGACCACGTGCTGGTGCTGCCTCTGCGGGGTGGCAATAACGAAGCAGGTTGCGTGGTGTGCGCGGTGCCCTTTATTCGCCCGCGTGATGTCACCCACAGCCAGGCTGGGCAAAGCGCGCAGGACAAGCAGCAGTCCTTGCAAGCCGGCATTCAGGCGTATTACCAAGGCGTGTACGAAGCGGGCCAAGCCAAGCAGACCGAGCTGCAACTCGCGCTACGCCGCCCGGTGCCGATCATCGCCACCGGGCACCTGACCACGGTGGGTGCCAGCAGCAACGAGTCGGTGCGCGAGATTTATGTGGGCTCGCTGGAAGCCTTTCCCACCGCAGCATTTCCGCCCGTCGACTACATCGCGCTGGGGCATATCCACAAGCCGCAAAAAGTCGGCGGGCTGGAGCACATCCGCTACTGCGGCTCGCCCATTGCGCTGGGTTTTGACGAAGCCAAACAGGAGAAGCAAGTGCTGCTGGTGGACCTGGATGCGAGTGGGCTCACCGGCGTCACACCGCTGGCTGTGCCGCGCTTTCAAGCGTTGACGTCGTGCAGCGGCAACCTGGCCACGCTGCCTGTTGCCATCACCGCAGCCGCCGCAGAAGGCAGCGCAGACAAGCCGGTCTGGCTGGAAGTGACCGTGGCCGAAGACGATTACTTGTCCGACTTGCCCACGCGCATCAGCGCCATGACGCAAGGCTTGCCCGTAGAGGTGCTGCGCGTGCGCCGCCAGCGTGGCAACGCGGCGGCCATCCTCGCCAACGAAGCGACAGAAACGCTGGACGAGCTCGGCCCTGACGATGTTTTTGCACGGCGGCTGGCGCAGGAAAATTTGTCGCCCGAGATGCAGCAGGCCCTGCACCAGCGGTTCCAGGACGTGGTGAAAAACATCACCGAAGGCGCCGCATGAAAATTCTCAAATTGCGCCTAAATAACCTGAACTCGCTCAAGGGCGAGTGGGCGATTGATTTCACGCAGCCCCCGTTCACCGAGAACAGCTTGTTCGCCATCACCGGCCCCACCGGTGCCGGTAAATCGACGTTACTCGATGCGATTTGCCTGGCGTTGTACCACCAGACTCCGCGGCTGAACAGCGTGTCCAAATCGGCGAACGACATCATGACGCGCCACACCACCGAGTGCCTGGCGGAGGTGGAGTTTGAAGTGAAGGGGGCTGTGTACCGTTCGTTTTGGGGCCAGCGCCGCGCGCACAACAAAGCCAGCGGCGAACTGCAAAACCCGAAAGTCGAGCTGGCCCGTATCGACCCGGCCACCGGCCTGGGCACCATCCTCAGCAGCCAGAGCAACGACAAGCTCAAACGCACCGCCGAGATCACCGGGCTGGACTTTGGCCGGTTCACTCGCTCCATGTTGCTGGCGCAAGGTGGGTTTGCTGCGTTCCTCAACGCCAGTGCCAACGAGCGCGCCGAGCTGCTCGAAGAACTCACCGGCACCGAGATTTATGGCGAAATCTCCCGCCGCGTGTTCGAGCAAACGCGCGATGCCAAGCAGCAACTGGACCAGCTCAAAGCGCGTGCTGACGGTGTGGAGCTGTTGCCCGAAGACAAGCGCGAGGCCATGCAGGCGGAGATCGCCTACTGGTCTGAAGAACTGGGCCAGCTGCAAACCGCGCACGACACCGCCAGCGCGCAGCGCCAATGGCACCTGTATTTGGCGCAAAGTACGCAGGAGTTAACAGCGTCAAAAGCTGCGCAAGCAGACGCTACCGCAGCCTTGCAGAACGCTGCCTCTGATTTGCAACGCCTGGCCGACAGCGAGCCCGCACAAGCCCTGCAAACGCCGCACGCTGCCATGCAGCAAGCGCGCGCAGCGTGCGATGAAACTGCAAGCCTGTTGACCACACTGCAAGCGCAGCACCAACGCGAGTCCACCGCAAACGCCCGGCAGCACTACCTTGCCCGCGGCTTGTCGCACCGCGCAGCGGTGGCGGCGCAAACCCAGCTCGAAAACACGCAGGCCCAACACCAACGCCATGTAGATGCCTGCGCCGCCCACCCGCAGCACGCGCTGCTCGGCGAGCGCCTAGGCGGCTGGCGGCAACAGCTGGAACAACGCCGCACGCTGCTCGCCCGCGCGGCGGAACACCAAACCAGCTTGCAGTCGCTGCAGGCAGAAACCGCCCAGCGCAGTGATGACATCACCCGCCAGACTGCGGTGGTAGCTGCGGCGCTGCAGCAGCAAGCGCACTCAAGCGCTTCGCTGCAGGCCGCGCAAGCGGAACAAGCCAAACGCTTGGGCGGCCGCACCATGGCGGCATTGCGCGAGCGCTGGCAGGCGGCGCAAAGCCACTTGACCGCGTGCAAGCACATCGAGCAACTGGGCCAACATCGCCGTGAGTTGGCCGAGCAGCAGATGGCGTTGGTCGCCGGCATTCAACAAGGTGAAGCCGCCGTGCAAGCGCATGAATCGCAAAGACTGGTGCTGCGGGAACAGCACAAAGCGCTCAAAGAGCAAGTGGCGGACAAGCAAAAACTGCTGGAGCAAGAACGCCGCATTCAAAGCCTTGACCAGCACCGCCACGCCTTGCAGCCGGGCGAGGCCTGCCCGCTGTGCGGCAGCACTGAGCACCCCGCCATTGACGCGTACCAAGCGCTCGATGTATCGGTCACGGCTGCTGCGTTGCAGCAAAAACAGGCTGAGTTGGATGCGCTGATGACCCAGGGCCAGGCCGTTGCCGCCCAAGTCGAAGTCACCAAGTCCCAACAAGCAGATCGCCGAACCCAGCAAGACAAAACCACCCAACAGATGGCCCGGTGGCAAGCGGAATGGAGCGCCGGTATTGCTAGCAGCGCGTTGGATGCCAGCTTGGCAATCGACGCAGACGATTGGCAAAGCGTCGAGAAGTTGGCTACTGCGCAACAAACCGCAGCCGACCAGCTCGCCCAGCTGGGCAGCGGCGTGCAGGCGGCTGAAGCGGGCGAACACAAGCTGCAGCAAGTGCAAACCACCTGCGCGCAGTCGGCCCAGGCATCGCAATCGGCCAACCACCAGCTGGAGTTGCTCCAGCAAGCCGCGCAAGCGGCCCAAGCGCGCCACGCGGCGTTGCTGCACACCATCAACGCCACCCAGGAAGAAACGGCTGCACTGGAAGCCCGATTGCACGCCGCCTTGAGTGAAGCGGGTCACACCGTGCCGGCTGACCCCGCGCCCTGGCTGGCGGAGCGCGAGGCCGAATGGAACCGTTGGCAGCGCACCCAGGCACAAATGCAGGTGCTGTCACAAGCCATCACCCGCCAGCAGTCGCACTGCGAAACGGCACACGCGCAGTGCAGCATGTGGGCGAAGCAGTGGGCGGCCTTGCAGGCAGCTACGGGCCCGCAAGCGGCGGAGTTGCCCGCATCTGCGCAAATAGAGGAGAAGTTGGAGGTGGCGGACGACGCGATCCAATCGGCCCTCGCCGCCAGCGCGGCCGCCATAGAGCAGCTGACCAAAACCGCGGCGGCCTTGAACGGCCGCCAGCTGCAAGCCCAAGCCACCCAGGCGGAACAAACCGCCGCATGGCAAGCCGCAGTGCAGGCATGGCAGACAGCGTTGCGCGCCAGCCCCTTTGCCGATCAAGCCGCTTTTGAAGCCGCCGTGCTGCCCACGCCCGAGCGCCAGCGCATCGCCGCCCTGCGCGACAGCGTGCACACCGCGCATCAGCGCGCCAGTGCATTGCACCAAGCCGCACACGCAAAACACGCCCAACTCCAAGCCCATGCATTGACCGAGCAAACGCTGGAAGCGTTAGACGCGCACCTCGCCGACCTCAAACAGCAGCGCGCTACCCACAGCGAAAGAACCGGGGCGCACCGCGCGTTGCTTGCCAACGATGCTCAGCTGCGCACCAACCAACAGGCCCTTTTTGCGCACATCAGCAGTCACACTGCTGAGGCCGACCTTTGGCAGCGGCTCGACGGCCTTATCGGCTCGGCCAAAGGCGACAAGTTCCGCAAATTTGCCCAAGGCCTCACGCTCGACTACCTGCTGCAACTGGCCAACCAGCACCTCACCCGCCTGCACGGCCGCTACTTGCTGCGCCGCAAATCCACCGGCGAGCTGGAGCTGGAGATCGTCGACGCCTGGCAAGGCGACACCGCGCGTGACACGCGCACTCTCTCAGGCGGCGAAGGCTTTCTGGTCAGCCTGGCGCTGGCTTTGGCGTTGTCGGATTTGGTCAGCAACAAAACCTCCATCGACTCGCTGTTTCTTGACGAAGGCTTTGGCTCGCTCGACGGCGACACGCTGGAGATTGCGCTGACCGCTCTGGATTCCCTCAACGCCAGCGGCAAGATGATCGGCATCATCAGCCACGTTGAGGCGATGAAAGAGCGCATTCCTGCGCAGATACGGGTGGAGAAGGGCGGCGGGATTGGGCATTCGCGCCTGGTGGTGTAGCGGGGTTCGCGGCTGACGTGGCCGCGGCAGTTGCCCCCTTGGCCGGACAGCCACGAGAAGGATGCCTGATTCGATTCGTAGCACCTTTGTACTACATTGAATTCACGCCAACTGGAGCCGCCATGCCCACCACCACCATCCGCATTGAAGACGAACTCAAAGCCCGCGTTGCAGCTGCCGCCCAGCAAATGGGCAAATCAGCCCACGCTTTCATCGTGGATGCACTCGCCCAAACGGTAGAGCAAGTGGAACTGGACGCCGCCCTCCAGGCTCTGGCCGATGAGCGCTGGTCCAATATATGCACCACCGGAAAAACGGTGCCTTGGGGCGATACCAAATCCTACTTGGCGGCTCGCGCCAATGGCGATAAGACCCGCAGACCCGCGGCACGCAAGCTCGGCAAGTAGGCATCGCAAAGCCCACTGCTGCATGACCCGCATTGAGCTAGCGCCGGAAGTCTTGGACAACTTTGACCGCCTCTATGACCACACCGCCCAGCAAGACCCCGGCTCTGCTCTGCAGCGCATCGGCGACATAGTTGATGCGATTCAAATCCTCACCCACAGCCCCCTCATGGGGCGACCCGTTCAAGACGGCAAGCGCGAACTGATCATTGGCCGTGCCTCACGTCGCTACGTGGCGCTCTACCGCTACATGGAGGCGATGGATACGGTGTTGGTGTTGGCGCTGCGCAGCCAGCGTGAGGTGGGCTTTAAACGATAGCCTTTTCATCACTTCGTAGCGGGAGCGGCAAATAGCCCGTTTTCAGTTGTACGTAGCCTGCAGCGCTCGACCTCCTCCGTTTTGAAATGCAGCACGCAGATTGGATCGACTGGACAGTAATGTCAGGCACCAGGCACCAGGCATAAGTCGCGTAGCAAGCCCGAGTGCCAAAAGCGACGCATTAAACCCCGTGCAGCCTGCCGCGAACAGGTAAAGGGTTGGCTTCGGTGAATTGAAATAAGGTTGTTGCCTCGAGCATGGAGCCTTGTCCGTACCCTGAAAATTTAACCCCGCAGCACACTGAACTTCCGGAACAACTCTGCTGTCAGCGGTTGCTCAAGCCGCCAAGTAGTTGCCCCTGATTTATTCATTTCAGACTGCCACCAGTCTCATCCCTGACCCGTTGATCGTGGCAGAACCGATACCGCGCAGTATCCGCAGCCAGTTCGCCCGCACACCCGCTGCCTCGCACAGGCGCAAATAAAGGCGCCACAA
>JBBSUJ010000072.1:0-17395 GCA_038235025.1 Burkholderiales bacterium
CGGGTTTTTTTGACGGCGAGGTTCAGATCAAGGCTCGATTGCTTCATGAGGGTGACGATGCCACGAAAACCTGACTGCTACCAGACCTTAGGGAGACTTATGCAGGATGTCCCTAGAGGCCAAAAACGCTTCAATTTTTTACGACCGCGCCTGCATCAATGGTGATGCTGGTGTCGCAGCGCTGGGCGATTCCGCGGTCGTGCGTGACCAACACCAGTGTGGTGCCTTGCTCGCGGTTGAGGCGAAACATCAGGTCCATGATCGTCTCGCCGGTGGCGAAGTCCAAACTACCTGTCGGCTCGTCGGCGAGCAAAACGTCTGGCTGCACTACGAAAGCACGCGCCAACGCCACTCGCTGCTGTTCTCCACCCGAGAGTACCTTGGGGTAGTGTCCCAGACGCTGCGACAACCCCACGTGAGCGAGCATTTCTTGCGCGGCGGATCGCGCATCTCGGCGGTTGGCCAGCTCAAGCGGCAGCATTACGTTCTCCAGCGCAGTCAGATTGGCCATCAACTGAAAGCTCTGGAACACAAAACCCACCCGCTGCGCGCGCAGCGCGGCGCGCTCGTCCTCGCTCAGCGCAAACAGGTCTTGTTCGCCGAGTCGAACGGTTCCTGTGGTGGGAGTGTCAAGTCCCGCGATGATAGAAAGCAGCGTGCTTTTGCCAGACCCCGAGGCGCCAACGATGGCTACTGCACTGCGCGGCATCACCTCAAAGTGAATGTCACGCAATATCTGCAACGTGCCGGTTGAATCCGTAACGGCTTTGCAGACATGCTGCACAGTAATAATGGGGGTCAAATTTGAAGTTGGTTCAGACATGAAAGGGTACGGGTGATAAATTACAAAATGCGCCGCCGCCACTTTATCGGTGTCTCAGCGGCCGCTGCGGTCGCCGGTTACTCTGTCATGCCTTTCGCTGCGCGCGCGCAAGGAAAGGACAAGAACCCCACGCGCACGGTGCTGATAGTGGGTGACTCTCTCAGCGCGGAATATGGCTTGGCGCGGGGCGAAGGCTGGGTGGCCCTGCTCGAGAAACGCATGAATGAGCAAACGCCAGGTTGGAAGGTGGTCAATGCCAGCATCAGCGGCGACACCACAGCCGGCGGACGCGCCCGGTTGCCTGAGCTGCTGCGCCAGCATCAGCCTGACGTCGTTGTCATTGAGTTGGGCGGAAACGATGCGCTACGCGGGCTGCCACTGACAGGTACAAAGAACAACCTGCAGGCGATGGTGCAGTCTGCCAAAGCGGCTAAGGCAAAAGCGATCCTATTGGGTATGCGGGTGCCTCCCAACTACGGGCGTCGTTACGGCGAGGAGTTGGCAGCGATATATCCGCAAGTTGCCCGAGCTGAGAAAGTCGAGGTTTTGCCGTTTTTTCTAGCGGGCATAGCGGAAGGTCCGAACGCCACGGCCCAGTTTCAAACAGACCGTATTCACCCGCTGGCCAAAGCACACCCTCGCATGTTGGACAACGTGTGGCCGCTTCTCAAACCACTTTTGAAGTGAACGCGCTTTCAGGATCCTGAGTTTTGCGCGTCCGGCGAGCTGTGAGAGGGAACCGCGTGGCCAGGCTCGGGTGCTACGTAAACCGTGGCATGCCGCGTATCAGCGCCGCCTAACTTTGCGCGCGCCTTGTCTTCCTTCTTCTTCTTCTTAGCGAGCTCGCGCTGGCGCTTTTCATATCCGTAGTTAGGGGTGGCCAAAGTGTTTACCTTCCAAAGTTGAAGCCCACTGTAACAGCCCCTCAAGGAGCCGCCGCACTGGGGCCGAAAGAGGGCCGGCCTTTACCGCGTGCGGCGCGCTCAACCGCCGTATGTTTTTCTAAACACTGAGATGGGAGAACGCTTGGGCTAGGTCGGCCTGTAAGTCACTAACGTCCTCAAGTCCAATAGAGAAACGCACTATAGAGCCCTTCGATAGGTGCGCCTGTGGCACCGCTCGCATCTGGCCCAAGTCATAAGGGACAACCAAACTGATCGGACCACCCCAGCTAAAGCCCAACTTGAAGAGCTGCAAGGCGTCGCAAAAAGAATCAACCTGTTTCTGAGTGTTGCGCGCATCAATCACCACGCTGAACAAGCCCGCCGCCGAGCCTTGCGCAGCAGCGGACCCGCAGTTGCTGTCACTCAAGCTGCAACAGAGCGCTCGCCAGTAGGCATGCCCCGGTGAAGATTCCAACGCGGGGTGCAGAACCTGTACGACGGATGGTTGGTCTACTATCCAACGCGCGAGAGTGCGAGCCGCACAGTCGTGGGCTCGGTAGCGCAGCCGAATGCTGGGTAGCGACCGAAGGACGGTTTCGGCATCGTTGGCACCCACTCCCAACCCCATGTGCATGTGCGCTAATTTGATTTTGAGGTGGATCGCGGCGTCCCGCGTTACAACACTACCCATCAGCACGTCACCACCACCACTGGGGTACTTCGTCAGAGCATGCACACTAATATCGACGGCCACGGGATCGCCAGAATCTCGCGTCAGATCGAACGGCGCAAACGCAATCCCTGCGCCCCATGTGTTGTCTAACGCGCAAAACACATCGCGATCACGGCACAACCGCGTCTGGCTAATAAGGTCTGGAAACTCCATGGTGACCGAACCTGGGGCCTCAAGCCACACAAGGCGGGTCGCAGGTGTTATTTTTCTTGCAAGGTCGTCAAGATTCATCGACTGGTAAACGCCGTAGGTGATCCCGTACTGCCGCAACAGGCTTTGAGTAAGCGCCTTGTTAGGCCCGTAGGCGTTGTCTGGCAAGAGTACATGGTCACCAGATTGAAGCAATGCCAGTGACACTGTGGCTATCGCGGCGAGGCCGCTGGGAACCAAGAGGCACTGCGCGCCCCCCTCCAGCGAGCAAAGTCGCTCTTCAAGAATGAAGGTGGTAGGCGTACCGTGAAGGCCGTAGGTGTAGCCGCTCTTGTCTTTCCACTCACGCGACCTCATTGCGGCAACGGAAGGAAAAATAACGGTTGAAGCTTTGTGAATCGCCGGTTGCGGCGCTTCAAAGCCAGAAGGCGGCGAATAAGCGTGATGAACCAACTGCGTGATGGCAGAGGCAGACGACAGACGAGAAATTTCAGGTGCGGCGGAGGGATTCATCCGCCTATCCTAAATCTAGCGCTGCGCGTTCAGCCGACCTTAACTATCAGCTCGTTGTTTACCGACACCACGCCCTTCACGCTTTCGGCAAGGGTGGACGCCCGGTCTTTCGCCGCTTGCGACGGAGCGGGGCCCGAAAGCCTTACAGCGCCGTTTTGCGTATCCACGTCTATTTTGATGGCGCTTAAGTCTGCGTCTTTTGCCAGCTCAGCGGAAACTTGCGCGGTAATCGACGCGTCTTCGGCCAAGTCCGATGCGGAATTAGCGGCACTTGTGATGGCTGCACCAGCATCGGTGCTTGCACTGTCCATTGTGTTTCCGGCGTTGGACAGGGCTTGCTCGGCGTTGATCTTTGCATCCATCGCAGCCTGCTCGGTGTTTTGAATTGCAGAATCCACCTGCTGGCCGACCGTTGGCGGTTCCTGCGCCTTGTCACAAGCCACCAAGCCGAAAGTGAGGGCTATTACCGCGACCGCAGAAGAGGT
The DNA here is from genome assembly GCA_038235025.1 of Burkholderiales bacterium. Taxonomy (GTDB): domain Bacteria; phylum Pseudomonadota; class Gammaproteobacteria; order Burkholderiales; family Burkholderiaceae_C; genus Simplicispira. Next base: position 3,589 of record JBBSUJ010000072.1, read on the forward strand.
GCGCGCGAAGGATGGGCGTGAGCAGAGGCGCGACAGACGGTGATTTCGGGGGATATCCATGAAAAACTCCTCATAACAATAGATTGCTGCAGACTGTATGACAGACCCTGAAGGCAATTGGTGGGACGACGGCGCGCGTGGCGTAGGAGGGTGACTACAGACGCCCGCGTAAGAAATACCGGGCCTCGACAACTGTTTACTCTGGGCAACCTGCGCAGGGTCGGCAGGCGATTAGCCAACATCACGCTTAACTGAGGCCTCTTTGCGCCCACATACCGTTGCAAAACAGGCCTCGGCTGCACTGGCAATCTTTTTCGGGGCCTCACGGGTATAAGAACGCGCGCTACACTGACTCAACCAACCCTCTAAGCACTGTGCAAGATCTCGAGACCGCTTCAACAGCCGCCATGCGCAACTTGCGTTTGGACATTGCCCTCGCACTGATCCAGCAAGGCACGGGGCGGCCAGTCCCGTCGCCGCAAGACGGGCGGCCTGACACTCAGTATTTGCAAAGAGTCATAGATGGGCTGTGCGAGCTGTCCTTGCGCGACCCGCTCACCGGTTTGGCCAATCGTCGCCATTTCGAAGCGACATTGGAGCGCGAAGTTGACCGCGTCGCCCGTTCGGGTGAGGCAGCTCTTCTGCTGATGCTCGATATTGACCATTTCAAGAGCGTCAACGACAAGTACGGCCATGTCGCGGGCGATCGCGTGTTGCAATCCGTGGCACTTGCTTTGGCGGGCTGCGTACGCCCTATGGACACACTCACGCGTTACGGCGGTGAGGAATTCGCGATCATCTTGCCCGCCTGTCATGCGGAATTCGGTCGCTCCGTCGCCGAGCGCATTCGCCGCGTCATAGCCGACACACATGTAATGGTCAACCCGACCACCAAAATTGGCGTCACCGTTAGTATTGGCGGAGCGTTCGCCCTGCAGTGGATTCGCTCCACCACGTCGTTGTGGACCAATCGCGCGGACCACCAGTTGTACCGCGCGAAAGCGGAAGGGCGCAACCGAGTCTGCATTGAGGAGCAACCCAACAGCACCGTAAGCGCCGAGGAAAAAGGCATGTTGTTCGCACCGCTGTACACGCCCTCCGACTGCGGCAACTTATCCCGATTGAACGACAATGACAGCGCCAACTGAAAGCCAACCGATGAGCGACGCGCAGCCCCCCCCCCCTTTAGCGGCCGCCCAGCCTGCACCCCTGAGCGCTGGCAAACCAGGCACTGGTATGTCGGGAAAAGCACGAATCATCGCCGTTACCAGCGGCAAGGGTGGCGTTGGCAAAACCTTCGTTTCCGCCAATTTGGCTGCCGCACTTACCCGGCGTGGCCAACGCGTACTGGTGTTGGACGCTGACCTTGGTTTGGCAAACCTGGATGTGGTGCTGAATCTGCACCCCAAGATCACATTGCACGATGTATTTACGGGCAAGGCGATCCTGAGCGACGCCATCATTGCCGCGCCTGGCGGGTTTTCGGTCGTACTGGCCGGCTCAGGCATGGTCGAATATTCTCGCTTGACGCCCGAAGTTCGCAACCAATTTCTCAGCGTAATTGAGGAGCTGACGCCGCGCTACGACGTCATCCTGCTCGATACCGGCGCGGGCATTTCAGATGTTGTGCTGTTTTCGATTTCTCTGGCATCCGAAGTGTTGATTGTTGCCACACCAGAGCCAACTTCGCTAACCGATGCCTATGCCGCCATCAAGGTGTTGGCGATGCAACAAAAACGCCAGCATGTGCGCATGATCGTGAACCAGACAGCACGTCCGGGCGATGGCCGGGCCATCACCAGCCAGCTGCAGCAGGTCGTCGAACGCTTCGTAGTGACCGAGTCGGGTAAGCCAGTGCGCCTTATTCACATGGGCGACATCCCAGGCGATCCGACGGTACGAGCAACAGTGATGCGCCGGCAGCTTTTGCTTCAGCACGCTCCTGGTTGTCCGGCGGCACTGGCGATTTCTCAATTGGCCGGCAAGGTGGAAGAAGCCTTACTGGAACGCGCTCAGTAGTGGCCCGCTTCCCGCTGCAGCCGCTTTTTAAACAACACGACCTGGCACTGTTCATAGGTAATGGAACGCCTCCGCTATTGTCGATTTCGTCAAAACCCCCATTTTTTTCACGCTTCTGAAGGCTCCGCATGCGCACCAGTCTCCCCGCCACCACCCGCCAGAAGTCCTCCAGCGCGCCATCGGCGGCTGCACCAAAACAACGTAGATTTGCCGTCGTTGGTGCCGGTATGGCGGGAGTTGCCTGCGCGCGAACCCTTGTGCAAGCAGGACACGACGTGTGCGTGTTCGAGAAAACACGGCGCCCTGGCGGTCGCATGGCCACTCTGCAAACCCCCTTCGGCAGTTTTGACGCTGGGGCTCAGTATTTCACTGTGCGTGATGCACGTTTCGAGTTAGCGCTAAGCACGGCTGAACGCATATGCCGGCCTTGGAGCGCCAACGCAGTCCGCATTCTGGATGCCGCCGGCCGTGTCGCTGCTGCCAGTGCGCCACCGGCAGAACCGCACTGGGTCGCCACGCCAGGCATGGAAAGCTTGGTGGAGTACTGGGCCGCCCCGCTGGTTCAGGCGGGGCAACTTCTCACCGGCCAGCGGGTAGACAGCATTGAACGCGACCGCCTTCAACCAGGCGGCTGGCAAATCCGAACCGCAACTGCCGACGGGGGCGCACAAGTATTTGCCGGCTTCGATGGTGTGTTGCTTGCGCAGCCCGCCGAGCACGCTGCGGCTTTGCTACGAGCAAGCGGCTTGGATGCGGGTTTGGCAGCCGCGGTAGCAGACGTTCGCACCGCTCCCTGCTGGACGTTGATGCTGGCGTTTCCGCAGGCTGTGCGTCCCGGACTCACGACTTTGGGCCCGCAGTGGAACGCGGCGCGCAGTACCCACCACCGAGTGGCGTGGCTGGCGCGAGAATCCTCCAAACCGCGCCGCTCAGGTGTGGAGCGATGGACTGTACAAGCCAGTCCTGTATGGTCGCGTGAACACTTTCACGACGACCCAGAGCGCATCAAGGCAAAACTGCTCAAAGCATTTTCTGAAATCACCGGCATCCGCGCGGAGCCCGCCTATGCGCATGCGGTTTGCTGGGAACAGGCCCAGACCCTCGAGCCGCTGGGATGCAGCCACGTCTGGAACGCTGAGAAGTCGCTTGGGCTTTGTGGCGACTGGTGCTTGGGTCACAGGGTTGAGGACGCGTTTCTCTCTGGCCTGGAACTAGCGCTTGAAGTAGCCCCAAACAAGAGCTGAGCCTTCGCCATGGCGGCGTACATCGGCCGCTTTGCGCCATCTCCGACGGGCCCATTGCACATGGGTTCATTGGTGGCTGCAATGGCCAGTTGGCTGGATGCACAAGCCCATAGCGGTCGGTGGCTGGTGCGCATCGAAGACGTGGATTCCGAGCGCTGTAGTGCTTGCGCTGCGGACTTCATATTGCAGCAACTCGCAAGGCTTGGCCTGTGCCCGAACGAACTGCCATTGCGGCAGTCGCAGCGAGGTGCTGTTTACCAGCAGGCATTGGATGCGCTGATCTCCAAAGGCCTCGCCTACCCCTGCGCATGCTCACGCCGAGAGATTGCCGCGGTTCATGCATCGGCTGGCAGGTTCGCGACGCCACACCAACCTCTTCCTTATCCTGGCACCTGCCGATACGGTGCGCCTGATTGCTCGGCAAACGCCTGGCGATTTTTCAGCGAAAAATATGTTGTTAACCGGCCCTCCACGTTCAATGGCCGGTCGGAGTCAGCTTCGCTTTTTATAGCAAAAAGCACGGTTCATTGGCAGGACAGGCGTTTGGGTCCACAAGCGCAGAACGTGATGGCAGGTGTGGGCGATTTCATCTTGCGGCGCGCCGACGGACGGTGGGCCTATCAGCTAGCAGTTGTGGTGGACGATGCCGCGCAGGGAACCACCCACGTGGTTCGAGGCGCAGACCTTGCCGACAACACGCCGCGCCAGTTGCTGCTTCAAGCCGCCTTGGGCATACCGATGCCGCAGTACCTGCACACGCCATTGGTGCTGGGCTCAGACGGCGCAAAATTGTCCAAGCAACACGGAGCCCCTGCGCTGGACTTGTCAGATCCGCTAGTGCCGTTGCAAGCGGCAGCCACTGTTTTGGGACTGGCCCCTGTATTGGGGAAAGTCTCCGTGTCGGAGGCGCTAACACACTGGGTCGCGATGTGGCGCTGTCTCTACAATCATGACAGTGACTGACACCGCCTCCATTCTTCCTACGCCGGCTACTGCGGCGCCGTCCGGCGTTGAGCACCCGCGCACTATCCGTAGCTTCGTTCGCCGAGCCGGTCGAACCACCACAGGCCAAGCCAAAGCGTTCGAGCAAATGGGTCCGCAGGTGTTGGTGCCATTTCGGCAGGCCCCGTTTAACGCTGAAGCGGTATTTGGACGGCCAGCGCCTCTCATCCTGGAAATTGGTTTTGGAATGGGCGAAGCCACTGCGTACATTGCGGGCGTGCGCCCCAACGACAATTTTCTGTGCTGCGAAGTTCATGCGCCTGGCGTAGGCGCATTACTGAAACGTATTTCAGAGCAAGGCCAAACCAATATTCGCATTGTTCAGCACGATGCCGTTGAGGTGCTAGAACACATGTTGACCGGCGCAACGCTAGCGGGCATCCATATTTTTTTCCCGGATCCTTGGCACAAGAAAAAACACAACAAGCGCCGCCTGATACAGCCGCTGTTTGTCACCCGGCTCGCCAGACGACTTGCGCCCGGCGGCTACCTGCATTGCGCTACAGACTGGCAACCTTACGCCCAGCAGATGTTAGAAGTACTTTCCGGCGAACCTTTATTGAAAAATACTGCAGAGGCCTATGCACAGCAGCCCGCATATCGCCCGCTAACCAAGTTTGAGAACCGAGGGCTAAAGCTTGGCCACGGGGTGTGGGATTTGGTGTTCGCAAGCCAACTTGATATGAAAGTAAAGACACCATGACCATGTCGCCCATTCTGCAAAGCCTGGTTGAAATGACCGGTCACCGCGATCATTTGCGGCTGGAGGTCTCCGTTGTCTCGGCGCTTCAGGAGCTTTCTGGGACGCTTGAAGTGCGCGCGCTTGAGGTTTTTCCGGTGAACGGAGCCCTTCATGTGCGGCCCCGAACGTGGCTGGAAGGGGGCAAGTGGATATCCGCTACCGCCGAAGCTCCGCGTGACATGCGTAAAGTCGCGCTTGGAACATTTCCGGCGCTTGCCGAATGCCTGCGTCAGCGCGAAAAAAGCGCATGTACTGTGCTGGAAAACGGTCACCACCGACTTTGGTTGCCCGTATGGCTGCAAGACAAAGTGACAAGCTGCCTGGAAGTAACGCAACACAAGCCTTTTTCGAATAGCAAAATTGCGGTCATCAAAGGTGTTTTTGATGTCTACCAAAACTATCAAAGCTTGCTCGATTACAGCGAGCGTGATGCGCTGACAGGCCTGTTCAACCGCAAGACCTTTGATGAGCAGTTCGCACGGCAAGCAACGGACAGCGAGCCCTCCAGCCACGTCGAGGATTTGCTCGAACACAGCCATGAAGACCATCGCTGCCTGCCGCCGGCAGACGCTCGCCATTGGCTCGCGGTGGTTGACATCGATCACTTCAAATTGGTCAACGACCGGTTCGGGCATCTTTACGGCGATGAAGTGCTAATTTTGGTGGCAAACATCCTGCGCACGTCCTTTCGCAGCCAAGACCGCGTTTTCCGCTTCGGCGGCGAGGAGTTCGTCATCCTGTTGCGCTCTGCAACGCTCGAAACGGCGCACAAGGTTTTCAACCGATTTCGCACCAGCGTTGAGGCGTATGAATTCCCGCAGGTGGGCCAGATTTCTGTGAGTATCGGCTTCGTGGCTACTGACGCAGGCGCGCCTGTCGAGATTCTCGGCGCGGCAGACCAAGCGCTCTACTACGCAAAGGAGCACGGCCGCAACCTCGTCTGCCATTACACGGAACTGGTGCAGTGCGGCGAGTTGACCGCCAAGGTTAGTAACGACGATGTCGAACTTTTCTAACGGCGGCGCAAGCCGTGTCCAGGTTTTCCGTGTACACGGAGATCCGACAGCCCTGAGCTTTTCAGGTCAGGCTGCATTGTCGTTACACCCGCGCTTCTATCCACCCCGCGACAGAAGCCAACGCTGCTGACAGGCCTGCCGGATCAGTCCCTCCTGCCATTGCCATATCGGCCTTCCCGCCGCCTTTTCCGCCGACCTGGTTGGCTACAAAGTTCACCAATTCGCCAGCCTTGATACGGCCTAAGCTATCGGCTGTGACGCCCGCAGCAATCTGCACCTTGCCACCGTCTACCGCAGCCAAGACGATAACGGCAGTTTTAAGTTTGTCTTTGAGCTTGTCCATCGTTTCGCGAAGGGCTTTGGCATCGGCACCGGGCAGCTCTGCCGCCAGAACTTTGAGGCCCCTTACGTCTACCGCGCTGCCGACCAATTCGTCGCCTTGCGCCGCCGCCAAACGACTTTTGATCGCCAAGGTTTCGCGCTCGGCGTCACGTAACTGCGCAATCAATGCGTCCACACGTGCCGGTACTTCCGCAGGGGCGACCCTCAAAGTGCCAGCGACCCCACCAAGCGTGCTCTCCATTCCCTGCACGTACGCCAGCGCATTTATGCCCGTAACAGCCTCTACGCGGCGTACGCCAGAGGCGACACCGCCTTCGGCCGTGATCGTGAAAAAGCCAATGTCGCCGGTGCGCGTCACATGGGTACCCCCGCACAGCTCCCTGCTGGTGCCGATGTCGAGGACCCGTACTGTTTCGCCATACTTTTCGCCAAACAGCATGGTTGCGCCCGTTTTCTGTGCCGACTCAATGTCCATCACCCGCGACTGCGTTGCCTGGTTTGCGATGATTTCCGCGTTTACGCGCTGTTCGATATCGCGAATTTGCGCATCGGTCAACGGTGCGTTATGGGTAAAGTCGAAGCGCGTTTTGTCTGCGTCGACCAAGCTGCCTTTTTGTTGGACGTGGTTACCCAGAACTTCGCGCAGTGCTTTGTGCATGATGTGCGTGACCGAATGGTTGCGCGCGGTGGCTGCACGCACGGCGGTATCCACCTCGGCTTTCACGATGCCCCCTACGCTGAGACTGCCTTGCTCCAGCGTGCCGTAGTGACCAAACACATCAGCGCGAATTTTGAGAGTGTCGTCCACGCCAAAGCGGCCGGCTGGCAACCGGATCACGCCCTGATCCCCCACCTGACCTCCGCTCTCTGCATAGAACGGAGTTGTATCAAGAACCACAATGCCGGTTTGCCCTTCTTTTAAGGTTTTCGCGCTGGTCCCATCTATGTAGATAGCTATAACTTTTGCATCTTCGACGAGCTTTTCGTAGCCTGTAAAGCGGTTTAGTTCACCCAAGTAGTCGAGCGCCTTGTCCATCTTGAACTTGCCCGCGGCACGCGCCTGCGCTTTCTGTTTGTTCATGGCGGCCTGAAAACCGACCTCGTCCACAGCGACGTCGCGCTCGCGGCAAACGTCGTTCGTCAGGTCTAGCGGAAATCCATAAGTGTCGTGCAGCTTGAAGGCGACGTCCCCTGGCAGGACCTGGGCGTCCCCAGGCAACGCCGCATCCAGTATCTCCATACCGTTTGCCAACGTCTCGAAAAACCGCTCTTCTTCCGCCTTGAGCACTTCGGTAATACGCTGCTCCTGCTCACGCAGCTTGGGATAAGCATCGCCCATAACGCGAGCCAAATCAGCTACTAGATTGTGGAAAAACGGTGTCTTCTTACCAAGTTTGTAACCATGACGAATGGCACGGCGGATGATGCGGCGCTGGACGTAACCACGCCCTTCGCTTCCAGGAATCACGCCATCTGCGACAAGAAACGCGGTGGCGCGAATGTGGTCAGCGATGACACGCAGGCTTTTGTGGTTCAGGTCCTGCTCGCCGGTTTCGCGCGCAGCGGCCTTGATCAGAGCGTCGAACAGATCGATTTCGTAGTTGCTGTGCACATGCTGCAGGATGGCTGCAAGCCGCTCCAGTCCCATCCCCGTGTCCACACAGGGGGCGGGCAACGGCGAGACGCGGCCGTCCTCGGCCATATCGAACTGCATGAACACGTTGTTCCAGATTTCAATGAATCGGTCACCGTCTTCGTCTGGACTGCCAGGAGGCCCACCCGCAATATGCGGTCCGTGGTCGTAAAAAATCTCCGAGCAAGGGCCGCAAGGGCCGGTGTCGGCCATCATCCAAAAGTTGTCGCTTTTATAGCGTCCGCCCTTGTTGTCGCCAATGCGAATCACGCGCTCAGGTGGCAGGCCGATCTCTTTTGTCCAGATGTCATAGGCCTCGTCATCTTCTTGGTACACCGTGGCCAGCAAGCGCTCGGCGGGCAATTTGTACACCTCGGTCAGCAACTCCCAGGCCCACTTGAGCGACTCGCGCTTGAAATAGTCGCCAAAGCTCCAATTGCCCAGCATCTCGAAGAACGTGTGGTGACGCGCGGTGTAACCCACGTTTTCAAGATCGTTGTGTTTGCCTCCTGCACGCAAGCAGGCCTGCACGGATACCGCTCGGTTGTAAGGGCGCTTATCAGTACCCAGGAACACATCCTTGAACTGCACCATGCCTGAATTGGTGAACATCAGCGTTGGGTCGTTCGCTGGCACCAGCGAACTGGTCGGCACCACGATGTGGCCCTTGGAGACAAAGAAGTCTAGAAAGCTTTTGCGGATTTCGGCGACGGTGGCGGGTGCAGTCATGAAGGGCTCTCGGCAAACGGAAGAACATAGGTACGGCTTCAAAGCCAGCGCGCCCTGTTGCAGCGCAGCGGGCAATTTTAGGGTTTCCAGAACGGTCTTCACTATTCCGTTCCTTCACATCGGAGTGACGCCCCGTACACCTTGCACCCCTCGGTTATGTGAAATGCCGTCCGCGAGCGGATTCGCTTCGCAAGCGGCGCTTCGCTGTACCTGGCGCGCTTTTTCTCGCCGTTTCCACGAAGCCCTTGCAAAATATAAATATCTTGTTGATATATCAGATGTGTTGGGAATGGGGTGGGCTTTGGGCAATCGTTGTTAGGCACGTGCACAGCTCCCCCCTGTCTTCCTCGCCTTCTTTCACGTTTCTTACCTGGAGTTCTCACGACACAAACCCGCTGGGCCGGTATTTTTCCTGCCATCACCACCAAGTTTCATGCTGACTAGAGCATCTATGCCGATGGCACTTCCCGGCACATCGACTTTCAGATTCGTAATGGCGTCCACGGTTTGGTGACCTGCGGATCGTTGGGTGAGGCAAGCACACTCACACTAGAAGAAAAGCTTGAAGTTACGCGAATTGCCATCGAAGCCGCTAACGGCCGCGTTCCCGTATTGGCCAACGTGTCAGAAACCAGCACCCGCGAGGCGCTTCGCTTCATCAAGGGAGCGAACGCCTTAGGCGTGAATGGCTACATGGTGATGCCTTCGGTCATTTACGTTGCTGACGCACGCGAAGCTATTGCCAACGTCCGCGTAATGACCGAGGCCGCCCAAAAGCCGGTCATGGTTTACAACAACCCCATCGCCTACCGCGTCGACCTCAAACCCGAGCATTTTGCCGAGCTGGCCGATTGCAAATGGGTGGTCGCCATCAAAGAAAGCTGCGGCGACATTCGCCGCATCACCGATCTGCGCTTGGCGCTAGGCACCCGTTTTCAGTTGTTCCTGGGCGTGGACGATTTGGCATTCGAGGGTTTAGCGCTAGGTTGCGACGGATTTCTGGCCGGCGTGGGCTGCACCTTTCCACGCGAGACGGTAGCGCTGTACGACCTGATGAAGGCAGGCAAATATGACGAGGCGCTTAAGTTGTATCAGTGGATGATGCCGCTTTTGCACCTCGACGTATCGACCAAACTGGTGCAAAACCTCAAACTCATAGACCTGCTGGCCGGCGTCAGCACCGAACACATGCGCCGCCCGCGTCTGCCGCTAGTTGGCGAAGAGCGCGCAGCGGTGGAGTCGATCGTGCGCAAAGCGCTTGAAACCCGACCCGAACAGCACCGGTCCGTGGCTTAACGGACTGCTTTGGCTGAGATTGGAGCCAAAGGCCTTGAAAACCCAGGGTATTTGAGCTTGCTGATGATTCGAAGACGCGTTGCTTCCTCTTTAAAGCGCCTAGGGTTTTCCATGCATCTCGCGGTATCGGATATTGCTGCGCTCTCTAACGCAGGGAGCAGCACGAACCTGCAACGGCTTTCCGTGCCAAACGATTGCTTATAAAAGCCTACGCAACACTTGATGCACTTATCAAGCTCTGTATGCTGGCTTTGTCACAACGAAAGGACTTCCCATGAAATTCGCAGTTTCCAGCGCCGCCATTCTCGTCGCCCTCGCCTTCGCAGGTACCGCACAAGCCGCAGACCAGACAGTCATCATTGGCCACTCCGGTCCCTTGTCAGGTCCTAACGCCTTTGCCGGCAAAGACAACGAAAACGGTGTCCAGCTAGCGATCGACGAGCTCAACTCCAAGAAAATCAAAGTGGGCGGCAATACGTTGGTATTCAAGTTGGACTCTGAAGATGACCAGTGCGATGCACGTGCCGGCGTCAGCGTCGCACAAAAGTTCGTCGACGATGGCGTGAAGTTTGTCATGGGCCCGTACTGCTCGGGCGTGGCGATTCCAGCATCGCGCGTGTACAGCCAGGGTGGCGTGATGATTTCCACCGTGGGAACCAATCCAAAGGTGACGGACAACGGCTACAAAAACCTGTTCCGTATTGTGGCCAGCGACTCGCAAATTGGCGCCAACATGGCTACCTACGCGGCGAACGTGCTCAAGGTCAAGAAAGTCGCGGTTATTGACGACCGCACCGCGTTTGGCCAAGGCGTTGCTGACGAGTTCACCAAGGCCGCCAAAAAGCTTGGCCTGGAAGTTGTGGGGCAAGAGTTCACAACCGACAAATCCACCGACTTTCTCGCCATTTTGACCAACCTCAAAGGCAAGTCACCTGAGGCTATCTTCTTTGGCGGCTACGCGCCCCAGGCTGCGCCCATGGCGCGCCAGATGAAGCAGCTCGGCATTGATGCCAAACTTCTCGGCGGCGATACGCTGTGCAGCCCTGAAGTCGGCAAGCTCGGCGGTGACGCGGTCAACGATACGGTTTATTGCGCACAGGGCGGCAGCATGCTCGACAAAGCTGAGGCCGGTAAAGCATTCAAGGCCAAGTACAAAGCTCGCTTTAACCGCGATGCAGACGCCTATGGCCCTTCGTTTTACGACCAGACCATGCTGATCGGCAACGCCATCGAGAAGTCTGGCTCTGTTGATCCTAAGAAGGTCGGCGAGTACATCTACGGCTCGAGCTACCAAGGTGTAACCGGTACCTACGCATACGACGAAAAGGGCAACATGAAGCAAGCTCCTATCACCGTCAGCACTTTCCGCAACGGCGTCCCAGTGCCTCTGGCCAGCTACTAACCGTCTCGCACTTCCGCCTGGCGCGGGAGTTTCGAGCAGGCTACCCAGCCTCCCAGGCCTGCACGGTGTGCAGGCCATTTTTTTATTTTGTCACCATGCGTCGCATACAAATCATCGATTCGCACACCGGCGGCGAACCCACGCGCTTAGTCATAGACGGTTTTCCTGAATTAGGCGTCATCGGCTCGCTTGAGCGCCGCGCGCTACTTGCAAGCGAGCACGATATTTGGCGTCAGGCCACGGTGCTAGAGCCGCGCGGCAACGATGTCATCGTGGGTGCCCTGCTTTGCCCGCCAGTTGATCCGAAAAATACTGCGGGCGTGGTATTTTTCAATAACACCGGTTATTTGGGCATGTGTGGCCACGGCACCATCGGCGTCATTGCGTCTCTGGCACACATGGGACGCATTCAGCCAGGTGTTCACGGTATCGAAACGCCGGTAGGCACCATTCAAACCACGCTCCATGAAGACGGATCGGTCAGTGTGCAAAACGTGCCTGCGTGGCGGCTGCACCAGTCGATGACGCTCAACGTTCCAGGGTATGGCGCGGTAACTGGCGATGTCGCTTGGGGTGGAAACTGGTTCTTTCTGGTGGCGACACCCACTCAGCGTGTCGCACGCGACAACCTCGTCGCACTCAGCGCGTTTGCCACGGCGGTGCAGCAAGCCCTGCTTCAACAGGGCGTACGGGGCAGCGACGGCGGCCCCGTCGATCATGTGGAGCTGTTCGGTGACGACGACCTAGCCGACAGTCGCAACTTCGTGCTCTGCCCAGGCGGTGCGTACGACCGTTCGCCATGTGGAACTGGCACCAGTGCCAAGATCGCCTGCCTGGCGGCCGATGGCAAACTCAAGCCCGGTGAAATCTGGCGTCAAGCCAGCATCATTGGCAGCGAGTTCGAAGCCAGCTACGCCCTGCAGGGCGACCAGCTCATTCCTACTTTGCGCGGCCGGGCGTTCATCAGCGCAGAAGCCACACTCATCATCGACCCCAATGACCCTTTTGGTTGGGGCATTGATCTCTAAACACGTCAAAGCCTGACGTCACCGTGATCGGTGCCGGCATGGTGGGCCCAGCCTGTGCTCACGCTCTGGCCAACGCAGGACTATCCGCACTGGTACTGGATGCAAACCTTGGTGGCACAACCCATGCCGGTATGGGGCACCTGGTGGTGATGGATGACAACCCGGCAGAGCTGGCGCTTAGCCACCTATCGCTCGGTTATTGGCGGGAATGGGCTGCGGTAATGGCGTCTCAAGGCCGCGCCACGAATCACCCCCACTGCGGCACGCTTTGGATTGCGGCCGATGCGCAGGAAATGCACGCGGCTGAGCAAAAACGCCTCCACTTGCACGCGCACGAGGTGGCGTGCGAGCTTGTCACAGCCCGTGAGCTGGCCGCACTGGAGCCGGTATTGAGCACGGGCTTGTATGGAGCGCTGCGGGTGACTGGCAACAGCATGGTGTATGCGCCGAACGCAGCTGAATGGCTTCTGAACCACGCGGGCCCACGCATTCGGTGCGAGACCCGCCGCGTGAGCCGCATCGATGAGCGAACCGTGCATTGCACCGATGGCAGCCGCTGGCAAGGCGGCGCGGTACTGCTCGCTGCAGGCACACACGCCACCGAATTTTGCCCAGAGCTCCCGACACGGCCCAAAAAAGGCCATTTCGTCATTACCGACCGAGGCAGCGCTAGCATGCAACACCAACTGGTGGAACCGGGCTATGTGACCAACGCCCACCAAAACGGAGGGTATATGGGTGGCGTTCAATTTGCAGCCGCGTCCGACCGGGCAGCGGCTGCTCGGATCGTCGCGCGAGTTCGATACGCTGGACCCCGCCATTCACAACGCGGTGCTGGCGCGCATGCTGCGCCGCGCGATGGAATATGTGCCGTCTTTGGCCCAACGCAAGGCCATCCGCACTTGGACCGGTTTTTGCGCCGCCACCTCAGACGGCTTGCCCATCATCAGCCGGCATCCGGAGCGAGAGCACCTGTGGCTCGCCGTCGGTCACGAGGGCTTGGGCGTCACCACCGCCCGGCGACTGCGCGCCTGATCACTGCGGGGCTACTGGGCGGCTAAGCTCCCATCGATCCGGCACCCTATTCGCCTGATCGATTCTTCTCGCATCCCGCCCAATCATCAGCAACGCAGACAGGAGCTCATTGATGAGCCGCTCAACCGAAGCTGTCGCAATGATCACCGTCGTGATTGGTGGCACGTGTAGTTTCCCAATAGGTTGTTCACCCGAGGTGAAGAAAGATGGAGGTTCTGACATCTCCCAACTCTCTTCAGGAATCCCCGGATGAACACCCACAAGAATGCCTTATTGACGCCTAAAGGTCGAGCCCACCTAGTGCGTGAGATTGACCGCA
>JBBSUJ010000073.1:0-16720 GCA_038235025.1 Burkholderiales bacterium
GCCGCCAATGCGGCCAAAACATAGCGACTTGGGCACAACATAGCCCGAAATTGACTCCCCCAGCCAACCATGGCGGTAGTGCAGCGCACCATCGTGCCGATAACACGGCCATTTATGACTTGTTCAGGACATCCCTAGGTCTTGCCGGTAAGCCTGAGCGCCACATTGGCAAAGATGCGCCCCTCCACATGCAGACGCGGCACCGTCAGCGTGGCGTCGGCCTGCCCGCTGCTCAAATCAAGTGTGCTGCCGGGTGCGGCCAGTGCGGAACCCGGCACATCGGACGCCGTGGCGGCGCGCACCGGCCCGGCCGACAGCAATTTCCAGCTACCCTCCTTTTTCAGCCGGAGCTTCACATCGGTTTGGATTTTCCCCGCCACCTTCACCAGGGGCAGCGTCAGCAGCTCTGCGCTCGTCTGGTACAAGGGCACGGTGCCAGTGCCGATACGGGCTTGGGGTCCGTCTTGCGGTGAAGGGGCATCCCCACCGCCGCACGATGTGGCGAGAAAAGCGGTGGCCAGCAGAGCCAGGACCTGGGGGTATTTCGTCATTTTTTCCACTCATTGGGCAGGGTCGCCCGGTACTGGGAGGGTGTTGCCGGCGTATCAACTGACCAAGCCAGTTCGGACGTGGGCATCGCTGGGCTGCAGGCTATTCACTGCTACTGACGGCCCGCCTTGTCACGGACGCGTAGCCATGTTCATGGTGCGCCTTGAAATGGGTGTCATGGCAGGCGCTTCCATGATCGGGGCCGCGCCGTAACCGTCGTCATTGATCATCAAAAGGGCGCTCCTTGAATGGGTCCGATCGCGACGCGCTCTTTTGGTCGAACGGGTTGTGTGACGGCCCGTATTGATCGACCAATACGTTCTTGATCTCGGCGCACACTTCGTTCCGCCGCACCTCCTCTTGGATGGCCTCGGTGTCGCTGATTCAGCCGAATAAAAGCTAGAACCAACGAAAGTTCAACGGTAGGGCAACCGTTGTCGCCTTTCTCTCTGCAGAGAAGTGCACAACCGGCATTCCAAACGACACGAACATTTGCTCGGCTTTTTTGCTTACACATTGCCACAGCAAAAAGGCATCCCGCTGTAAATGGCAACAAATTACAACTGATGGTTACGTATTTGCCGAAAATAAACGCTAAGGACGTCCTGCATAACTCCCTGCGGTCTGTGATGGCGCGGCCTCGGGCGGTTCTCTGCGTTGCTTTTCTTGCCAATAGCACGGCTATTGGCTGCAAAAAGACGCCTTGCGCCCCATCCCGATCCGCACCATCACATCCTCACGAGGGTTATGCAGGACATCCCCAACAGTAGTGTGGATGCACTTATTCGCCTTTTTTGAGGTGGCGCCTGTTCTTGAGTGCCGGTGGCGGCAGCAACCGCAGCGCCTTTTTTGGCCCCCGAAATTCGCGGGTGCATATCGGCGCAGTGCCTTGAAAGACAAGTGGGGAATTCGCGGCCTTCACTCTTTGAATGGACGGGTGTCAACGGTGCACGGATGGAACAGTTGAAGGGTCAGGGCAGAGCGCGCCTCCCTCTGCTCTTATGCCGTTCTTATGCCCCCGAGGGGTCGCCTTGCGCGTTTCGCATCTGCAGCGCTTTCCCGTACAGCTCGTTTTTGGAGGCTCCTGTAACGTCGGCGGTGATGCGCACCGCAGATTTGAGCGGAACAGTGGCCAAGAGCTGCTCCAGAAGCTTGTGGGTCATAGCGTCGGTGTCTTGCACCAACGGCGCAGGATGCACCACCACCACGAATTCGCCCCTGGAACGATTGGCATCTTCTTTCAGCCACGGCGGGATTTGGTCCGCCGGCAGGGTGGCGATACTTTCAAACTGTTTGGTCATTTCGCGCGCGAGCGTGACCGAACGATCTCCGAGAATCGAAAGGGCAGCGGCGAGATCGTCGATGCGGTGTGGCGCTTCCAGCAGCACGATGCAACGCGACTCGCCCCTCAGCTGTTCGATGGCGGCAGCGCGTTCGCCGGTTTTAGTGGGCAAAAATCCTGCAAATAGAAAACCGCTTGGAGCGCTGGGTGCTGCGACCGCGCCTGCCACGCTGATCGCGGCAGTGACGCTGCTTGCGCCAGGTACCACCACCGCCTTAAGGCTGACCGTCTGGACTGCCGCCACCAAGCGGGCGCCCGGGTCGCTGACACCAGGGGTTCCGGCGTCGCTTACATAGGCGACACGTTCTCCGCGCTGGAGTCTGGCCACCACCGATTGCGCGGCTTCCGCTTCGTTGTGCTGGTGCAGTGCGAGCAGCTGCGCAGCCGACTTATCGATGCCATAGGCGCGCAGCATCCCCTGGGTATGGCGCGTGTCTTCGCAGGCGATGCAGTCCACCAGCTGCAGCACATGCAGCGCGCGCAAGGTGATGTCGGCCAAATTGCCAATGGGAGTGGCAACCACGTAGAGTGCGCCCTGCGGATAATGCTGCGATGCTGCGGCTTCATGGGCGGCGTGCAATGCGGAACTGAAAGAGGCGCTCAATGGGATTCCTTGGCAAAGAAGTGCGCCCCGCGCCGGCAGCGGAGATGACGACCCGGGAGCGGGGCAATGAGGGCGAAGACCGGGCCCTTGCTTATTTGCAGGCGCGCGGTTTGCGGTTGCTGGAGCGCAATTATCGAACGCCAGGGCGCGGCGGGGGCGAAATCGATCTGATCGTGCGCGAGCCCGATGGCACGGTGGTGTTTGTCGAGGTGCGGCTGCGCCGAAGCAAAGTTTTTGGCGGCGCAGCGTCCAGTGTCCAAGTGGCGAAGCAGCGGCGCATTGTGTATGCCGCCCGGCATTATTTGATGCATTTGCGCAGCTTGCCGCCCTGCCGTTTTGACGTGGTGGTCCTGCAAGAGGACATTGACTGGCTGAAAGCTGCCTTTGATGCCAGTTGAAGCTTGGGGCGGCCTACGTGTTGCTACAAAATACATAACATCCCGCAGTTATCATGAGTGCCTTTGCAGACACATGGCCCCATGATCGAGCAACGTATCCAGCAGCATTTCATTGACAGCGCAGACCTGAAGTATCAGCTAGCCCCATTGCTAGGCAAGCCTTTGTCAGACGCGGTGCAGGCGCTGGTGGCCTGCGTCACCAGCGGCGGCAAAATTCTGGCCTGTGGAAATGGGCCTTGCGCGGGGGACGCGCAGCAGTTTGCTGCGTCATGCGTTGCCGGTTTTGAGCGTCCACGCCCTGAATTGGCGGCGCTGTCGCTGAATGTGGACGGCTCGTTGTTGACCGGCGCTGCCGGAGGTGATGCCAGCCAGCAGTTTGCACGGCAGGTTCGCGCGCTGGGCCAGGCGGGCGATGTACTGGTAATTGTGTGCATCTCCGGGAACGAATCGAACGTGCTGGCCGCCGCCGAGGCAGCTCACGAGCGCGATATGGCAGTACTGGCACTTACCGGGCGCACTGGCGGCGCGTTGGCAGGGGTACTGCAAGAAACGGATGTTTTGATCGCCGTGCCACACGACCGCCCAGCCCGCGTGCGCGAGGTGCATACCTTGGCGCTCAATTGTCTGTGCGACGGCATCGATGCCCAATTGTTTGGTGAACAGGAGAATTCTTGATGATTCGATTAACGACACGTCTTTTAACCGGCTTGCTGGCCGCAGCTGTTTTGGCTGGCTGCGCTGCCCCTTTGATTCTGGGTGGAGCTGCCGTGGGAGGCATGATGGCGATTGACCGCCGCACAACCGGCACCCAAGTGGAGGACCAAGGTATCGAGTTGCGCGCATCCAACTTGGTAGCCGCGGACTACGGCGATAAGGTGCACGTCAACATCACCAGCTTTAACCGCCAAGTGCTGCTAAGTGGTGAAGTGCCCACAGCGCAAGTGCGCGACGCGTTAAACCAGGCGGTATCCAAGGTTACAAACGTTCGCAGCATCGTCAACGAGCTGGCCGTCATGTCCAATACCCCGCTGTCGCAGCGGTCAAACGACACCTTTATTACCGGCAAGCTGCGCGCCAGCCTGATTGATGCGAAAGACATCAGCGCCAGCGCTTTCAAGGTGGTGACCGAGCGAGGCGTGGTGTACCTCATGGGCGTCGTGACGCAGCGAGAAGCCGACCGGGCGACGTCCATTGCACGTGGCGTTACCGGCGTGCGCAAAGTCGTGCGCATCTTTGAATATGTGAGCGAAGGCGATCTGGCGCGTCTGAACGCAGCGCCTCGCGCACCAGTCACGGACACCAACCCCCAGCAGCCTGCAACGGGCGAAACATCGCTTCCCTCGAGCAGGGCGCTTCGCCCCTGAAGCCGCCGTGACGACTCTGCGCGGCGGTTAACCCAAGCGTTTGATCAGGCTGGAGGTGTCCCACCTCTGCCCGCCTTGGCCTTGAAGGTCCGCGTAGAACTGGTCGACCAGTGCAGTAACTGGAAGCTGCGCGCCGTTGCGCCGGCCTTCGGCCAGCACTAAGCCCAGGTCCTTTCGCATCCAGCCCACGGCAAAACCAAAGTCGAAAGTGCCCTCGGCCATGGTTTTTCCGCGGTTGTCCATTTGCCAACTTTGCGCGGCACCTTTGCCGATCACGTCCAGCACCTGGGCCAAGTCCAGCCCGGCGCGCTGACCAAATGCAACGGCTTCGGACAGCCCTTGCAGCAAGCCCGCAATGCAAATTTGATTGACCATTTTGGTGAGCTGCCCGGCACCCGCTTCGCCCAGCCGCGTAAAGGCCCGCGCATAGGCCAAGCCGACCGGGCGTGCGCTATCGAATGCCGCTTGGTCTCCGCCGCACATGACCGTGAGTTGACCATTTTTCGCACCTGCCTCGCCGCCAGACACCGGCGCGTCAATGAAGGACAGGCCCAGCGTGCGCGCTGCTCCGTACAGTTCGCGGGCCACTTCCGCGGAAGCCGTGGTGTGGTCTACAAAAACTGCGCCGGGCACCATCCCCGAAAACGCGCCATTGGCCCCTAGTGTGACGGCACGCAGGTCGTCGTCGTTCCCTACGCAGCAGAAAACGAAGTCGGCCCCTTGAGCTGCTTCGCGTGGCGTTAAGGCATTTTTTGAGGCCCCAGCGCTTGCGTAGTCTTGACACCAAGCTATAGATTTAGATGCGGTTCTGTTGTAGACCGTTACGGTGTGTCCTGCGCGCGCCAGATGCCCCGCCATTGGGTAGCCCATGACGCCAAGGCCAAGGAAAGCCACTGTGCGAGGTGGAACAGGTTCGTAAATACGCTGCATGGACATGGGTGGGGCTTTCGTAACGACAGATCAAAATATTAAAAGGTTAACGAATGTGCGCACGCCACTCGCCGTGGTGCGGGTTTTACATGCGGAACGACGTGGAGTTTTGAACCACGACACAGTTCGGTTTCAAGCAGTGTCGTGGGCGTGCGCAGGGGTATGCAGAGGGTGCGCCACAGTGCATCCACACGAGCCTTCAAGAGGCTGCTGGACGACTCAAACGATTACAAAGTGTTCGGTCCCTGCCGCCAAGTCGGTGGTTTTGGCGCGCTGGCTGCTGAGTTTGATTTGCAAGCGCAGGTCGTTCAGCGAATCGGCGTTGCGCAGCGCATCTTCGTAGGTGATGACGTTGGCCTCAAACAAGTCAAACAGCGCTTGGTCGAACGTCTGCATGCCCAAGTTTCGGCTCTTCTTCATGATTTCCTTGATCTCGGCGACTTCGCCCTTGAAAATCAGGTCAGAAATGAGGGGCGTGTTAAGCAAAATTTCAACCGCTGCAGCGCGACCCTTGCCATCTTGCTTTGCGATCAGCCGCTGCGACACCAGGCCGCGCAGGTTGAGCGACAGGTCCATCAGCAGTTGGGCGCGGCGTTCTTCAGGGAAGAAGTTGATGATGCGGTCCAGCGCCTGGTTGGCGCTGTTGGCGTGCAACGTTGCCATGCAAAGGTGACCGGTTTCAGAGAACGCAATGGCGTGCTCCATGGTCTCGCGGTCGCGGATTTCCCCCATCAAAATGACGTCGGGCGCCTGCCGCAGCGTGTTTTTCAGGGCAGCGCCCCAGCTCTCGGTATCAAGCCCCACTTCACGCTGCGTTACCACGCAGTTCTTGTGCGGGTGCACGAACTCTACGGGGTCTTCGATCGTGATGATGTGGCCGAACGAGTGCTCGTTGCGCCAGTCCACCATGGCCGCCAGCGTGGTCGATTTGCCAGAGCCGGTTGCGCCTACCAAAATGCACAGACCACGCTTGGTCATGGTCACTTCTTTCAGGATTTGCGGCACGCCTAAACCGTCGATAGTCGGTAGCGTGAGCGGAATCACCCGCAGCACCATGCCGACACGGCCTTGCTGAATGAATGCGTTGACGCGAAAGCGCCCAATGCCAGCTGGAGAAATGGCGAAGTTGCACTCCTTAGTCCGCTCAAACTCTGCCGCCTGCTTGTCGCTCATGATGGAGCGCGCCAGCGTCAAGGTATGGCTGGGGGTCAGCGGTTGTGGCGATACTTTGGCAATGGCACCGTCCACCTTGATGGCGGGCGGAAACTCGGCGGTGATAAAAAGATCACTGCCACCGCGGCTGACAAGCAGCTTGAGCAGATCGTTGATGAACTTACTGGCCTGATCGCGTTCCATGTGGGTCTTCCTCTCAGCAAAAGCGCGGTGTGTCTGCCGGGCTCAGCAGCCCGCCGGTCAACGGCGCTGGACTGCGGGAGATCATTTCTGGTGTTCGCTCAGGCGCGCGCTTACTGCGCGCAGGCGCAGCGAGAGTTTGCGCGCCAACAGGGCTACCAAGCTGGCGGCGAGCTGGGGATCTTTCAGCATCATCTCGTCCATGCCGTCGGCACTGAGCACCGCAATTTCGCACTCGGTCAGTGTGGTGCAGGCGGAGAAGCGAATGCCACTGTCGAGCAGCGACATTTCGCCCAGGATGTCGCCTGGCCGGGTCTCTGCCAGGCGCAGCTGCTCACCCCACGGTTGCAGGCGATCGACGGCGATGGTGCCGGTCAACAGCACCACCATGAAGTTGCCGTATTCGTCCTGGCGAATCACATCGCGATTGGGTTCGATCTGAGCGAACTCGAAAAATTGCTCCATGCGCTGCACGGCGTCGTTGTCAAGGTGCGCCATGTACTTGTCTTTGGCCCACAGCGCCTGCAGCAACTTGCCGCCCCGGCTGGTAGGCATGCGCTTAGCGGCTACTTCGACAGCACGCGCCTCCCACGGCACCAGCATGCTGGACTCCACGCCCTGATTAACGAACGCGGTCGAAAAGAAAACCGAGTCGGAATGGTCTGCAGGTGACTTGGCCTTGCGCTGATTGCGCAAGAGTCCGAGGATGCCTTTCATGGGGTGCTCCGGTGTACGGCCACAGGGCCGCAGAAAAACAAAAAGACGTCGACTAGCCTGGGAAGTTGTCTGGGATTTTGGCCTTGCTACGGGCCTCGGCAGAACTGATGACGTTGCGGCGGACCAAATCGGTAAGGTTCTGGTCCAGCGTTTGCATGCCCACGCTGTTGCTGGTCTGAATGGTTGAATACATTTGCGCGACTTTGGCCTCGCGAATCAGGTTGCGAATGGCGCTGGTGCCCAGCATGATTTCATGCGCTGCCACACGGCCGGAACCATCTTTAAGCTTGCAAAGCGTTTGCGACACCACCGCCTGTAATGATTCCGACAGCATGGCCCGCACCATTTCTTTCTCTTCGGCCGGGAACACATCAATGATGCGGTCGATGGTTTTGGCGGCGCTGGACGTGTGCAAAGTGCCAAACACCAAGTGGCCCGTTTCAGCGGCCGTCATCGCCAAGCGAATGGTTTCCAGGTCACGCAATTCGCCCACCAGGATGGCGTCTGGATCTTCGCGCAGCGCAGAGCGCAGTGCCGCGGCGAATGACAACGTCATCGGGCCCACTTCGCGCTGGTTCACCAAACACTTTTTCGATTCGTGCACGAATTCGATAGGGTCTTCGATGGTCAGTACGTGGCCGTACTCGCTCTCGTTCAGGTGGTTCACCATGGCGGCCAGCGTCGTCGACTTGCCCGAGCCTGTGGGGCCGGTAACCAGCACCAGGCCGCGCGGTTTGAGGGCCAAGTCAGCAAAAATCTTGGGCGTGTTGAGCTGCTCAAGGGTCAGGATTTTGCTGGGGATGGTCCTGAGCACAGCGGCTGCGCCGCGGTTCTGGTTGAAGGCGTTGACCCGAAACCGCGCCAGCCCTTCAATTTCGAACGAGAAGTCGACTTCCAGGAACTCCTCGTAGGTTTTGCGCTGTGAGTCGCTCATGATGTCGTAGACCATGGCGTGCACGGTTTTGTGGTCTAACGCGTCGACGTTGATGCGCCGCACGTCGCCGTGCACCCGAATCATCGGCGGCAGGCCCGCGGAAAGGTGCAGGTCAGACGCCTTGTTTTTGACGCTGAATGCAAGCAGCTGGGTAATGTCCACGGGGTTCCCTCGGTCGTTTGATACGCTTGGTAAACATTATGACCACGATTACCGACAAGCTCCAACAGGTGCGCACCCGAATCACGCTGGCTTGCGACGCTGCGGGGCGTTCGCCAGAACACGTGTCGTTACTTGCCGTATCCAAGACGTTTCCTGCAGATTGCGTGCTGGAGGCCGCCGCAGCCGGCCAGTGCGCATTTGGAGAAAACTATTTGCAAGAGGCCGTGGCAAAAATGGCACAGGTGCAAGCGGCTGGGCAGCTCGAGCTGCAGTGGCACTGCATTGGCCCGGTGCAGTCCAACAAAACGCGCTTGGTGGCAGAGCATTTCCAATGGCTGCACACGCTGGACCGCGAACGCATTGCGGTGCGACTGTCCGAGCAGCGCCCCGCACACCTGCCGCCCCTGCAGGTGTGCATTCAGCTGAACGTCGATGGTGGCAGCAACAAGGCGGGCGTTGCACCCGACGCCGCTGTAGCCTTTGCGCGCGCCATCGCCGTGCTGCCGGGCCTGCAGCTGCGCGGTGTCATGAGCATTCCTGAGCCGGCGGAAGATTTTGCGGCCCAGCTCCTGCTGCACCAGCGAGCGCGCAGTGTCTTCGATGCTGTGCGTGCCGCAGCGTTACCAGGCTGCGAGGAGTTCGATACCTTGTCGCTCGGCATGACCGGCGACTTGGAGGCTGCGATTGCTGCCGGCAGCACGCTGGTGCGGGTGGGCAGCGGTTTGTTTGGCGACCGCGCGACGCGAATTGATTAGTAGCCTGCCAGGCCGCAAACAGGTTGTGGCGCGACCTTTTATTTGGCGTGCGGCTCCTCTCGAGGTGACGCAACTTTTGACGCGCATGACCCCTTTTGCTATCCACCGCCATTCCCATATCTGCCATCACGGCTTCCATTTGTTTGCGCTGTGCGGGCAGCATGCTGGCCATTCGTTGTTGCATGTGTGCCATGGCGTCTTGCGTGGCCTTGTCAGTGTTGTGCATGAGGGTGCTGTTTCCCTCAAACCGGGCTTACTTTTCTGCGCACACGCGGGCGCAACAAAGCCAATGCCGGAACGCCGTAAAGCTGCGGGCCAACGAGCGGGTCGGGTCGTGGCTTCGTGGCCGCGCGCCTGTTCAACGAACGGTCAAAGGCATCGTGGCTCTGGAATGGCGCGATGCGAAATAGTTTTTGATAAAAAAGGCCCCCACCGTTTATGTGGCAAACCTAAGCAGCTATACATTAAATAGCAATTTTCCTTTGTGTAATCGCGCGGTTCGGGGCGCAGTGCTAAGCTGAAATAGCACTTTTCAACCCTTCGCTTGATCTCTGCAGCCCTTGCCGCGGCGGCCGCGTTCACAGCCCTCAATTTTTTGGAGACGCCATGCCCGGACTCTTGCCTGATATCGATCCCGACGGACTGTTGGAATTTTCTGTGGTCTACACAGACCGCGCGCTCAATCACATGTCAGCGCGTTTCACCGGGGTGATGAAAGACATTCTGGGCACGCTCAAACAGGTCTATCGCGCCCAGACTGCGGTGTTGGTGCCGGGCAGCGGCACGTTTGGCATGGAAGCCGTGGCGCGGCAGTTTGCCAGCGGCGAGAAAGTGTTGATCGTGCGCAATGGCTGGTTTAGTTATCGCTGGAGCCAGATTTTTGATGCGGGTGGATTGAGCGGCTTGGGCCGTTCGGGCGGGGATGCCGTGGTGTGCAAGGCCCGTCGCCAAGGCGCCGGCGCGCAAGACCCTTGGGCACCGACCCCGGCCGGTGAGGTGGCCGATGCCATCCGCGCCGAAAGACCCAAGGTGGTGTTTGCTCCCCATGTAGAGACGGCAAGCGGCATCATGCTGCCCGACGATTATTTGCGCACCATCGCCGATGCAGCGCACGCCGTCGGCGCGCTGTTGGTGCTCGACTGCGTTGCCTCTGGTGCGATGTGGGTGAACATGGAAACCACGGGTGTCGACGTGCTGATCAGTGCGCCGCAAAAAGGGTGGAGCGCCTCGCCCTGCTGCGCCATGGTGATGTTGTCCGGGCGTGCGCGGCAAGCGATTGAGGACACGCAAAGCACCAGCTTTTCCTGCGACCTCAAGAAATGGATGCAGATCGCAGAAGGCTACGAAAAAGGCCAGCACGCCTACCACACCACCTTGCCTACGGACGCACTGGTTCTTCTGCGTGATGCAATGCTGGAGGCGCGCGATTACGGGTTTGAAAAGCTGCGCAGCGAGCAGGTCGACCTCGGCACCAAAGTGCGGGCGCTGCTGCAATCGCGCGGATTCCCTAGCGTGGCGGCCGAGGGTTTCAAGGCCCCGGGCGTGGTGGTGAGCTACACCACCGATCACGGCATTCAAAGCGGCAAGAAATTTATGGAGGCCGGATTGCAAACCGCCGCCGGCGTGCCGCTGCAATGCGACGAGGGGCCTGATTTCAAAACCTTTCGCATCGGCCTGTTTGGGCTGGACAAATGGCACAACGTGGACCGCACGGTGGCCCAGTTGTCTGCTGCGCTCGATACCATGGCGGGCGCAAAATAAGCCGCTTCCACAATAAGCACCAATGGCCGCACGCTCTTGGCTGACGGCGCCTTTGGTTTCTCTCTCGTTTTTCACTCCCCGCGCGACACCAACGCCACGCGGCTTTCATCGCAACCCAGGATTTCTGTATGACACGCCTTCCTCACGCGCTTCGCACCTCCTTCGCCCTAGCCGCACTCGCTACTGCAGCACTGTGCGCGCACGCTGCTGAGCCAGTCACCACCTCCAGCGGCCTGATCTATCAGAGCCTGAAGGACGGCGCCGGCGCCACCCCCAAGGCCACAGATACCGTCAAAGTCCACTATCGCGGCACCTTTCCTGAAACCGGCAAGGAGTTCGATAGCTCCATTGCGCGCGGCGAGCCGATTGAGTTTCCACTCACCGGTGTCATTCCCTGTTGGACCGAAGGCGTGCAAAAAATGAAGGTCGGCGGCAAAGCCAAGCTCACCTGCCCACCGGCCATTGCCTATGGCGCGCGCGGCGCAGGCGGTGTGATTCCGCCAAACGCCACGCTGAACTTTGAAGTCGAACTGCTCGGCATTAAATAAGCCACTGCGCCCGCGCATGCGGGCGTCGCGCTTCGCCCGCATGCGCGGGCGTTGTTCGCCCACAGCATTTACAAAAACGTTGCCAGATAATCGGCGGATGACATTGCTCGCCCGGGAGAAATCTCCCACTACACCTCCCAGCACCCCTTCCACTACCCATCCCGTGTTTGCTTGCGTCGCAGTGCTCGCCCAAAGTGCCCCTGCATGACCACGCCCATCATCGTCCGGCCCACGACAATCTCGGACGTGCCCGCGTTGCTGGCCCTACAAAAACGCGTTTACCCCACCATAGCTCCGTGGAAAAGTGAGCAGCTGGTGCGCCAGCTCACTATGTTTCCGCAAGGCCAATTGGTTGCTGTGCGTGGCGAGCAATTGCTCGGCTGCGCAAGCTCGCTGGTTATTTTGTGGGATGAGTGGGCCGACGAGCACACCTGGATGGAGATCACGTCCGCCGGAACCTTTCAGGCACACAACCCGCATGGATTCACGCTCTACGGCGCCGAGGTGTTTGTCGACCCCGACACGCGCGGTCAAAGTGTGGGTCATTTGCTTTATGAAGGACGCCGCAAGGTGTGCAAGCAGCTAAACATGCGGCGCATCATTGCGTGTGGTCGCCTGCCTGGCTACCAAGCGCTGGCAGACCAAATGTCTGTGGAGCTGTATGCCAAAAAAGTGCTTTGGGGCGACCTGCAAGACCCGGTGCTCAGCTTTCAGTTGCGCGAAGGTTTTCGGTACTGCGGAATCATGAGCGGATATTTGCCGGAGGACGGCGAATCCGGCGGGCACGCCAGCCTGATCGCCTGGATCAACCCAGATTACGACCCCACGCGCCCGACCGGCCTTAGCGGCAAGTCCAACGGACGCTCAGAACAGGAAAGCCTATGACCTCCCCTTCCCCCACCGCCCCCACCGTAGTCAATGACGCGAGTGACGTCCACAAAATCACCCTCAAACCCAGTCAGGGTACGGTGCGCATTGCGGCCGTGCAATACCTGCTGCGTTCCATCGACAGTTGGGAAGCGTTTGAGAACCAAGTGCGTTTCGTGATGAAAGCCGCGGGGGACTACAAGCCGCAGTTCGTCATGTTCCCCGAGATTTTCACCACCCAGCTGTTGTCGTTTATGGACACCAGCGATCTGCGCAAAGCTGTGCGCAACATGGATGAATACACCGGCCGCTACATCGCCCTGTTTGAAGAGCTGGCGACGAAATGGGGCGTGCACATCATTGGCGGCAGCCACCCCACCATTACCGACGGTAAGCTGCTCAACACGGCTTATTTGTTTACGCCCGAAGGCAAGCACTTCACGCAAGAAAAGATTCACTTGACCCGCTGGGAGAAGGAAAAATGGCGCGGCGATGCGGGCAACCATCTTCGCGTGTTCGATACACCCTATGGCCGCATCGCCATCCTGATTTGCTACGACATCGAGTTCCCCGAACTCTCGCGCATGGTGTGCGAGCAAGGCGTCGACATCATCTTTGTGCCGTCTTGCACCGACGACAAGCAGGGCTTTTGGCGCGTGCGCTACTGCTGCCATGCCCGCGCCATTGAAAACCAGGTCTATGTGGCCGTCACCGGCACCGTCGGCAACCTCACGGTCGAAGGCCTGGGCCTGCACTACGGCCAGGCCGCCATCATCACGCCATCGGATTTTCCGTTTGCGCGCGATGGCATTGCCGCAGAAGGCGTCGCCAATATGGAGCAGGTCGTCATTGCCGACGTGGACCTGGCCAAGCTGGTCAACAACCGCGTCAACGGCACCACCATCCCGCTGTATGACAAACGGGTGGATGTGTACGACAACATTGTCGAAGTGGTCGCCACCTAAGAGTGATAGGGCCTCGGCCCTGCGGCAAGTGGATGCGCAAACCAGCGCGCAGTCAGCGAAATCAGCGGAATGAGCGGCATGAGCTGCGACGCTGTCACCATCTGCAAACGCGGGGGAAACACATGCGCCCTAGGGATGTCCTGCATAACCCTCGCGAGGATGTGATGGTGCGGATCGGGATGGGGCGCAAGGCGTCTTTTTGCAGCCAATAGGCGTGCTATTGGCAAGAAAAGCAACGCAGAGAACCGCCCGAGGCCGCGCTATCACAGACCGCAGGGAGTTATGCAGGACGTCCCTAGGCACATCAGTCTGTCGCGCAGCGCACCCAGGGAGCCTTGCGGCGTTCGGGCGCTGCAAGGCGGTACTGATAAAACTCCTCATTGGTAAAAATTTGCCAACCATCTGCATTCACAGCACTGTGGTCAGCGGCTTGTTTAGCCTGATGAAGCTGGCTTTGGTGGCCGTCGCGCACGCTGGTGAATTAGCGAAGTAGCGAACTGACGAACTGACGAACTGACGAACTGACGGCGCGGGTGCAGCGTGGCTGCTGACGCTGAAGGCGTTGAGGTCAGAGGCGCTGGCTGAAGGCCCTGCACGTCGAACACCGAAACTTGGCAGTCGGGAGTGGAGCGCCGGTAACAAAACAGGCGGGGTGGCAAACGCTTTGTCGCTTAGGGCGCTGCCGTTTCAGGCGCATCGCCAGGCTCAACCTCCATCGCAGGCTCCCCGCTTAAATGTCGTGCGATCTGCGCCCAGCCTTGCGCGGCTTCCGGGTCTTGCGCCCAGGCATAGGCACCGGCCGCCAACTTGGCCGTAGCAGCGTGTCGCGGCTCCAGCGCAAAAGCCGCCTCGCACTGCGCCGCAGCCCGGCGCCACATGGACACCGCGTCTTCCGACTCTTCTTTCTGCAGCGCATGCGCCTCGGCCATCGAAGCCTGCGCCAACCGCAGCGCCGCCGCGTGCTGCAGCGGATCGGCCTCATGCGCGCGTAAGAACAGCGCACCCGCCTCCCGCCACAACGCCCGCGCGGCTGCAAAGTCCTGCGTGGCCACGGTTTGGGCTTGGGCGACGAGGGCGTTGCCGGATTGGAGGAGGGCGGGGTAGGAGTTGGGGGTCATCAAAAAAGCTTGCGAAAGAACACGTGGTCGGAGATTGTGATTGCTTTACTGGCTCGGCTGGTTATGAGCCGGGCGGCTATCGACCAAGAGCCGTCAGTCGTAACGGTAGTCTCTGAGACGGGCTCGGAATGGGAGCCGAAGTCCACAGCGGCCGCGCGATGTGGCATGGCATTGCTTGGCCGCAAGTCCAAGGGGTCACGACTGGACTGATGCCCATCCCCAAACGTATGTGAACCTTCAGACGCTTGAAAGGTGGTTAAAGCTCTTTAAATCGAGCATAAATAGGTTTACGTTAGATTTAACGAGCAATCTAAGCGCTCTGAAGGATTTCCCGATAATTTGATCGTAAAATCGAGCATAAATCCTATTAGGATCGTTTTAACGAACATGAAAATCACACAAGCCTCCATGCTGTCCCCTCGTCAAATCGACGAGTGCAAAACCCTGGGCGCGTTGCTCGCGCGACTGCGCTTGGCAAGAAAGGTCAAGCAGTCAAACGCTGCATTGCGCGCGGGGCTGTCTCGCAACACGGCCTACCGGCTCGAGCGCGGCGACCCGGGGCTCGCGATAGGTCAGGTGTTGCGTTACCTCGAAGCTGTCTCCCCCGGCAGTACGCTCCTCGACTTGCTGAGCGAGCAAGACCCGGCTTTGTTGGCGCTAGCCGCGCGCGAAAAAGCGAAGCGGGTACGCGACCTGAGTGCGGCCGAACGTGAAGAACTGGACTTTTAAGGGGCACCGCACATGGCCGCGACAGAGAAGAAACTGATGGTCTTTGCCCACATGGCGCAGGAGTGGCGGCCTTGTGGCCAGTTGCAGATGACCGAAGAAGGTCCGAACGTTCTGGCCTCCAACTTTGCCTACGGAACCAAATACGCTCGCCGTCCGGATGCCGTAGAAGTCGACCCCGTGAGCCTGGGCTTGGCCGACCTCGACGAAGTTCTCGGCAAGCGGCTGCTGCCCGCCAACAACCTCACCCGTTTCGGCGGCATCCGCGACGCCGCGCCCGACGCCTGGGGTCGGCGCGTCATTGAATCCAAGCTCAAGGTGCCCGCCAACAGCCTCGCGGAGTCTCAATACCTGCTGCACGCAGGCAGTGACCGCGTCGGCGCGCTCGACATCCGGCCGTCCATCCATGATGGCCCAAGCCACGGCCACCACGCCTCTCACAACTTGGCCCACCTGCTGGAAGCGGCAGACCGTATTGAGGAAGGGCTGCCCATCCCCGCGCACCTCGAAGCCATCTTCGTCGATGGCACCGCCCTCGGCGGGGCACGCCCCAAGGCCACGGTGCGCGACGACACCGGCAGGCTGTGGCTGGCCAAGTTCTCCAGCCGCAAGGACACCTTCGACGTGCCCGGCATCGAGTGCGCATCTCTGCTGCTCGCGGCGAAGGCCGGCCTGCGGGTTGCCCCGCTCCAGGTTCGCACTATCGGCGACCGCAAGCTCATGCTCATCCAACGATTCGACCGCTACTGGTCTGCGCCCGGCGAGGTTCCCGCCAACCATGTCGACCTGCTACTCACGCAGCCAGGCGGCGGGTCCGTTGAGCATCGTCTCCCGTTCGTGAGCGGGTTGACCATGCTTGCCTGCGATGAAAGCGAGTCGATCACCAAGGCCTACACCGACCTCGCCCAGGCCGTGCGTGTCCACTGCCACCCGAGCGTCATCCAAGCCGACAACGAAGAGCTCTTCAAACGCATGGTCTACAACGTGCTCGTCAGCAACGACGACGACCATTTGCGCAACCACGGGTTCCTTTTGGACCCGCGCATTCGAGGCTGGCGCCTAAGCCCGTTGTACGACGTGCTGCCGCGCGCCAGCCACGCTACCGAGCGCTTCCTGCACCTGGGAGTGGGCCCGCAAGGCAGGCTCGCGACGCTCGACAACGCACTCGCCGCGCACGCCATGTTCACCTTGTCAAAAGCCAAGGCCGCACAGCTGATGGCTGAT
This sequence comes from Burkholderiales bacterium, assembly GCA_038235025.1. GTDB lineage: Bacteria > Pseudomonadota > Gammaproteobacteria > Burkholderiales > Burkholderiaceae_C > Simplicispira. Next base: position 16,318 of record JBBSUJ010000073.1, read on the forward strand.
GTCTGGAGCACCGTGCGCGAGTGGGCGGTCTTCTTCGAAGCGTTCGGCGTGTCAGCCGACGAAATCGCCAACATTGCCCCGGCCTTTCGCCACATAGATGACGTGTCAACGCGGGAGCTGCGCAAACTTCTGCCGTGAAGTGATGGTGTACCCGAGGCCGTGCCATCACAGACCGCAGCGAGTTATGCAGGACATCCTGAACGCCCCTGACCGACAACGGGAAGGAATCAAAATGAGGGGTGCAGATTTGCTTCTAACTTAATAGCTGCTAGCGCTTACTGGATAAGGGCGGTTTCAACCCCAAGTGCAACATTAATTCAATGCACCAAGTCAGGCTGAACAGTCAGTCTGGCCAGATGCTCTGCGTAAACCTCAATCGGTTTGCGCCACCCCAGAGTCATCC